>NZ_JADZGI010000003.1 GCF_015865035.1 Novosphingobium aureum | reverse complement strand
TCGTGGTCATGGCCAATGGCGTGCTCAACATGCCCAAGCTGCCTTCGCTCGAGGGGATCGACAGATTCAGGGGCAAGCTGTTCCACACCGCGCGCTGGGACTACGACTATACCGGCGGTGAGCCGGGTCGCCCCGAACTCGACAAGCTTCGCGACAAGACCGTCGCCATCGTCGGTACCGGTGCGACCGCGATCCAGGCCGTGCCGATCCTCGCGCAGTACGCCAGAAAGCTCTACGTCATCCAGCGCACCCCCGCGACGGTGGATGCGCGCCCCAATCCGCCGACCGACCGGGCCTGGTTCGAGAGCCAGGAGCAGGGCTGGCAGGCTGCGCGCCAGGCCAATTTCCACCGCGGCGCGATGGAGGCTTTCGGTCCCGAGGACGAGGATCTGGTCAGCGATTTCTGGACCGAGATCAGCCGCAACATCGCTGCCGAGCTCGCCGAGGAGGGCTGGCCCGAGATCGGCACCGAGGCTTACTACGCGCGCCGCGCGGAGATGGATCACCGGGTGATGGAGCGCTTTCGCCGCCGCGTCGACGCGCTGGTAGAGGACGGCACGATCGCCGAGGCGCTCAAGCCCTACTACTACTTCATGTGCAAGCGGCCACTATCGAGCGATACCTACTACCCCGCCTTCAACCGCGACAACGTCGAGCTCGTCGACGTCTCGGAGACGCGCGGCATCCAGAAGCTGAGCGAGACCGGCTTCGTCGCCAACGGCACTGAATACGCCTGCGACTGCGTGATCTTCGCCAGCGGCTTCGAGGTGACCAGCGATCTCGAGCGGCGCTGGGGGATCGAGCGGATCGAGGGCACGGCTGGCCGCTCGCTCTACGATCACTGGCGCGACGGGCCGCTCACGCTTCACGGCACGATGACCCATGGTTTCCCGAACCAGTTCTATATCGGCTACATCCAGGGCGGGCTCAATGCCTCGGTGACCGAGCAGTTCGGGCGGCAGGGCGAGCATATCGCCTGGATCATCGCCGAGGCGCTGCGCCGCCATGCCGAGCGCGTCGAGCCAACGAAGCAGGCGATGGACGACTATGTCGCGCATTTCGAGGCGACGACCATCGACCAGTCCGACTTCCTCAATTCGTGCCCGCCCAGCTACTTCAACAACGAGGGCGCCAAGGAGCACAAGTGGGGCCTGTTCCGGCCCTGGGGTGCGGGCTGGGACGACTTCCTGCGCTTCCTGAGGACGTGGCGCGAGGCGGGAACGCTCGAAGGTCTCGATCTGCGCATTGCGCAGGACGCACAATAGCCAAGCGGAGAGCCGCCATGAACGAGGTTTCATCGAAGAAGGGGCCGTTCGACAGCGGCAACATCACCGGCGCGGACATGGACGCCGAGCGGCGGGTGACCTACCCGACCGAGGCGTTCTTCTCGCGCGACTATCTCGAGGACGAGAAGAAGCACCTGTGGCCCAAGGTGTGGCAGATGGTCGAGCGCGAGACCGACCTGCCCGAACCGGGCGACTGGCTGACCTACGACGTCGCCGACGAGTCCGTGATCGTCCTGCGCCATGGCGACGGTTCGCTGCGCGCTTTCCACAATGTCTGCCCGCATCGTGGGCGCCAGCTCGTCTCGGTCCCCGACATGCTGCCCGGCAAGGTCCACGACGTGCGCGGATCGGGTCGGCGCGGCTTTACCTGCGGCTTCCACGGCTGGGGCTTCGACACCGACGGCAACAACACCTTCGTGCTCGACCCGCAGGACTGGAACAACGAGCTGACCCCCGAAATGACCTGCCTCTCGCCGGTCAAGGTCGATACCTGGGGTGGCTACATCTACATCAACATGGACCCCGACTGCATGCCGCTTGGCGAGTGGATGGGGCGTGCGGGCGAGATCCTCGATCACTTCGAACTGGCGAAAATGCGCTACAAGTGGCGCCAGTGGGCGATCTACGACTGTAACTGGAAAGTCGCGATCGAGGCCTTCCTCGAGCCCTATCACGTCGCCGGAACGCACAGCCAGCTGCTGCGCTACGGCGACTACTACGCCTATTCGAAGCAGTACGGCCTGCATTCGGTCTCGGGCTACGATACCCGCGACGAGAATTACAAGATGAACGAGAGTTCGGGCACCACGCGTTCGGGCAAGGCCGGGCTCGATCCGCGCGTCTCGACCTACCAGCTGATCAAGGAAAACTACGAGACGGTGAACTATTCCGCCTCGACCGAGACACTGGTCAAGGCGGCGAGCCGGCTGCAGGACGAACTGCCCGAGAGCGCCACGCCCGCAGAGGTGATCGCGCACTGGATGAAATCGGCCAAGGCCGACGATGCCGCGCGCGGCGTGACCTGGCCCGAGATTCCCAGCGATGTGATGGCCGAGGCCGGGCTCGCCTGGGGGCTGTTTCCCAACCAGAACATCCTGCACGGAGTGACCTTCGCGCTGTGCTACCGCGTGCGTCCCTACGGTGACGACCCCAATAAGTGCATCTTCGAGAGCTATGCGCTCGAGCGCTTCCCCGAGGGTGAGGAACCCGAGACCGAATGGGTCTATGCCGACCCCACCGGCGAGAACTGGGGCGCGGTGCTGGCGCAGGACTTCGCCAACATGGCCTTCGTGCACAAGGGCATGAAGTCGAGCGGCTTTCGCGGGCCACTGCCCAACCCGCACCAGGAGCAGAAGGTCATCAACCTGCACCGCAACCTCGCCAATTTCATCGGGCGCGGTGCGCCGCGCCTGCTGGGGGACTGACGAGGCGCGGGAAGACACCGCTGCAGGGGCACCCGGGCACCCTCGGATCGCCCCAGCGCTGCCCGGCATCGCACTCGCGGTTTTGCCCCCGCGATTCTTGTCCGGGCAAGAGCGCTCGCCCAATCGGACAACAAGACAGACTTCGGGAAAGAGGGAATTGATAATGGGAACGCCGGTCTACAAGCGCATTCTGGACCTGTTCGAGGCCGAGGGCGTGAACACGCTCTTCGGTATTCCCGATCCCAACTTCGTGCACCTCTTCCTCGAGGCGGAAAAGCGCGGCTGGACGGTTGTCGCACCGCACCACGAGGCGGCAGCCGGCTTCATGGCCGAGGCCGCGAGCCGGATGACCGGCAAGCCGGGTCTGTGCATCGGCACGCTGGGGCCGGGCATGGCGAACATGATGCCCGCCGTGCAGTGCGCGCGGGTCGAGAATTCCCCGGTGATCTTCCTCGGCGGCCAGCGCGCGCGCGTCACCGAGCGGCGCGTGCGCCGTGGCCGCATCCAGTTCGTGCGGCAGGAGCCGATGATCGAGGATTCGGTCAAGTACTCGGGCTCGATCGAATATGCCGACCAGACCGACGAGATCGTGCGCGAGGCGATCCGCCAGGCGCTCTCGGGACGTCCCGGTCCCTCGTACATCGAATATCCCGCCCACGTGATCCTCGAGGAGCTTGACCTCCCCGAAGTGGCGGCGCCCGCAAGCTACCGCCTCGTCAACCAGGGCGCGGACATCGACAAGGTGCGCGAGGCCGTGAAGCTGATCGGCGAGGCGAAGAACCCGCTCCTGCTGCTCGGCCATGCGGTCCACACCACGCGCATGGGCGCGGCGGTCAAGGACCTTGCCATGTTGATGAACTGCCCGGTGGTCCAGACCTCGGGCGGCACGTCCTACATCGAGGGGCTGGAGGACCGCACCTTCCAGTACGTCTTCTCCGATGCCTCGCTCGAGGCGGTCGAGGAATGCGATCTCGTCCTCGCGCTCGGCACCGAGATCGGCGAGCCGCTGCACTACGGCACGACGCGCTGGTGGGCCAAGAACAACGCCACGCGCAAGTGGATCTACGTCGAGCAGGACCCGACCGCGATCGGCGTCAACCGGCCGATCGACGTGCCGCTCGTGGGCGACCTTCGCGGCGTCGTCCCGCAGCTCGTGCGCGAACTCCAGTCCGCCCCGCGCGATCCCTCACCGGGCCTCGCGAAATTCATGAAGGACGGAAAGGCCGAGCTCGACGCGCTGGCCAAGGAGACCGAGAGCAAGTCGGGTGGCGGCAATGTCGGTATCCATACCTCGCGCATGGTGGTCGAGGCGACCAAGGCCTTCCCCGAGGACGGCATTCTCATTCGCGACGGCGGCGCCACGGTGATCTACCAGTGGACCTATTCGCAGTGCAAACCGCGCGACGTGATCTGGAACCAGAACTACGGCCACATCGGCACCGGGCTTCCCTATGCGACCGGCGCCATGCTCGCCGACCGCGCGGCGACCGGCAAGAGCCGCCCGGGCATGCTGCTCACCTCCGACAGCTCGTTCCTGTTCCACGTCGCCGAACTGGAAACCGCGGTGCGCTGCAAGCTGCCGCTGGTCTGCGTGGTCGGGGTCGACTTCCAGTGGGGGCTCGAAGTGGGCGTCTACAAGCGCACCTTCGGGCAGGGCACGAGCGAGATCGGCACGCACTGGAGCACCGAGGTGCGGCTCGACAAGATGGCAGAAGGGTTCGGCTGCCATGGCGAATTCGTCGATGACATCGCCGATCTGCAGCCGGCGATCGAGCGCGCCTATGCCAGCGGCAAGTGCGCGGTGATCCACGTCAGGATCGATCCCAAGGCGAACTCGGAAGAGATGCCCAAATACGAGAAGTTCCGGACCTGGTACGCCGAAGGGTCGCAATAAGACCCAGGCAACCCGGAAAACCTGCGGGCCGAGGAGAGGCTGATGCGCGAATACGCCAAGTTCTATATCGACGGTGCCTGGGTCGAACCGCTCGGCGGCGAGACACAGGAGCTGATCAATCCCGCCAACGAGCAGGTTTCCGGGCGCATCGCGCTGGGCAGCGCCGATGACGTCGACCGGGCAGTGGCGGCGGCCCGTGCCGCTTTCCCTGCCTACGCGGCGACGAGCCGCGAGGAACGGCTGGCGCTGCTGCGCCGGATCAAGACCGAGTTCGAGAACCGGCAGGCAGACCTCGGCGAGGCGATCACCGAGGAGATGGGGGCTCCGGCCAGCCTTGCAGGCGGCTTCCATACCTTTCTGGGCATCGGCCATCTCGATGCCGCGATCGCCGCGCTGGAGGACTACACCTTCGAGGAAAGCCATGGCTCGACGCTGATCGTGCATGAGCCGATCGGCGTTTGCGGCCTGATCACGCCGTGGAACTGGCCGATCAACCAGGTCACGGTCAAGGTCTTCCCGGCGCTCGCCACGGGCTGCACGATGGTGCTCAAGCCCCCGCAACTGGCCGCCTATTCGGCGCAGATACTGGCCGAGATCATGGATGCCGCGGGCGGCCCGGCGGGTGTCTTCAACATGGTGCAGGGCAAGGGCTCGGTCATCGGCACCGCGCTCTCGACCCATCCCGGCGTCGACATGATCAGCTTCACCGGCTCGGAGAGCGTGGGCGTGCAGATCCAGAAGGATGCCGCCGACACGGTCAAGCGGGTGTGCCTCGAGCTGGGAGGCAAGAGCCCCTACATCGTGCTCGACGACGGTGCGACGATGGAGCGCGTCGCCAGTGCGGTCGGCTCGATGATGATGAATTCGGGCCAGACCTGCAGTGCCGGTTCGCGCCTGCTCGTCCCTGCGGCCCGGCTCGAGGAGGCAAAGCGCGTCGCGGCGGATACGGCCAATGCGGTCGCGGTCGGCGATCCTGCGGGTAACGTTGCGATGGGGCCGGTCGTCTCCAAGGACCAGTTCGAGACGGTGCAGGCCTATATCGAGAAGGGCATTGTCGAGGGCGCCGAGCTGATCGCGGGCGGTCCGGGGCGGCCCGAGGGGCTGGACAAGGGCTTCTACGTGCGCCCGACGGTCTTCGTGGGCGACAACGACAAGGTCATCGCGCGCGAGGAGATCTTCGGCCCGGTCCTAGTGATGATCCCCTATGGCGACATCGAGGAAGCGGTCGCCATCGCCAACGACACCGATTTCGGCCTCGCCGGTTATGTCGACGGCGAGGATATCGAGGCCTGCCGCGCGATTGCCCGGCGCATCCGCGCTGGGGCGATCTACCTCAACGGAGGCTTCGACTTCGCAGCGCCCTTCGGCGGCTACAAGCGCAGCGGCAATGGCCGTGAATGGGGCGCGCACGGCTTTGCCGAGTACCTCGAGACGAAGGCAATCCTGGGCTACGGCTGATGGCGGGAGATAAGGTCGCAGCCGTGCAGAGCCGTTATGCCGCACCGGGCGGCGCCACTGCGGCACCGGGATGGCGGATCGAGCGCGCCAGCCCGCCCAGTCGCCTGTTCGGCGCGAATGGCCTTCGCACCGGAGCGGACGGGCGCATCTACGTCGCGCAGGTCGCCGGCAGCGCGGTCACCGCGCTCGATCCCGACAGCGGCGCGGCGACGCCGATCTGCCCCATCGACGGGCCGATCACCGCGCCCGACGACATCGCCTTCGACAGCGCGGGCAACCTCTATGCCACCGAGATCACGCTGGGGCGGGTCTCGATGCTCACGCCCTCGGGCGAGTACCGGGTGGTGCATGGCGACATGCCCGTCGCCAATCCGATCACCGTCCATCAGGACCGGCTCTTCGCGGGCGAGTGCCGCATGGGCGGGCGCATCTTCGAGCTGGACCCGGCGGGAGGGCAGCATCGGCAGATACTTGCCGACGTGCCGATGCCCAATGCCTTTTCGATCGGGCCGGACGGCATGCTCTATATGCCGATCATGGCGACCAACGAGATATGGCGCGTCGATCCCGCGGGCGGAAAGCCCGAAGTGATCGCGGGCGATCTCGGCGTGCCGGACTCGGTGAAGTTCGACGCAAAGGGGCGCATCGTCTCGACCCAGGTCGCGAGCGGCGAGGTGTTGCGCATCGATCCGGTGAGCGGCGCGCGCGAGGTGCTCGCCCGTCTCGCACCCGGGCTCGACAACTGCACGTTCGTCGGCGAGCGACTGTTCGTCTCCTCGATCCCGGGCGAAGTGACCGAAATCCTGCCCGAGGGCGCGACACGCTCGCTGGTCGGGCGCGGGCTGCAATGGCCGATGGGGCTCGCGCTGGCCGGCGATGGGTCGCTCTTTGTTGCCGATGGCGGATTTACCTATACGCTTCCGTCCGAGGGACCGCTCGCGCTGGCGGGCTTCCTGTTCTCGCCCGGCTTCCCAGGCTTCGTGCGCGGGGTTGCCCATGCGGGCGAGAACGTCTGGGTGACCACCAATTCGATGGGCGCTGTCATGCGCTGGGATATCGCGGCGGGCGAAAGCACCCCGCTCAGCACCGGCCACGAAGTGCTCTACGGCGTCGCGGTGGGCGAGGGGGACGCCGTCGCCTTCGCCGATGGCGCGGCGGGACGGGTGCTTGCTCTGGGCAACGGGGAGGCCGAGGTGCTGGCCGAAGGCCTCGCGACCCCGATGGGCGTCGCCATCGCCAGCGATGGCAGTGTCTACGCCAGCGAAAGCGGCGGCGGGCGCGTGGTGCGCTGTGCGGGCTCTCGCGCCGAGACCGTGCTCGATGGCCTGGGTAAACCGCAAGGCATCGCGGTTGCCGGGCAGAGGCTCTTTGTCGTCGATGTCGAGCGCAAGGAACTGGTCACCTGCGACCTCTCCGGCGGCAATCGCGCGGTGATCGCGAGCGGCTTGCCGGTCAAGGCACCGCCGGGCGTGCGGCCCAAGCTCTTGGGCGGGGTCGGCGACATGTCGGGGCCGATGGTGCCGTTTTGCGGGCTCGCTGTGGCTGGTGACGGGACGGTCTATGTCTCGGGCGATGCCGAAGGCAGCGTCCTCAAGATCACGAGGGACATTCGAGGGGCATAGCGCCTCGGCCTCATCCTTCGCCCAGCTGGCGGGTCACCGTCTGCGCTCCGGCCACCAGAGCATTGCCCAGCCCGTCCATGGCTTTGCCATCGAGCGCGCGCGACAACGCCAGGGCGATGAGTGCATGCGAGGGCGCGCCGCTCGCGCGGTAGACGGGTGCGGCGAGGACCGTGACGCCGGCGATGTAATGTCCCTCGTCCACCGCGTATCCGCGCCTACGGGTCTCGGCGACCTGTTCGCTCCACTGCTCGAAACCGGGCGGATTGTCCCAGCGCAGCTTCTCGAAGCGCGCGCGCAGCCGCTCGATCTCGTGGCCGCCGAAGGCTACGATGCAGCGCCCGGTCGCGCTGATGAGGGCAGGGAAGCGGCTGCCCACTTCGGTGGAGAGGCGGAAGTTTCCCGCCCCCTCCGCGACGGCCACGGCGGTGATCCGCTCAAGTCCGGATATCTCGACCGCGACACAGGTAACTGATTGGTGAAGCGCGATTTCTTCGATCACCGGTTGCACCAGGCTGGCAAAGGGATCGCGCTGCAGCCAGTGCCGCGCAAGCGTGAGCACGCCCGCTCCCAGCGCATAGCGCTTGGTTGCCGGATCGAGGCTGACCAGTTCCTCCTCCACCAGCGCTCGCAGGACGTAGAGGCAGGTCGAGGGCACCAGTCCCAGTTCGCGGGCGATCGGCTGGAGCCCGAGCGGTGTCTCGCTGCGGCCGAGCAGGCGCAGGATCGCGGCGGCGCGGGCGATGGCGGGGGCCTTGCTGGCCTTGACGGCAGTTTCGAGAGGATCGGTCATGACGAGGCCTTGTTGTTCAATATATAGAATAACATTCATTATTTACAACATCAAGCGGGACGTGACATAGCTTGGCCATAACAAGGGGCGACTCGCCCGGGGAGGAGCGGCCGATGGCTCTGTTGAGCGATTTCACCAGCTATGCCGATGCGCAGGCGCATGCGAATTCCGCGGCGCTGTGGGACCTGTTCGATGGCACCCGCGCGCAATTCAATATCGCGAACGAGGCGATCCTGCGCCATGCCGACGGCTCGGGCCGCGCGGCGGTGCGCGTCGCGCATGCCGATGGCGAAAACGAGATCCTCAGCTTCGACGAGATCGCTGCGGGCGCGGCGCGCTTCGCGCACTGGCTCGATGCCGCCGGGGTGGCCAAGGGCGAGCGCATTGCCTTCATGTTCGAGCCGTCCTTGCCGTTCTACGTGTGCCTGTTCGGGGCAATGCTGCAGGGCGCGGTCTCGGTGCCGCTGTTCACGCTGTTCGGCCCGGACGCGCTGCGCCTGCGCGTCGACGACTGCAAGCCCGCGATCCTGCTCACCAATGCCGAGAAGGCCGAGCTTGCCCGCTCAGTCGAGGGACCGCGCGTGGTCGTCGCGGACGCGGCACTGATGGAAGCGCTGCTCGCCTATCCCGCGACATATGCGCCGCAGACTTCGGGCGACGATCTCGCCTGCTTCCAGTACACCAGCGGCACCACGCGCGAACTGCCCGAGGCGGTACGCCATACCCACCGCTCGCTCGTCACGCTGATGTTCGCCGCGCTTTACGGTACCGGCATCCGCCCCGGCGACGAATTCTTCTGCCCCTCCTCGCCCGCCTGGGGCCACGGCCTGTGGCACGGCACGTTCGCGCCGCTCGGGCTCGGCGTCACCACCGGCACGATGGGGCGCGGCAAGTTCGATCCGGCGCGGCTGATGCAGGCGCTGCAGGACTTCGGCATTACCAACATGTCGGCCGCAGCCACGCACTACCGGATGATGAAGAACACCGCGCGTTCGTCCGACTACAGCTTCGCCATCGAGAAGCTCTCGTTCACCGGCGAGCCGATCGACCCCGCCACACTCGAATGGATCGACGCGACCTTCGGGGTCGATGCCTGCTCGATGTACGGCACCACCGAAATCGGCGTCGTGCTGGTCAATTACCCCGGCGCGAAGGACTTCACGGTCAAGCCCGGCTCGCTCGGCAAGGCGGTTCCCGGGCTCGAGCTGCAGGTGCAGCGGCCCGATGGCAGCGCCACCGATCCGGGCGAGGTGGGCGAGCTGATGCTGCGGCGCAAGTCAGGCTGGCTCTCGACCAAGGACCGCGCGAAGATCGATGCCGACGGCTACTTCTACCACTGCGGGCGCGCCGACGACGTGATCATCTCGGCGGGCTGGACGATGAGCGCGGTGGAGATCGAGAACACCATGCTCAAGCACGAAGACGTGCGTGAATGCGCAGTCATCGGCGCGCCCGACGAGAAGCGCGGGCAGGTGGTCAAGGCCTTCGTCATCTCGCCGCGCGCCGCGAGCGAGGGCTTCGTGAAGGAACTGCAGGACTTCACCCGCAACCGCCTCGCGCAGCACGAATTCCCGCGCATCGTCGAATTCGTCGACGAACTGCCCAAGACGCCCGCCGGGAAGGTCAACCGCAAGGTCCTGCGCGACCGCGAGGCGGCAGCGACCGCCGAGGCCTCGAGCGCAGCGGCCTGACATCACAACGATACTGGATTTCCAAGGAGAGGATTATGGCTACCCAGGCTCAGGACAAGAAGTTTCCCAAGATCACCGAGGAAGGGCTCGACGATCTGAGGAAGCGCATGGGCGTGAAGATCGAGAACACGGTCGAACCGTGGAACTACGAGGCGACGCGCGATGCCATCCGCCACTACGCGCACGGCATCGGCGACGACAACCCGCTGTGGTGCGACCCGGCCTATGCCGAGAAGACCCGCTACGGCTCGATCGTTGCGCTGCCCAGCTTCCTGTTCACCACCAGCCGCATCGTCTCGGGCTACTGCGGCGGACTTCCCGGCGTCCACGCGATGTGGGCGGGCGCGGACTGGACCTGGCACAAGCCGGTGCTGCGCGGTGACACGATCCGCACCGAGGCGTACCTCAAGGACCTCGTCGAGCACCAGACCCGCTTTGCGGGCCGTGCCTACCAGCAGATCTACCACGTCGACTTCTACAACCAGTCGGGCGACCACGTCGCCGAGTGCGACAGCTACGTCTTCCGCACCGATCGCGACGAGGCGCGCGAGCGCGGCAGCAAGTACGACGGCGTCAAGGGCAAGGTCGAGAAGATCGATCCCGACCAGCTCGAGGAATGGTTCGACCTCTACCGCAACGAGGAAGTGCGCGGCACGGCCCCGCGCTACTGGGAAGACGTGGCAGTCGGCGACGAGCTGCCGAAGATGATGAAGGGCCCGATGACCGTCACCGGCTTCATCGGCTATGCGCAAGGGTGGGGCGGGCTCTACATCCGCACCAACAAGCTGCACTTCCAGCTGATCGACGCACACCCCGGCCTTGGCATTCCCAACAAGTTCGGCATCAAGGACGTGCCCGAGCGCGTGCACTGGGACGACGACTTCGCCCGCGAGGTCGGCACGCCCGGCGCCTACGACTACGGCCCGGAACGCTGCAGCTGGCTGACCCACCACATGACCAACTGGATCGGCGACGATGGCTTCCTCAAGCGCCACACCTGCCAGATTCGCCGCCACAATCCCGACGGCGACGTGATCTTCATCACCGGCCAGGTCGTGCGCAAGTTCGAGGAAGGCGGCAAGAAGCTGGTCGAGATCCAGCAGCGCGCCGAAACCCACCGCGGCGAGATGAGCGCGATCGGCACTGCCATCGCCGAGCTACCGAGCAAGGGCTGACCGAGCTCAGGAAACAAGCGGAGGCGCGAGGGGATGATACCCTTTGCGCCTCCGTTCTTTTGGTGGCGGCCTAGAGGCGATCAAAGCCGGGGAGGTCAGCCGCTCTGACGCCATGTCGATTACTGCGCGTGTTCTGAGTTCGGCGACGGGTGGGCAGTCAGGCGCTATGTGCCGAGGGCTTCGAAAGGCTCAGCCTGAGCGAGGGGGAAGGTCAACTTGGGGCCGATTGCGGACTGGCGGCTTTTGGTCGAAAACTCGCGAAAGCAGACATAGGCAAAGGTCGGACCTGATGTCGTCACTTGCCAGGCGCGCTGCTAAAACAGCGGATCGTTCCCCATGTCACCCGCGCTCTTGTTCATTTCGATCGCCGTCGTGCGCATCTCTTTTTCGAGGATCTGCATGAACGAAAGAGCGCTATCGAGTTCGGTTTCCGTGATGGCGTCGATGATGGCCTTCATCCGCGCGACGTGCCTGTCATAGACTGCGTCGACGAACGCAGCTGTGCCTTCCGTAAGCTGCAGGAGGCGCCTGCGCTTGTCATCGGAAGAACGGTTTCGCGAAACCAGCCTGCGCTCGATCAGTCTCCCCACCACGACACTCATTGACGCCTGCGTGATGCCGATCTCGCGTGCAAGGTCCGAGGCAGTGATCGGTCCCAGATGACGGATCAGCTGCAAGCATTCCAACTGCGTGACGTTGAGGTCGAGCAGCCGCGCCGCTGCCTGCTGAAACATAACCGTCCGCGCTCCGAATTGCTGGGCGATAAGCGAATATCGCTCGAAACGCGCGTGGGCGACATTCTTCGGCACAAAAGGGCCCCTATGTAGTTAGGTAAACTAAGCATATCTTAGCGTGGCCCCTCGCACATGGCCACCTCGATACAGGACAACAGGATATTAGGATATTTTGCTATGACCTCTCAGACCAAGACCGCACTGGTCACAGGCGCTGCAACCGGCATTGGTGCAGCGCTTTCCAGAGCCCTCGCCGGGGCAGGCCACCGGGTATATGGTGCCGACCTGTCCTGGGAGGATGAGCCCGAGTCGAACATCCAGGCCCTGCAATGTGATGTGGCCGATGTCGATAGCGTCCAGCGGTGTGTCAGTCGGATTGAAGAGGAAGCGGGCGGCGTCGATATTCTCGTCAACAATGCGGCGATTGCCGGTGCTCTGGATTTGCGACCGTTCGATGCGATTCCGCCTGAAGAATTCGCACGCGCTCTGCAGACTAACGTCCTAAGCCAGTTTCTGTGCAGTCGCGCGGTCATCGGTCACATGCGCCGTTCGGGCTGGGGGCGGATCATCAATCTCACTTCTGGCACGGCGTTCATCGGCGTGCCCAATATGCTTCATTACATCGCCAGCAAAGGCGCGATCGTTTCGTTGACCCGCTCTCTGGCGACCGAAGTCGGGCAGGATGGGGTGACCGTCAACGCACTCGCGCCCGGCCTGACGATCACCGAAGGGATCGAGAGCAACGCGGCGTTTTCGCAGGCGATGCGCGACGGCGTCGTCGCCTCTCGGTCAATCCGCAGGGAGGAGCGGCCAGACGATCTTGCCGGGGCATGCGTTTTTCTAGCGAGCGATGCGGCCGAATTCCTGACCGGCCAGATCATGGTGATCGATGGCGGCGCAACTTTCCACTGAGGAGTATCGACTTCATGCCGATGAACGACAGGCAGACCGAAGGCGGGACGACAGGCGACCGATGGACTGTGGAATCGCGATGCATCAATTGCATGGCATCGCGTTCCATCGCCCCTGAATTGCTGGTTGAAAAAAGTGGCCAATCGGTATTCGCCAGGCAGCCGGAAACCGACAAAGAGATCGAGGCCGCCTGGAAGGCCGCGCAATTGTGCCCGGTCGGCGCTGTAAGGCCGCCGGATGGTCTGCCTAAATACGGACCGTTGTTTCCCGAAGAGGTCGCTGGCTATTTTCGGATGGGCCACAACACGAAAGGTTCCTATGGGGCGCACTCTTACTTCGGCCGCGCGGGCGATATGAATTTCCTTGTGGACGGGCCGGGATGGTCGACCCGGCTGGCAAGCTGGATGGAGCAGCGCGGCGGGCTGGATCACATCCTTCTGACTCATCGCGACGATATCGGTGATACTAAACGTTATGCCGAATATTTCGGTGCTGATGTTTGGATTCACCAGGCGGACGCCGATGCCGCGCCCTTTGCCAATCGGATCATTCACGACGACGACCTTGCCTCGCCCCATCCCGAAATCAGGATCGTGCCGATCCCGGGTCATACGCGCGGAAGCGTGGCCTATCTGGTCGCCGGAGATACGTTGTTTACAGGCGATACACTGGCATGGGATCACAACGAGCGGCGGCTGCGTGGATACAGGCGCTATTGCTGGTTCGACTGGGACCAGCAGATTGCGTCGATCGCGGCTCTGCGGGGTTTGGGGTTTTCTCGAATTTTCGCTGGGCACGGCGGAAGCATTGAAATGTCAGCGCCAGAGATGGTTCGACATCTCGACGACCTGCTCAGGCGAGAGGGTGCCGAGTGAAGATCAGGCTAGATCCGGTCGAGGTGCCAGTTGGCAGCACATCTGCCGCCTACCATGCGCCTTGGTTTTTCAAGCCTCAATTGCCACCTTCCAAGGCCAGTAAATTTGTCCACACCGCATGGCCTAGGGAAGGGAACAGGTGTGATACTAGGTGGCTTAAAATGGCCGTTTACAGACCCGGCAGCTTTTAGGAGCAAGAGCGCGGAAAACAGACGTTAGACGGGCCACCACGATCGTCAGCACTCGCCGACATAGCGGTCATTCTCGGTCTCGGGTCACACTAGCAGAAGCTGCCGTAGGTTCAGGCTGTCACTGACTACCATAACCGGCCGGTTTCGGAATGTCAGCTTTGAGGCGGCTATCGGCAAATAGCTGCCGTTCCGGACACGCCGACATTGCTGTCATCAACGCCTTCAGCCAGAATGAAGCCATGAACGAGGCTGAAATTTTGAACAAGCTGCATCGCCTTGAAGTGACTGATAGTCACTTGGAACGAAACTCGCTCGCACTGGAGCTTTCTGATACGAAGGACCCAAGTCTTTTTTGGCATATCGTAGAACTAATTCAGAGGCCGGAACTCGTTAATAATCGCGGGACGCTGGTATACTGCCTCGGAAACTACGACTGTTCGTCGATAGTCGATTTACTGGTGGAACTTGCTGAATCTGGCAACTTCGAAGTCTCGGCAGGAGCAGAGATTATCTTGAACGAACAGCGGCTCCGTTAAGCCCTTTCTGATGTCCTCTTCCCCCCGCACCAGAGCCATTCGGGCCGGGAAGACTGTTCCCCATTTCCTGCCGTTCAGTCAGGCGCTGTCTATGCAAAGCCGAAGGGCAGCTTTCGGGATCGTCGGAATAGCCGTTGAGCGACTTGAATGGGCGCTTAATTGCCCCTGTCTCGCTTCGATAAGCCAGAGCAAGCCTCACGCCAAAACCGCGCACTCCCGGTGGGAAAATCCGGCCCCATCACTCCGAACACGCGGCTATTTCGGAGCGCAGCCACATCGTCTCCGACAGATTACTGCCGCCCGAGCGGTCCAGCAGGATGGCGAGCGCCGTGTGCCTGGCTTGGCGTGCGCCGGGATGGTCGGGCTCGGCGCCGAGCACGATGTCGCACAAGTGCAGTGCCTCGAGCGGGCGGTCTTGTGCGGCATGGTCCGCAGCGCGCCGGGCGAGGGCATCGGCTCCGGCGAGCGCGACGAGGTCGGCGTCTACCGCGCTGCGCGGCACGCCGTAGAGCTCGGTGGTGCTCTCGTAGCGGAACCAGCCTGCCTGTTCGTGCCAGATCGCCTTGACCGTCCAGCTGGTCTTGCCGTGCATCTCGGCGATGGCGATTTCCTCGGGCACGGCGATCTCGCGCATGAGTTCGTGCAGCGAGCGGCCTGCGTTCATGCCCGCGATGGTCGCCTCACGCACGTGGCTGACGGCGGCGTGGACCCGGTCGAGGTCGGCGCGGATGCGTGCGGCACCGCGGATCGGCTCGCCATGGCCGGTGACCACGATCTCGGGTTCGAGCGCGCGCACGCGTTCGAGCGAGGCGAGGAAGGTGCGCACCGAGCGCGGGCGGTCGCCGCGAAGCGTGTTGAAGTTGGGCATCGAGAGCCAGACCGGGCCGAACAGGTTGCCGGTGAAGGCAATGCGTTCGTTCGGCAGCCAGACGGTGAGCGCGTCGGTGGTCTCGCCCTCGGGGGTGTGGAGCAGTTCGATGCGCCGCTCGCCCAGCGTGAGCGTGCAGGGCTCGGCGATTTCTTCTGGGCTCACCTCGGGCGGCGGCGCGGGGTTCGCGCCGCGCTTGAGCGTTGCCCCCCACAGCTTGCGCGAGCGCGGCGCGAAGAAGGGCTGGAGGCGTTTCATGTCCTGCCAGTTGGCCGCGAAACCGGGCCCGCCGAGCAGTTGTGTGCCGTCTTCGCGGAAGGTGTCGAGGCCGCCGAAATGGTCCGCATGGCTTTGTGTGAGGACGATGGCGCGCAAGGGTCCCTTGCGGTGCGGGGCGAGCAGGGCCGCGTTGCGCGCGGCATTGTCCATGAAGCCGGTGTTGATCATCAGGTCGCCTTCCTCGCTCGTCACGAGATAGGCGTTGGAGATGTCGCGCACGCCGAAGATGCCCGGCGCGATGTGGTCGGCCTGCGTCTGCGTGTCGCCCTGCCGCACGAGGCTGGCCAGCGCGGGCTGCTCTTTTGCGGCACCTTCGGAGGCCGGGGCGTTCATCGCGCGTCCCCGAAGGCGATCATCACCTTGCCCGATTGCGGCGAGGCGGCGATGGCGAGGCCCTCGATCACCTCCTCGAAGGGCAGGGTATGGCTGATCATCGCCGCGATGGTGTCCTTGAGGCGCGGCATGGCGGCGATGACCTCGGGCATTTCGGTCGGATAGCCGACTGCCGAGGTGATGGTCATCTCGGTGGTCAGCATCGGACCTGCCGGAAGCTCGATGGGCTTGAGGTAGGCGGCGGTGATGACGTGGCGGGCATGGGTCTTGGCGAGGCTTACCACCTGGCCGAGGATCGCGGGCCCGCCTGCAGCGTCGATATAGGCGTCGGTCTGCGACTTCTCCTTGCCGAAGACGCTGACCGTGCCGTGGATCTGCTGGATCCGCGCCGCGACGTCCTCGCTGCCCGGATCGATGACGTGCGCCCCCAGCGCTTTCGCGCGTTCGAGCCGGTCGGCCGAGAGGTCGAGTGCGATCACGTCCTTGCAGCCGCGGTCGATCGCCCAGAGCACCATGCCAAGGCCGATCGGGCCGCAACCGAAGATCACGATCTTCTCGCCTTCCTTCGCCTGGGCGCGGTTGACGCCGTGGAGCGCCACCGCGAGCGGTTCGCACATCGCGGCGACTTCGTAGGAGACGCCCTCGGGGATCGGCAGGATGTTGACCCCGGCGATGCCGTCGCGCACGAGCAGTTCCTCGGTGAAGGCGCCTTCCGGACCGCCACTGCCGATGTAGCTGGGGGTCATCATCGGGTTGACGATAACGCGCTGGCCCGGGCTTACGCCGCTCACCTTCTCGCCCACCTCGATCACTTCGCCCGCCCCTTCGTGGCCGAGCGCGGTCAGCGTGCCCGGCGCGGGGATGCCGCCGTGCTTGATGTAGGAGAGGTCCGAGCCGCAGATGCCCACCGCCTTCATGCGGATGACGACATCGGCGGGACCGGCGCCGGGGCGCTGGTAGTCGTCGAGCCGCACGTCGTTCACGTCGTGGATCGTCAGAAGTTTGCCCATGGGTTCTCTCCTCACATCGGCCGGACGAGATAGGCGCCGTCGATCACGATGGTGTCGCCGCTGTGCCAGCGCGAGGCATCGGAGGCGAGGTAGGCGCCAATGCCCTCGAAATCCTCGGGATAGCCCTCGCGCGGGATCGGGGTGCGCTCGGCGAACATCTTGGTCACCATCTTGGATTGCGGATTGTCCATCATGCCGGTGACGACGTAGCCGGGCGCAATCGCGTTGGCGCGGATGCGGTATTTACCGAATTCGACCGCCATGCCGCGGATCATCGCGCCCAGCGCCGCCTTCGAGCCTGCGTAGCTCTGCTTGCCCGCGAGCCCCATGAACATCGACAGGCTGCCGCAGGCGACGAGGCTGCCGCCCGGTTCTCCGTTCTCGGCGCGGCGCACCATCGCGCGCGCGCCCTCGCGCAGGGTGAAGAAGGCCCCGTCGAGGTTGAGGTTCATGATCTGGCGATATTCCTCGGTGCTCATGTCGAGCAGGCTGCGCGAGGCGGCCGACATGCCCGAGTTGGCGAAGACACAGTCGATGCGGCCCATGTCGTCCAGAAGCTGGCGATAGCCCTCGATGATCGCGCCCTCGTCGGTCACATCGACCTGCTGGCACGACACGCGCGGTGCGCCCAGTGCGCGCAGTTGCTCGGCGGCGGCGGCATTGCGCTCGGCATTGCGGCCCCACAGCACGAGGTCGCCCCCCATCTGCGCGACGCCGCGTGCGAAGCCGAGGCCGATGCCGCTGTTGCCCCCGGTTACCAGCGTCACCTTGCCGCTGCAGTCAAACAGGCCGGAACCCATCCACGCTCTCCCATATCGATCTGGTTGTCTTGGTGCTTTTGCGGCTGAGATCATCATGCGTTTGCGGGGGCGTCCAGCGAGGCTGGCTTCAATCGCGCAAGCGATATGGGCGCGCGGGTGCTTGTCGCGTCACTGCGTGCCGGGTCAACTTGCCGCAAAAGCGGGGCCTGCACACGGGCACCCGAAACGAGGGAAGGGATGCAATGGACGCACGCACCAAGTCCGGGCTCAACGTCGACCAGCTGATCGAGACGGCCTGTTTTCGCACCGGGCGTGACGATTTCGGAAGCGACAGCTTTCGCGAGGGGCTCGAGATTCTCGTCGGCGACATCAACGCCGACGACAGGCCCGCACCGCTGGTCGAGCGCTTCCGTGCCGACCTGATCCAGAACCTCGCGCTGCGCCTCAAGACGATCGACTATCTCAAGGCGCACCCCGAATTGACCGAGCGGCGGGTGGAGAAGCCGGTGTTCGTCTTCGGGGTTCCGCGCACGGGCACGACGCTGCTCTCGAACCTGCTCAATGCCGACCCGGCGCGTCGCTCGGCGCTGACCTGGGAGATCGAGGACCCGTTCCCGCCGGTCCGGGCGGGCGAGCTGACCAGCGACATGCGCGCGGTGAAGAAGCTCGAGCAGGAAAAGATGATGCTCGAGGCGATGCCCGAGATGGGCAAGTACTACCGCAATTCAGCGGTCTATCCCAACGAGTGCATCTTCTTCATGGCTCACGACTTCAAGGCACTCAGCCTCGAGTCTCGCGGCAAGCTGCCCAATTACCGCGACTGGTACTTCCAGTGCGACATGACCAGCGCCTACCAGTATCACAAGCAGTTCCTGCAGGTGCTCCAGCATCATCAGGGCGGGGTGTGGAACCTCAAGATGCCCAGCCATGCGCTCTGGCTCGATACCCTCAAGCAGGTCTATCCCGATGCCCGGCTGATCTGGACCCATCGCGATCCGCTGACCGCGATGGGCAGCTTCTGCTCGATCATCAGCCTTGCGCACAAGGGCTATACCGGGCGTGTCGACAGCGAATGGATTGCCGACAACTGCACTTTCCAGGCGGTCGAGCACGCCAATCGCATCATGGACTACCGCGAGGCGCACGGCCACGACAGCATCATCGATGTCCATTATGCCGATCTGGCCGCCGATCCGCTGGAGGGCATGAAGGCGCTCTACGCTGCGCTCGGCGACGAATGGACACCCGAGGCCGAGAAGGGCATGGCGAACTGGCTGGCGGCCAATCCGCAGAACAAGTTCGGTCGCCACGAGTACAAGCTCGCGCAATTCGGTCTCGACGAGGCCAGCCTGCGTCCCAAGTTCGATCGCTACCTTTCGGCCTACGACGTGGCGCGCGAGGGATGAGCGGGTCGTCTCCCGATCCCCTCCCTCCCCAGCCGGGGCCGGGTGCCCGGCGGCGCACGCGCAATCCTGCCGAGACGCGCCGGCTGATCCTCGAGGCGGCAACCTCGCTGATCGCGCAGCAGGGCATCGACGCGGTCAGCCTGTCGGCGGTGGCGCATCTTGCCGGGATCAATCGTGGCACGGCCTACCAGCACTTTCCCTCGCGCGACGAGCTGGTTCGTGCCGCGATGCAGTCGGTCTCGGACCGGATGATGCGCGCGGTGTTCGGACCGCCCGAGGCGGTGGTCGAGCGGCGGGTCGAGGATGTCGACGTGCCTGCGACGATGTACCGCCTCGTCGCCTTCGCCACCGAGAACGCGGATCTGTGCCGCTCGTGGCTGCTGCAGATCCTGGCCTCGCCCGATCCCACCGCCGACCCTTTCTGGCGTGAGTTCCACGGCTCGCTGCACCGCTTCACCGAGACCGAACTGGCACAGCCGCACGTCGATTCAGACGCGATGGGCGTGCTGGTTCTTTCGGGCATCATCCTGTGGCCGGTCTGGGTCAGCGCCCATGCCGCCGACGAGGGCGACCGCGCCAAGCTCGCCTTGCGCATGAGCCGCGAGATCCTGCGTCTCTCGATGTTCGGCTCGATGAAGCCCGAGAAGTTTCCCGAGGTGTTCGCGCGCCTCAGCCGCCCGATCAGTCCCGAGGACGAGGTCGATATAGCGGGCGGGCGATGAATCGCGCCGGTGCCGGTTTCGCTGCTGAAATTTGCCCGCGCCTTTGCAAGATTGCCCGCCAACCAGAGCAACACATCACGAATTGGGGAAGATCGCCATGTTCAAGGCCATCCAGATCGCGAAGACCGACGCGGGACAGCAGGTCTCGCTTACCGAGCTCGACGAGAGCGCGCTGCCCGAGGGCGATGTCACCATCGACGTCGCCTACTCCACGCTGAACTTCAAGGACGGCCTCGCGATCACCGGCTCGAGCCCGGTGGTGCGCATCTGGCCGATCGTGCCGGGCATCGACCTCGCCGGAACCGTGCGCGAGAGCAGCAACCCCGACTACAAGGCGGGCGACAAGGTCGTGCTCAACGGTTGGGGCGTGGGCGAGACGCACTGGGGCGGGCTTGCGCAGGTCGCGCGGCTCAAGGGCGACTGGCTGGTGCCGCTGCCCGGCGCCTTTTCCGAGAAGCAGGCCATGGCGATCGGTACTGCGGGCTACACGGCAGCGCTGTGCGTCGATGCATTGGTCGATGCAGGCGTCACGCCCGAGCAGGGGCCGGTTCTCGTCACCGGGGCGACCGGCGGTGTCGGTTCGGTGGCGATCGCATTGCTCAAGACTGCGGGCTTCACCGTCCATGCGCTGACCGGCAAGATGGCAGAGGCCGACTATCTCAAGGGTCTCGGCGCCGACGAAGTGGTCGACCGCGCGACGATGAGCGAGAAGGGCAAGCCGCTGCAGAAGGAACTGTGGGCGGGCGTAGTCGATACGGCGGGCAGCTTCACGCTTGCCAACGCCTGTGCGCAGACGAAGTACGGCGGCGCGGTTGCGGCCTGCGGTCTGGCACAGGGTTTCGACCTGCCCGCGACCGTCATGCCCTTCATCCTGCGCGGCGTGCGCCTGCTCGGCGTCGACAGCGTGATGGCGCCCAAGGCCAAGCGGCTCAAGGCCTGGGAGCGCCTCGCGCGCGATCTCGATCCGGCCAAGCTCGAGGCGATCGGGCAGGAGATCGGCCTTGGCGATGCGATCGAGGCGGCGGCCAAGTTCATGTCGGGCGAAGTGAAGGGCCGCTACATCGTCGACGTCAACGCCTGAGCGGAGGCGATCATGGCGCAGGCAGACGGCAAGCCGACGGGGCCGCTCTCGGTCATCCATGGCCCTCCACTCGATGAAGAGCAGGGCCTCGGCGCGCTGACCATGTCAGGCTGGCTGGCCGAGGTCTGCGCCGCGGGCGGCGAGGACGAGGCACTGGTCTTTCACGAGAACGGCAAGCGCGTTTCCTGGAGCTATGCCGAGCTGTGGGCCAAGGCCAATGCCGTGGCGCGCGCGCTCCTTGCCTGCGGCACGGGCAAGGGCACGCGCGTCGGCGTACTCATGACCAACCGGCCCGAGTTTCTCGCCGCGACTTTCGGGGCGGCGCTGGCCGGCGCGGTCGCGACGACGCTCAATACCTTCTCGACCCAGGCCGAGCTTGCGCATCTGCTGAAGGCTTCGGGTGTCTCGGTGCTCCTGATGGAGCGCAAGGTGCTCAAGAAGGACTTTGCCGCGATGCTCGGGGCGATCGAGCCGGGCATCGCTCGGGCGGGCGAGGGGCCCTTGCGCGCAAGCGGGTTGCCGTTCCTGCGCCATGTCGCGGCTGTCGGCGCGGATACGGGCGAGGGCCTGATCGAGGACTGGGACGCCTTCCTGGAACGCGGTGCAGGTATCGATCCGGCACTGGTCGAGGCTGCTGCTGCCAGCGTCACGCCCGCCGACACGGGGGTCTTGTTCTTCTCTTCGGGTTCGACCGCCATGCCCAAGGGCATCTTGTCCTCGCATCGCGCGGTCGCGCTGCAATTGTGGCGTTGGCCCCGTTTCTACGCGACCGGCAAGGACACGCGCACCTGGTCGGCCAACGGCTTCTTCTTCTCGGGCAATTTCGGGATGGCGATCGGCGGCGCGCTTTCGGCGGGCGGGACGCTTGTGCTGCAGTCGACATTCCAAGCGCCAGAGGCGCTCGAGCTCATGGCGCGTGAGACGGCGACGATGGCGCTCGCCTGGCCGCACCAGTGGGCCCAGCTCGCTGCTGCACCCAATTTTGCAGATGTCGATCTTTCGGCGATGAAGTACGTCTCGGCTGCCAATCCCTTCGGCCAGCATCCCTCGATCACGAGCGACTGGGACGAGCCGATGTCGGCCTACGGCAATACCGAGACCTTCACGATCAGCGCGATCTACCCTTCGGGCACGCCGCTCGAGGAACGCGCGGGATCGAGCGGCCTGCCGCAGCCGGGCATGACCTTCAAGATCGTCGACCCGCTGGGCGGGGAGACCGTGCCTCTTGGCGAACGCGGCGAGATCGCGGTCAAGGGCCCGACGCTGATGATGGGCTACCTCGGCATCCCGCTCGACGAGACGCTCGACGACGAGGGCTTCTTCCGCACCGGTGACGGCGGGCGGGTCGACGAGGTGGGGCGCCTGTTCTGGGAAGGGCGCCTCAACGACATCATCAAGACCGGCGGCGCCAATGTCTCGCCGCTCGAGATCGACGCGGTCATCCGCCAGTGTCCGGGGGTCAGGGTCAGCCAGACCGTCGGCGTGCCGCACGACACGCTGGGCGAACTGGTCGTCACCGCCGTGGTCGCGCAGGAGGGTGCGCAGCTGAGCGAGGAAGCTGTGCGCAGTTTCGCGCGCGAGACGCTCGCCAGCTACAAGGTGCCGCGCCGGGTGCTGTTCTTCTGCGAGGACGAACTCAAGACCACGGGGTCTGCCAAGATCAAGACCGCGGACCTTCGGGTGCTCGCGGCGAAGCGCCTCGAAGGAGAGCCGGCATGAGCGATTACGAAGCGATCCAGAACCTCAAGGCGCGCTATTGCCAGGCCGCCGACAGTTCGCCCGAGGATCGCGACGCGGCGATTGCCCGGCTCATGGCGCTCTTCGCGAGCGACGTGCGGGCCGACTACGGCTTTGGCGAAATGGACGATCCGCAGGCGATCTGCACGATCCTCACCGACAAGATCGGAGGGGGCAGCGAATGGATGGTGCACAACATCCACTCGCCGCTGATCGAGATTGCCGGAGACGAGGCCAGCGCAGCCTGGACCGTCAACGTGCGCATGAAGCGGCGCCAGACCGGCAATATCGACTTCGTCTTCGGTCGCTACCGCGATCGTTTCCGCCGCGAGGACGGAGAATGGAAGATCAGTCGGGTCGCCTTCGATCGCTACGAATAAGACAAGAAACAAGGGAGAGAAAATGACCAGGTTCGGCAAGTCCGCCCTCGCCGGGGTGGCGCTGATCGCGCTTAGCGCCAATGGCCCCGATCGCACCGTCCTGCCGATCCCGGCGCCTGCCTTCGATGGCAAGATTGCCGAGAACGAGGCCGATGCGACGCCGGGCACCCCGTTTCGCCTCGCCGCGCCGAGCGATGCTCCCAATGTGTTCCTGTTCATGAGCGACGACGTCGGGCTCGCCATGGCGAGCACTTTCGGCGGACCGGTGCCGACCCCCAATCTCGACCGCATCGCGCAGGCAGGGGTGCGCTACAACCAGTTCCACACCACCGGCATCTGCTCGCCCAGTCGCGCGGCGCTGCTGACCGGGCGCAATCACCACGATGTCGGCTTCGGCCACCTCGCCGACCTGCCCTCGACCTTCCCCGGCTATACTGCCGAAATCCCGCGCGAGACCGCGCCGCTGGCAGAAGTGCTCAAGCTCAACGGCTACAACACCGCGATGTTCGGCAAGACGCATAACGTGCGCCATGCCGATGCCAGCGTGGCGGGCCCTTTCGACCAGTGGCCGACGGGGCAGGGCTTTGAGTATTTCTGGGGCATCGTCGGCGGCGACAGCGACCAGTACGAGCCGGCCATCTTTCGCGGTACGACCCGGCTCGACGACGTGGGCCCCGGCGCGCCGATGATGGATGCGCGCATGGCGAGCGAGGCCATCGACTGGGTCCACAACCAGCAGGCGGCCGCGCCCGACAAGCCGTTCTTCATGTATTATGCACCGGGCTCGACCCATGCCCCGCATCAGGCCCCGCCCGAATGGATCGCGCGCTTCAAGGGGCGCTTCGACATGGGCTGGGACGAAATGCGCAAGCTGAGCTTTGCGCGCATGAAGCAGCAGGGCGTCATCCCCGCGAGCGCCGAGCTGACTGAACGTCCGGAGCAAATCACGGCCTGGGACAGCCTTTCGCCCGCGCGCAAGGCCTTTGCGGCGCGCTCCATGGAAGTGGCCGCGGCGATGCTCGCCTATCAGGACGCGCAGCTGGGGCGTGTGCTCGACGAACTCGAGCGCACCGGCGAGGGCCGCAACCTGCTCACGATCCTAGTCATCGGCGACAATGGCGCGAGCGCCGAGAGCGGCAACGAGGGCACGCTCAACGAACTGGGCAAGATCAACGGCCTGCAGGAGGACGAGGCCTGGCTGACCGCCAATCTTGATCGCATGGGCGGGCCGCTGACCTACGAGGCCTATCCGGCGGGCTGGGCCTGGGCGATGAACACGCCGCTGCGCTGGACCAAGCAATATACCTCGATGCTGGGCGGCATCCGCAACGGCATGATCATGCGCTGGTCCGACAAGGGCGAGCAGCGCGCCGCCGCGCCCGGATCGGTCTGCCCGCGCTTCGGCCATCTCGTCGACATCGCGCCCACCGTGCTCGAGGCTGCCGGACTGCCTGCGCCGGAAACGGTCAACGGCATCGCGCAGCGTGCGATGGACGGCAAGAGCCTGCTGTCCAGCCTCTCGCGCTGCGAGGCCGACCACGAACGCACCCAGTACTTCGAGATGGGGGGCAAGATCGGGCTGTGGCACGATGGCTGGTTCCTGTCGAAGGACGATGGCCGCACGCCCTGGATGATGGTCCCGCCGCCCGGCGAACCCCATGCCTGGGAGCTCTACAACCTCGACGAGGACTATTCGCAGGCGCACGACGTCTCCGCACAGAACCCGGACAGGCTCAAGTCGATGATCGCGCTGTGGCAGGAGGAGGCCCGCCGCAACCAGGTCTTCCCGCTCGATCACCGCTTCGGCTTCGCGCGGGCAATGGGCCATCGCCCCCCGGCGAAAAGCGAGTTCGAATACTGGGGCAAGGGCGTGAGCGTCCCGGCACAGAGCGCACCGATGTTCGCTGGCCGCTCGTTCACCCTGACAGCGGACATCGCGCCTACAGGGGCGCAGGCATCGGGCGTCGTCGTCGGCTACGGCAGCCGCTTTGCCGGGTGGAGCCTCTATCTCGACAAGGGCCATCCGGTGTTCACGTATGCCGCCTCGACCAATCCGGCGGACATCGTGACCATTCGCAGTTCGAAGCGCGTCACGGGCGACGCGCCGCTGGTCCTGCGGCTCGAGACGCCGGGCCCGAGACAGGGCGCGACACTGGCGATCCGCTCGGGCGAGGAAACGCTGGCGACAGGCGAGGTCGCGCGCACCTTCCTGATGCCTGCGGGGCTTGGCGAAACCCTCGATCTCGGGCGCGATCTCGGGGTCGACGTAACCGACTATCCCGGCGGCAAGGATGCCTTCGAGGGAGAAATCCGCCACGTCGCGATCACGCTCGATCCGCCCCCGGTCCGGGCACGGCCCCAGACGAACTCGGGTGCAGGCACGGAAGGACACCAGTGATGGCACGATTTGAAGACAGCACGGTCATGGTCACGGGCGCCGCCGGTGGTCTTGGCCTCGCCATCGCAACGGCATTTGCGGTGGAGGGCGCGCATGTCGTTCTAGTCGATCGCGATGCCGGGCGGCTCGAAGAGGCGGCGCAGGCGCTGCGCGCGCAGGGCGCGACGTGCGAGGCGCACCCTGCTGACCTCGGGGACGAAGCAGCGATCGTGCAGCTGTGCGCGGCGTTTTGCGATGCGCACGAGCGCCTCGACGTGCTCGTCAACAATGCCGGGCTGGCCTATGGCGAAGTGGCCAATGGCTTCTTCGGCCTCGGTCTTGCCAAGTGGCAGCACTTTCTCGCGATCAACGCGATTGCCCCGCTGCTTCTGGCGGAGCACTTGCGCGCGCCGCTGGCTCGCGCGGGCGGGCTGATCGTCAACCAGTCCTCGATGGCGAGCCATGTTCCGGGGACCGCCTATGGGGTGACCAAGGCGACGCTCAACGCCATGACGTTTGGCTTGGCCAGCCAGCTTGCAGGCGATGGCATCCGCTGCGTCGCGATCGCACCGGGCCTGATGGAGACCCAAGCAAGCCTTGGCGCACTGGGCGAGGACACGATGCGCGGTCTCACCGAGATGCAGCTTGCGCCCGCAAGGCGCGGCACGCCCGAAGACATCGCCAATGCCTGCCTGTTCCTGGCCTCGAAGGAGGGCAGCTTCATTAACAACACGGTCTTGCCGGTCGATGCGGGCAACCGGCTGCGCGGCTATCGGGGCTAGCGGAAGGAGCCTAGCCCCGCGAAGGGGGCGCTTCATCGTGCCAGTGCGCGCGGCGCTCCTGCACCGTTTCGAGCGCCTTGGCGCCCCAGCGGGCATTGGCACCGAGCAGGCGGATGCCGAACTCGGTAGCGTTGCGGAATTCGAGCAACTCGACACCCTGCGCCCCGGCTTCGTAAGTATAGGGCACCGAGTTGCCGACGAAGAAGCCGTCGCCCGGGCCCAGCTCCTCGGTCCCGATCCTGAGCGAGCCTGCGAGAATGTAGTAGAGGCAGTCGCAGTCGTGGCTGTGGCGCGGCAGCGGGTAGCCCGACTTGAACCAGACCCGAGCCAGGCTCATGCCTGCGCCACTGAACAGCAGATCATTGTCGGACCCCTCGTAGATGCCGGCATCGACCAGCGCCTGGACGCTGTCGGGGTCGAACGTGCCCGGTTCGGGCGGGGACATCGCGCCGCTGGCATCGAAGTCGATTGCATCGCTGCCGCGATAGACAGCGAACCTGGGATTGTCATTGCTCATGAAACCACTGGTTCATGGCGATGCCGCGCAGGTCAATGCAGGAGGCCTAAACATCGCCGCACCAGCAAGTTGACTGGCCGCACGCATCAGTTGTCCGTATAGGAACTAGGGGTATTTCACGGGCATAACGCCAGCGCGATAATGTCGCGCAAGGCATTTGAACTGCAAGAAGGCTCTCGTACCAGTCACAGTGCAAATGGCGTCGCAGAACGTCGGACTGGGTGCGAGGGGTTCAACTGCTCCGGAGGGCTTCTGGCCTGCCGGCATTGTCGGCCCCCCAAAAACGAAAACAACCGCAGAAGCAGACAAACAGGTCGGCTCTGTGCGAAACGGGAGATGGAGATGGGTTATCTGGCGAAGCTTCTGGCCGCTTCAGCAGTCTGTGCTCTGGCACAGCCGGCTTATGCGCAGGAATCGGACACGTCGCCCCAGGTCAGGGATGACCTTATGCTCGATGCGATCGTCGTGACCGCACGCCGTCGCTCGGAAGACGTGCAGGACGTTCCGCTGGTCGTGAACACGGTCACGGCAGAAGAATTCTCCAAGCTCAACATCCGCGACTTCACCGATGTGCAGCAGCTCGTGCCGGGCCTCCAGCTGGGCACGACGGCCAATTCCTTCGGCGCCAACGCGCAGATCCGCGGCGTCAACTTCGAGGTCAACGCGAGCGGCTTCAACAACACCATCGAATTCTACCAGAACGATGCGCCGATCCTGCCGCAGGTCGTGTTGCAGCAGACCTTCGACATCGCACAGGTCGAAGTGCTGCGCGGCCCGCAGGGCGCGCTGCGCGGGCGTGCCTCGCCGTCGGGCTCGATGATCGTGACCACGCACAAGCCCGATCTCTACGAGGTCGGCGGCTATCTCTCGACCACGGCCAACGACATCGGCACGCTCAACTTCAACGGTGCGATTGGTATCCCGGTGATCGAGGGGGTCGCCGCGATCCGTGTTGCGGGCATCTTCGCCGAGGACGAGGTCGACCGCGTCACCACCATCAACCCGGTCTTCGAGGGGCGCGATCCCTTCTCGCGCACGCAGGGCGGGCGCGTCACCGCGGTGGTGCAGCCGACCGACTGGCTGCGTCTCGAAGGCGGCTACCAGCGCACCGAGCGCCGTCGCCGCAACTTCGACCAGGTGGAATCCTTCAGCGAGGTCAGCGACCTGCTCGGCCCCAGCCCGGTCACCGTCGTCGCCGGCGATCGCAACGCGATCACCGAAGACGGCCGCCACAGCCGCGAGAAGTACGACATCTTCAACTGGCAGGCCCAGCTCAGCTTCGCGGGGCAGAGCCTGATCTACGTCGGTTCGCACCTCAAGCAGGATATTTCGAGCGACGAGTCGCTTGATCAGGGCGGCTACTTCACCAACTTCGAATATAGCCAGTTCACCGCAGGCGGGGCCACCGCCAACAGCCACGAGATCCGCCTCCAGAACGAGGAAATGGTCTTCGGCATGTTCGACTACGTCGTCGGTGCCTTCTTCCGCGACACGCATTCGACCAATGGCGTGCTGCGCGACGGTCCGATCACCTTGCCGGCGATGCTCGGCGGCGGCGTGGCTGCGCTGACGCAGCAGGACATCACTTCGGTCTCGATCACCGACGAGAAATCGTTCTTCGGCAACCTTACCCTGCATATCGGGGATTCGACCCAGATCTCGGGCGGTCTGCGCTACATCACCTTCGACAGCACGAACACCATTACGCTCAACGCGGTCAACCGGCTCGATCCGGCGGATCGCAGCCTGCTGGTCTCGATGCCGCTCGGGCTCGGGCTCAACTCTTCCGAGATCGATACCGACAAGCTGATCTACCAGGCTACCGCGCAGCACTACTTCACGCCCGACGTGATGATGTACGCCAGCATCGGCAGCTCGTTCCGCCCGGGCCTGTTCGCGGTGGGTGATTTCAGCGTCAACCAGTCCGCGCTCGAACGCTCGTTCCAGCAGACCGACGACGAGAGCTCGACCTCCTACGAAATTGGCCTGAAGACCACGCTGATGGGCGGGCGCATGCGCTTCAACGTCGCCGGCTACTATCAGGAATTCAAGAACTATCCGTACCGCGCGCCGGGCATTGGCGTCTACTTCGTGGACTACGCCTATGACCAGGCGACGCAGACGGTCAATCCGCGCGTCAACGACTTCAACTTCGTTGCCGCGGTTCCGGTCGAGGTCTGGGGTCTGGAGGGCGAATTCGCCTTCGAGGCGACCTCGAACCTCAATCTCAGCCTCGTGGCTTCCTATGCCAACGGCAAGATCAAGAACGGGGTCATTCCCTGCAACGACTTCATCAATCCCGACGGGTCTCCGGACTCCCCTCCGGGAGCACCGAGTCTCGGAGATATCTATGGCGTTGTCGGCATGGACAATATCTCGGCCTGCACGGTCAACCAGCCCTCGTCGAACCAGCCCAAGTTTACCGCAACCGCCATGGCCGAATATGCCTATCCCTTCTCGGACAGGGTCGATGGCTTCCTGCGCGGCCTCTACACGTTCTACGGCAAGGGACAGGGTGACCCGACCAATGCCTGGGACAGCGTCGATGCCTATGGTCTGCTCAACCTGTTCACCGGCATCCGTGCACCGGACGGTGGCTGGGAAGTGAGCCTGTTCGCCAAGAACCTGTTCAACGTCGAGCGGGTGACCGAGCGTTCCCTGCCGCTCACGAGCCAGTTCCAGACCCTCCCGCTGGAGGGCTTCGGACCGACCGGGCCGGTGTTCGGATCGCCTCAAAACGCTACCTTTACCAGCACTTACAACCAGATCCGCATGACCGCCCCGCGCGAGTTCGGGCTGAGCGTGCGCTTCGCCTTCGGTTCGCGCTGATCGCGCAGCACAGGCACGAAACAAGGGGGGCGGTCGCATGTGGCCGCCCCCTTTTTTGTCTCGCAGTCGGCTTGCCGGAATGCCGGGCGCGGGACGTCGGCGCCGCCTGCCTACGCTCGGGCGATGGTTGCGCGGGGCGATTGCCCGCTTCGGTGCGGGGACTAGAACAAGACAGGGAAGAGGAGGCTAGATGGCCCGGTACGTGACCTTGCACCTGCACAACATCGCCGCGGGGCGAGAGCAGGAATACGCCGCCTGGTTCGATGGCGAACATCGCGCAGCGCTGGCCGGGCTGGAGGGGTTTCTCTCGGCTGACCGCTTCGAGATCGCCGATATCCAGATCATGCCGGACATCGACCAGCCCTGGCGCTTCATGAGCTTCTACGAGTTCGACTACGCGGTGCCCGATCGCGACATTCCAAAGCTTGGCCGCCTGCTCGAGGGCGTGCGCTGCGCCGGCCTGATCGACGATGCCTACGAGAGTGAGCGGCTCTACACCTACAACATGTATTCGGACTGGCATGTCGGCCCCAACTGGGTCGAAGGCAAGCCGCTTTCGGGCATGTTCGTGATCCCCGCCAACATGGTGCAGGGGCGCGAGGAGGACTATCACCGCTGGTACGACGAAGTGCACATCCCCGAAGTCAGCCGCGTGCCCGGCTTCGTGGGCATGAAGCGCGGGCGTCTTGCCGGGACCCAGTGCAATCCGCAGCGCTATTGCCCGGGCGGCGAACTGGTCGTCTGTGCGCACCAGACCGACAACCTGCTGTTCAGCGTCAAGGACTTCTCGGCGCGCGCGCGCGGCGTCTCGCCCAGCGGGATCGCGATGGAGCCGCGCTCCACCGCCGGGTCCTTCGCGCGAACGGTGCATTTCTTCAAGAAGATCAGCGGCCAGGTCTGGGATGGGGGGATCGCCTATGCCGGCGACTTTTCCGCCTATCCCGAGAACTGGGAAACCCAACCGCGACAGGAGGCCTGAGTGGGAAAGACGATCGTTATAACCGGCGCGGGCGAAGGGCTGGGCAAGGCTCTCTCACGCCGTTTCTGCGAAGATGGCGACAAGGTCGTGATGCTCGGCCGCACGCTTGCCAAGCTCGAGACCGCAGCCGCCGGGTTCGGTCCGAACTGCATGGCGGTGCGCTGCGACATCGGCGATCCGGCGTCTGTGCGCGAGGCCTTCGCCGAGATCGCCCGGGTGCATGAGCGGATCGACGTGCTGATCAACAATGCCGCGGTCTATGTGCCCTTCACGCTCGAAGGTGCGCAGGACGAGGACATCCTCTCGCAGGTCACCACCAATGTCGCCGGACCGGTCTTCGTCGCGCGCGAGGCGCTCAAGGCGATGGGGCCGGGTGGCCACGTCATCAACGTCACCAGCGAAACCGTCGAGCTCGCGATCCCGATGCTGTGGCTTTACGCCGCGACCAAGCAGGCGGTCGAGCGGATCGGCAAGGGCTGGCGCGAGGAACTGGGCGCAAAGGGCATTCGCGTCACCACCGTGCGCGCGGGCAAGATGTTCGGCGAGGGCAAGACCGGCAGCGGGTGGTCGATGGAAACCACGATGGCCTTCGCCAAGGCCTGCGCCGAGGCAGGCATGCCGATGCAGGAGCAGCCGATCACCGACTTCTCGTCGCTGTTGCCGACCTTCCGCACCATCGTCGATTCGCCTGCCGACCTCAATCTCGACCTCGTCACGCTTGGCGCGCGCCGCGCGGGCTGACGGTCCGCTCGCCGGTCCATCCAGATACCTGACCTTCCAGACACGGGATACGCCATGACACTTCTTCCCCCGGCTCGCCTCTACATCGACGGAACGCTGCGCGATGCGAGCGGCGGCGCTACCTTCGACATCGTCAATCCCTGGACCGGAGAGGTTGCAGGCGTTGCTGCCGATGCGACGCACGAGGACGTCGATGCCGCGATCGCGGCCGCGCGCCGGGCCTTCGACGAGACCGACTGGGGCGATCCGGCCAACCGCGACAACCGGCTCGCGCTGCTCAGGAAGCTGCGCGCGCTGTTCGAGGACAACAAGGACCGGCTCGCCCAACTCGCCCGCTTCGAGGCGGGCGCGGCGATGGGGGCGGTCGGCATGGCTCATGTCGACAATGCCAACCAGGGCTGGGACGACTACATGGCGGTGTTCGACCAGGTGACCTGGGAAGAGGACCTTGGAAATCGTGATTTCCGCGGCTTTCCCTCGCATCGCAAGGTCGTCTACGAGCCGGTCGGGGTGGTCGCCGCGATCACGCCGTGGAACGTGCCGCACTATGTCAACGTCGGCAAGGTCGTCGCCGCGCTTCTCGCGGGCTGCACGGTGATCCTCAAGCCCGCGCCGGACACGCCGGGAATGGGTGCCATCTGGGGTGAGCTGGCCGAGCAGGCGGGCTTGCCCAAGGGCGTGCTCAACGTGGTCTTCGGTGCTGATCCGGCCGCGGCGGGCGAGCAGCTGGTCACCGATCCGCGTGTCGACCTGATCAGCTTCACCGGCTCGACCGGGGTGGGCAAGCGTATCATGCAGGCCGGTGCCGATACGCTCAAGCGCGTGTTCCTCGAACTGGGCGGCAAGAGCGCCAAGATCGTGCTCGACGATGCGCCCGATTTCGCCCGCGAATGCGCGCAGTCGATGCTGGTCTTCCATGCCGGGCAGGGCTGCGCGGTGCAGTCGCGCCTGCTTGTTCCGCGTTCGCGCTACGAGGAAGCCAAGGCCGGGCTCAAGATGGCCTACCAGGGCTTCGGCGACAACTGGGGCAAGATCGACGAGCCGACGCATATCATGGGGCCGGTCGTCAGCCAGAGGCAGATGGACCGGGTCATGCGCTACATCGAACTGGGCCAGGAAGAGGGCGCGAGCCTGCTCGCGGGCGGCAAGGCCCGGCCGGACAAGACGCCCGAGGGTGGGGCAGGCGGCTATTTCATCGAACCGACCTGCTTCGTCGACGTCGACAATTCGATGCGCATTGCCCAGGAGGAGATTTTCGGTCCGGTGCTCGTCGTCATTCCCTACGAGGACGACGAAGACGCCATCCGCATCGCGAACGAAACGCAATACGGCCTTTCGGGCGGCGTGGTTTCGGCCGATCCGGCACGTGCCGAACGCGTGGCGCGCCGGATACGGAGCGGCTCGATGAGCGTTAATGGAGGCATGTGCATTGCAGGCGACCTGCCGTTTGGCGGGTTCAAGGGCAGCGGCATGGGGCGCGAATGGGGCCTCGCTGGAATCGAGGAGTTTCTCGACAGCAAGGTTATTGCTACGCGCCTTGCTTCCTGACGGGGCCCGGTGTCCCGCGGCAAGGTGACGGAAACGCGGTGAAGTGACGGGCGAATTGAACGATACCAACCTGCAGGGGCAGAAACTCGGCAAGAAAGGCCGCATCACGCGAGAGCGCATCGTGGTTGCCGCGCGCGAGCTGATCGAGGACCCGGACTGCGAGTTCTCGCTCAGCGCGGTGGCGCGCCATACCGGGCTGCGCATGTCCTCGATCTACACCTACTTCTCGGACCTGCCCGACCTGTTTCTGGCGGTGCTCGAGCCGGTCGCCGAGGAAGCGGAGGAGGCCTATCTGCACCTCCTGCGCACGCGCTGGGACGATGATGCAATCGATTCCTGTAGCACCGAGCTGGTCAGCGCTTTTCATGACTACTGGGAGCGGCACAGTCGCCTGCTCCACTTGCGCAACCGCCTGGCCGACCAGCACGAGAAACGGGTCCTGCTCCAGCGCATCGCCATGGCGCGGGTCATCGTCCGGTTGCTGGGCTGGCAGATGGGCGGCGAGCCCGAAACCGTCACCGGCTCGCCTTACGATCTTGCCAGTGTGCTCTACACCGGTCTCGAGCGCGTGGTCACGATCGCCACCGACATCGAACTCAAGTCGCATTATCCGGCGGATATCAAGCCGCGTTTCGAAGGTGCGACGCTGCGTCAGCAATCCCGCCTGCTCGCGCTCGCGATCAGGGACGAGCGTGCGGCAGACAGTCGCTAAGGTGCGGCGCTAAAGAGCAGGCGTTCAACCGAAGTCGGCGTTGCGGCGCTCGACGAGCTTCTCGATCTCTTCCGGGTTGAGAATCCAGGTGCGGGTCTTGCGACCTTCGCGGAACACGGGGCGCGTCAGCAAGATGCGCGCCTGTTCCTTGGCGAAGGGCTTGAAGATCGAGAAGTGCATGACGCACTCGAGCATGGTGCCGATGACCGGCGTCTTGCCGTCGAGATCGATCAGCGTCGCGGGCTGATCCCAGGGAATGTTCATCATTGCTCCGGCCTATCGCGCGGCGAGCCAAATACAAGACTTGAAAAACCGCGCATGACCCTCGTCGCTCGGCCTGCGCGAACTTGTCACTCCGGCTTCCTGCCGCCCAGTTTCGCGACGTAGGCCTCAATCTTCGCGAGGTATTCCGGATTGAGCATGAGCGCACTGTTGGCCATGCGCTCGACGTTGCGGGCGGTGTCGCGCCCGACTTCGGCGGCCATTTCGATGGCGATCTTGGCGGCGCCCATCTGCTCGGCGCTGTTCTTCGTGAGGTGGCGGCAGAAATCGAGCGCGGCCTCCTCGAAGCCCTCGTCGGGCAGGACCTCGTGGACGAGGCCCATGACGTGCGCCTTGTCGGCATCGGCCTTGCGGTTCGCCATGATCAGCCAGCGCGCCCAGTGGGGCCCACAGATGCGGGTCAGGCGGCTGACCCCGTTCGAGGCGGGCAGCACGCCGAACAGGCCTTCGGGGAAGGCGAATTCTGCGCTGGCAGAAGCAAGACGGAAATCGCACGAGAGCGCCATTTCCAGCCCGCCCCCGACGCAAGGAGCATGGACGGCGCACACGATCGGCTTCTCGATATGCTCCATCTCGTCGTAGATGCGGTGCATCCCGAAGAGGCCCTTGCGATGGTTCTCGCGGATGCCGCCCGCCGAGCGCGGCTGTGCTGAGGGCGAGCCGCTGCGCAGGTCCGCGCCCGAGCAGAAGTAGCGCCCGCGCGCGCGGATCAGCATGACCCGCAAGTCCTCGTCGTCGCGCAGCCGCTCGACCGCTTCGTCGAACAGGCGCATTGTCTCGGCCGAGAGCGCGTTGAGCTTGTCGGGCCGGTTGAGCGTCACGACGAGCACGCCGTCGACGATTTCGCTCAGCAGATGGGGTTCCTCGCTCACCAGCTTCTCCTCAGGCGCGGGTGCGCGGCATGCCGAGCGCGCGTTCGGCGATCATCGAGCGGTGGACCTGGCTGGTGCCGCCGTAGATGCGTGTGCCGTGGGCATGGCGATAGGACTGGTTGACCAGCTGCGCGGCCCCCTCGCGCTTGGTCAGCGAGAGCGGCGCGGTGAGGTCGAGCAGGTCGCGCGCATCCTCCATGAATTTCTCGGACGAGAACATCTTGGCCATGGGGCCATAGGCGAGGTTGGGCTTTTTCTCGACCGCGGCCCAGCCGGCGCGGTGCTCGAACAGCTCCGAGACCACCATCGCCGCGCGGGCGCGGGCAAGCCGCGCGCGCGCCTGCGGCTCGTCGAGCAGCGTGGCGTTGCCGCGCGCGATCTCGCGGCACAGCGTCTCGGCGGCCTCGAGATTGGCGAACATGGCATTGGCGAACCCGCCGCCGTGTTCGAGCTCGAGAGCGAGGCTCATCGTGCGCACGCCGCCGTCGACCTCGCCCAGCCGCCATGTGTCGGGCACGTAGACGTTGTCGTAGAAGGTGATGTTGGTGCGTTCGTCCTGGAAGGTGTGGACGGGCTGGATGGTGACGCCCTCGGCCTTGAGCGGCACGATGAACATCGTCAGGCCCTTGTGCTTGGCGACCTCGGTATTGGTGCGCGTGAGCATGAGCACGTAGTCGGCGAGGTTGGCGCCGCTGGTGAACATCTTGGTGCCCTCGATGCGCCAGCCATCGCCATCGCGCGTGGCGCGTGTCTGCGCGGCGAAGACGTCGGACCCCGAGCCCGGCTCGGAATAGCCAAGGCTCGCTATCGCATCGCCCGCAACGATGCGCGAAAGCACCTCGTTCTTGAGTTCGTCGGAGCCTGCACGCGAGATCATCAGGCCGACCATCTCGGCAACGCCCGCCGCCGGGTTTGAATAGCCGTGGCGTTCGAGCGCGCGGCGCGATGCGGCGCGTGCATAGGGTCCGATGCCGCGCCCGCCCAGTTCGGGGCTGGAGAGGAACAGCAGCCGCGCCTCAGCCATCTTCTTGTGCAGCTCGGGGACCCAGCCCTCCCAGCTGTAGTGGAACTTCTCGCGCATTTCGGGCGTGACCTCGGCCGCCATGAAGGCGTCGATCTCGGCGATCATCGCGCGCGCTTCCTCGCCGATGTCGAATTCGACCGGGACCGGTCCGACTTCGGGCATTGGCGCGCGGGCACCGCCGTAGAGCCGCTCGCCGGCCTCGAGCAGCAACTGCGCGGGATCGCCCATGACCAGCGGCCAGGCCTTGGCGCGCAGGGCATAGAGGTAGATGTCGTATTCGGTGGTGAGACCATAGCCGCCGAAGGTCTGGATCGCCTGGCTGACCGCGTTGCCGGCCGCGTCCGCGCCCCACCACAAGGCAAGCGAGACGAGCGCCGACGCGCTGTCCTCGCCGTCAGCGATGGCGCGGATCGCACGCCAGGTCAGCAGCCTGGTGCCATCGACTTCGCACAGGTTGTCGGCGAGCGGGTGGCTGATCGCCTGGAACTGGCCGATGGGCTGGCCGAACTGCTTGCGCTCGCTGGCATATTGGGCGGCCATCTGCACCGCCTTGCGGCCAAGCCCGGCAAGCGCCGCGGCGGTGAGCAGCTTCCATTCCTCGATGGCGGCGGCAAAATGCGCGAGCGCCTCTTCGCCATGGGCGAGAACCTGCCCCTGCGCCTTGGCGAAGTCGACTTCGCACAGGCCGTTTCCGGCGAGATTGTCCTCGTGGGGGCGGGCTGCTTCGGGGACCGAGAACAGCACCAGCGTATCGCCTTTTCGCGCGACCACCAGCTGCGCATGTTCGCCGCCGGGGACGAACTGGAGCGGCTGCTCGGCGATGTCGTGCAATGCCAGCGAGGCGACCTTGTCGCCCCCGGCAATCGCTGCCAGCGCATCGCCGCCTTCATCCGAACCCAGCTGTGCAAGCACGCGCGCGGCCAGAATGGACTCGGCAATCGGGCCGGTGGGCAGGGTGCGGCCCACTTCCTCCATCAGCACGGCGGCATCGAAGGTGCCCAGCCCCAGCCCCTCGGCCTCTTCGGGGACGCGCAGCATGAAGGCGCCCAGCTCGGCCATCTCGGCCCAGAGCCCTGCGTCGAAGCCCGTCTGCTCGTTGGCGCGCAGGCGTTCGGGGGTGAGGCGGTCGTCGAACAGGCGTGCGAAGCTCTCGCGCATCATCTCCTGCTCTTCGGTCAGATCGAAGTTCATCGCTCAGCCCTGCCGCTTGCCCATGAGCTTGGACATGTCGATCTGCCCGGTGGCGAGCGCCCCCATGAAGCCGCCGTCGACCGGCAGGACCACGCCGTTGACGATCGAGGCCAGCGCCGAGTTCAGCAGGACGAGGCCACCGGCCTGTTCTTCCGGCGTCGAATAGCGCCCCATCGGCTCGGCGGCGGCATCGACCACGTCCTTGCCCGAGGCCTCGTGGAAGGTCTTCATCATCGGGGTCTCGGTGGGGCTGGGCAGCGTGCAGTTGATGCGGATGCCCTGCTTGATGAGGCGCGCGCCCATGAACTGGGTCCACACGATCACGTTTTCCTTCGAGAAGGCATAGCCCTCGGCGACGGTCTGGGCGTTCTGCTCGCACCACGCCGTTGCCGCATCCCAGCCCTGGGTGGTGACGAAGGCCATGTTGTCGGGAATGCGCCGGCTCCAGCCAAGGCCCCCGGTCGAGGCGATGTTGGCGATGGCGCTGCCCGCGCGCATCTTGGGCAGGAGCTGCTCGGTCAGGTGGCGAAGGCCGATGAAGTTGACCTTCATGATGTCCATCGGCGGGAACGAGGTCGGCAGGCCAGCGCAGTTGAACAGCGCATCGACGGGACCCTCGATAGCAGCGGCGGCGGCCTCGATCGAGGCCGGATCGCGCAAGTCGATCTGGGTGAAGCTGGCGAGCGGCAGGTCGCAGGCCTTGAAGTCGAGGCCGTGCACTTCGGCGCCGAGGTCGAGCAGCAGCTTGGCAGTGGCATGGCCCATGCCCGAGAAGCAGCCCGACACCACCACGCGCTTGCCCGCGTATCCCAGGAAATCGCTCATTTCTTCAGGTCCTCTCGTTGTTCTCGTTGGTCTGGCGGGGGAGTTTCAGGCCTTTACCGGAGGCCAGATCTGGCGCTCCTCGCCATTGTCGTCCTCGATCACGAAGATGATGCGTTCCGGACAGGCCTTGGCACCCTTGAGCGCGTCCTTCTCCTCGCCCGCCGCGACGTCGAAACCCTCGGTGTCGATATAGCCCTCGTCGTCGAGCGGGTAGAGCGCGGGCGCCACGGCCTGGCAGCGTGCGTTGCCCACGCACTCGCCCTTGCGGATGCTCACTTTCATCGCAGGCTCTCTCCTCGTCGTCTTTGCGTCTTGGCTGTCAGCTAGACCCGATGGGAGGCAGTCAATCAACTTGCCGCCCGCCCAAATCGCGGGCGCGATAGGCGCCTTTGCCCGGGCGTGAGGGCGGCGGGTAGGCGCGGTCATGGCCACTTGCCCGCAGGGTCAATCGCGCGGGCGGTATCGCCGCGCGCAATGCTGAAAATCGGCCGCGCCCGTGCCACAGGAGAGGCAGACAGGCAAAAACTGCACTCGCGGAGAGATTTCATGGCAACACATCCGGTCAGCCCAGCCGTTCCCAAGCCGGACCATGTCCCGGACGCGCTCGTCTACGACTTCGATTTTCACTACGACCCGGTGCTGATGCGCGAAGGCCATGGCCGCATCGCCGAAATCGCGCGCGAGGCGCCGCCGATCTTCTGGACCCCGCGCCAGGGCGGGCACTGGGTCGTCGCGAGCCATCACGCGGTCTACAATGCCCAGCGCTCGCCCGAGATCTTCAGCAACGGGCCGGTCCCCTACGAGATGATCGCGGCGCACAACGCCACGCTGCCCGATGACAAGAAGTCGCTGATCCCGCTGCCGATCACGGTCGATCCGCCGCATCACGACACTTATCGCAAGCCGCTGAACAAGACCTTCAGTCCGAAGAACATGCTGGCGCTCAAGGACCGCATCCGTGCGCTCGCCGCCGAACTGGTGGGCAAGATCAAGGACAAGGGGCAGTGCGAGTTCATGGCCGAAGTTGCCGAGCCGCTGCCGACCACGATCTTCCTCGATATCTTCGGCCTGCCGCAGGACAAGCAGCGCGAATACCGCGATCTCGTCTCGCAGCACCTGCATGAGACCGACATGAACCCGGCCGCAGTTCAGAAGCGCCTGCGCGAAGTGGCCGACGTCATGCGCGAGACGATCCTCGCCCGGCGCGACGAGCCGCAGGGCGACGTGCTCTCGATGCTGTGGCAGTCTGAGTTCGAGGGTCGGCCCGCAACGCTGCACGACATCGAGAACTACGCGGTGATGCTCTTCGTCGCCGGTCTCGACACGGTGATGAACGGCATGGGACTGGGCGTGCGCCACCTCGCCTCGGACCCCGAGCTGCAGGCGAAACTGCGCGCCGACATGTCGCTGGTGCCCGAGGCCGCCGACGAGATCCTGCGCCGCTATACCTTCACCGTCCCGCCGCGCTTCGTCCACCAGGACGCCGAGTTCGAGGGCGTGGCGATGAAACGGGGCGAGATGGTCCTGATGTTCCTGCCCTCGGCCGATCTCGATCCCAAGGAATTCAAGTCGCCCGAGGACTACAACCTCGCGCGCGAGAACAAGGCGCACATTGCCTTCGGCACGGGTCCGCACCGCTGCCTCGGCTCGCACCTCGCGCGCATCGAACTCCAGGTTCTCTACGAGGAAATGCTCAAGGCCTTGCCGGAATTCAGGCTCGATCCGGAAAAGCCGGTCACGTTCCACGGTGGCAACGTGATCGGTCCCGACCAGCTCCATCTGGTCTGGGAGGCATGAGCTTCGGCGCTGCCCGTCCGCGCCCCCGGCTCGACCGCGACAACCGCGCGTTCTGGACCGGGGGCGCGCAGGGGCACCTGATGATCTGCCGATGCGGCGATTGCGGCAAGTGGCTGCATCCGCCCCAGCCGCTGTGCCGGGGCTGCTGGAGCGAGAACGTTGCAGCCCAGCCGACCTGCGGGCGCGGCGTGGTCGATAGCTACACGATCAATCACCAGCCCTGGATGCCGGGGCTGGAGGTGCCCTTCGTGATCGCGCGCGTCGCGCTCGAGGAGGATCCCTCGATCTATCTCACCACCAACATCGTGGGCTGCGCGCCCGAGGATGTCGCGGTGGGCGATGCGGTTCAGGTCACCTTCGAGGAGGACGAGGGCATCTTCTTCCCGCTGTTCGAGAAGGTGGCGCAATGAGCGCCAGCGAAGCCTATGTCACCGGCGTCGGCATGTCCGAAGTGGGCGTGCGGCTCGAACGCCATCCGCTGCTGCTCACCCTCGATGCCGTGCGCGAGGCGCTCGACGATGCGGGGCTCAGGCCCGAACAGATCGACGGTGTCGCGACCTATCCGGGCAAGATGCAAGGCTTCCTCGGCTTCTCGCCGGTCTCCTCGGACGACGTGATCGAGGCGCTGGGGCTCTCCACGCGCTGGCACCTCGGCGCTGCCGAGATGACCGCGCAGCTCGGCGCGATCTCGGCGGCGGCGATGGCGGTCAAGGCGGGCCGGGCCCGCCACGTGATCTGCTTTCGCACCGTCTACGAGGCAGGCGCGATGGCGGACCCTGCGAACTATCCGCCTCCACGCCGCACCGAGGTAACCGGGGCCTCGCAGTGGACCGCGCCGTTCTATGCGATCTCGGCGGCGACCTGGGTCGCGCAATATGCCACGCGCCACATGGCGCGCTACGGCATGACCCGCGAGCAGCTCTCGCAGGTCGCGCTCAACGCGCACCGCAATGCCGCGCTCAATCCGCGCGCCATCGTGAAGGAGCCGCTCACGAGCGAGAAGTACTTCGCGGCAAGGATGATCTCGAGCCCGTTCTGCCTTTACGACTGCGACCGCTTCTCCGACGCCGCGACGGTGGTGATCGTCTCGGCGGGCGATGCGCTCGACGAGGTCAAGACGACGCCCGTCCGCATCGCCGCCACGGCCGGTTCGGTCGAGCGCTATAGCTGGGACCAGGCCGAGTGGCCCGGCTCCTATCCGACCGGCAAGGCGCTTTGGAAAAACTGCGACTACGGTCCTGCGGACATCGACGTGGCGCAGTTCTACGACGGGTTTGCCTTCCACCCGATCACCTGGCTCGAAGGGCTCGGCATCTGCGAGGTGGGCGAGGGGCATCGCTTCATCGAGGGCGGCACGCGCATCGCGCTCGACGGGGAGCTGCCGCTCAACACCGGCGGTGGGCAACTGGGCGCAGGACGGCTGCACGGCTTCGGCTTCGCGCACGAGAGCGTGATCCAGCTGCGCGGGCAGGGTGGTGCACGGCAGGTGGCGGGCAATCCGCGCGTGGCCGTCGCGACGAGCGGGGGCGGGCCGATGGCTGCCGCGCTGCTGCTGACGCGGGACTAGGCCATGGTGCGCGCAGCCTTGTCGAACGAGACCTTCAGCGGCGGTGCGTTTCACCGCGCCATCGCGATCCTGCCGGGGCAAGGTACGGTGACGGCGCTGGTCGAGGATGACCTGCACCACATGCGCGTCACGCTCGGGCACGACGGCACGTTCATTACTGCGATCGAGGGCGAGATGATCCGGGCGCCCTGGTCGACCTGCCCCGGTGCGCCTGCGGTGCTCGCGGCAACCTTCACCGGCGCCCGGCTCGCCGAGGCCGGAACGGTGGGCGCGAAGAAGCAGAACTGCACGCACCTGTTCGACATCGCGGTGCTCGCCGCAGCCCATGCGCTCGACGCCGCGCCCACGCGCTACGACCTGTGCGTCGAGGATCCCGAGGACGGAGTGCGTCACATGACCATCGCGCGCAACGGCACGCACGAGATGGCCTGGGTCGAGCGTGATCGCCGCTTCGTCGAGCCGCCGGCCATTGCCGGGATGGGCTACAAGGACATGGGCGCGTGGATCGCCTCGCTCGATCCTGCGCGCGAGGAAATGGCGCGGCTGCTGCGCGGCTCGGCGGTGATCTCGCACGGGCGGCAGATTCCGATGGAAAAGCAATCGAATGCCATGCGCATTCCGCCCAATTGCCACACCTTCCAGCCCGGCCAGCGCGAACGGGCCAGGCGGATCAGCGGCATCCACGACTTCACCGAGGCGATGGATCGCCCCCTCGATGGGCTTGGCTGAGCCGATGCGCTAGAATTGTGTGCAACGAGATATAAATGACGGAGAGACGGTCATGGAAATGAACGACATGGTGCTGATCAGCGTGGATGATCACATCAGCGAACCGCCCGACATGTTCAAGAATCACCTCTCGGCCAAGGACCTCGAGGACGCGCCGCGCTTCGTAACCGACGCCCAGGGCAAGGCGGCCTGGGAATACCAGGGCATGTACCTGCCCTCGGTCGGGCTCAACGCGGTGGTCGGTCGTCCGATGAACGAATACGGGATGGAGCCGACCGCGCTCGATCAGCTGCGCGCGGGCGTCTACGATGTCCATGCGCGGGTCGAGGACATGGACGTCAACGGCATCGCCGCCTCGGTCAACTTCGGCTCGGTGTTCGACTTTGCCGGCGGGCGCCTGCACCGTGCCAAGGACAAGGATCGCGCGCTGGTGCACCTGCGCGCCTACAACGACTGGCACAAGGACGAATGGTGCGACGCCTACCCGGCACGCTTCATTCCCTGCGGCATCCTGCCGACCTGGAACATGGATGCCTGCGTCGAGGAGATCCACCGCCTCGCGAAGAAGGGCTTCAAGGCGGTCTCGGTCAGCGATGCCCCGACCGTGCAGGGCCTGCCCAGCATCCACAATGAATACTGGGAGCCGTTCTGGAAGGCGATCGTCGACACCGACCTGACGATCTGCTGCCACATCGGCGCGGGCAACCCGGCGCCGCATGCCTCCGAGGAAACCCCGATCGAGGCATGGATCACCACCATGCCGATGTCGATCGCCTATGGCGCGGCCGACTGGCTGCAGCTCCAGGCCCTGCACAAGTACCCCAGCTTGCGCATCGCGCTCTCCGAAGGCGGAATTGGCTGGGTGCCCTATTTCCTCGAGCGATCGGACTTTTCCAACTGGCGGCACAAGGCCTGGACCAATTCGGTGTTCCAGGACCTCAAGCCCAGCGAGATGTTCCGCCGCCACTTCCTGAACTGCTTTATCGATGACCAGTTCGGGCTGCAGAACATCGAGTACATCGGCGAGGACAACATCGCCTACGAGACCGACTACCCGCATTCGGACACGCTGTGGCCCGAAGTGCCCGAGCATCTCTACAAGGCGATCCGCCACCTTACCGATGCGCAGATCGACAAGATCACGCACCAGAACGCGATGCGCTGGTTCAACTTCCCGCTGTTCGAGCTGGGCAGGAAGGAAGATCTCACCGTCGGCGCGCTGCGCCAGCGGGCCGAGGCCGCCGGGGTCGACACCTCGCCCAAGAGCTCGGGCGGCGATCGTCCGGTCGAGGAAGGCACGACGCGCCCGATCACCTCGGGCGATCTCATGCGCATGTTCTCGCAGCACGACAAGCGCAAGAAGGAAAGCGCCTGAGCGCACGGCAAGGGTAACGGGCTTCCTGCACGAACGACTGGGGTAACGGCGTTCGTGCAGGAAACCATCAGGTGCTGAAAGCAATCGCGACGGCACCCAGAGGGGCCGGGTCGGAAAGACCTGGTCCCTTTTTTGTACCTGCGGTTGGCGAGCCTACGGTCTCGTAGAAAGGGCCGGCCCATGGACACCGGCCCTGAGGAAACACGCGAAGACCGGTTCTGCCTCGCAGTGGTGTGCAGGTGGTGCGAGCACAGGGCAGCGGGCTCTGGCTGCCGGGTTTATCTGGCGCAGCGTAGCTATCCGGCGGCCCAGCTTGGGCCCAGGGTCGTAGCGAGGAGCGGTGCCCGGCCGGCAGGCCGAGGCGAACTGTGCGGCAGGCTTGTGCAGGCTTGCTCGTGTCTTTCGCCTGCGATCGCACGTGCCACGCGTCAGGGATGGACGACAAAAAAGGGCCAGCTCATGAAGAGCTGGCCCTTTCTCGTGGGAGCTGTCGATATTCCGGGTCTGCGCGATCCCGGCCCGCTTGCAGCGCGTCGGCCTCGTGGCCACGCGCCGCGGCGGACGGCGCCGCAGTGTCAGGCTGCGGCGACGAGCGGGGTGACCGAGTGGTTGTCCTCGCGCTCGATCGCGTGGTGGATGGCGTCCTTGAGCATGTCCTGCAGCGCCTCGACGTCGATGCTCGAGGAAGGGCGGTAGACGAAGCCGATCGCCATGGGCTGGTCGACGGCATAGGCCGGGATGAGCGCGGCGCAGGCCTCGGCATCGACGCCGAAACCGGCCTCGCCGGTGGCCATGCCCTTGCGTTCGTACTGGTCGATCATCGCGAGCATGTCGGGATAGGGGATGTGCTCGCCCGGCGCTTCGGCGTTGAGGCGGCGCACGATGCCTTCGCGGCGCGGGCGCGAAAGGGTCGAGAGCAGGAGGCGGCCAACGGCGCTGTCGGTCAGGCGCTCGGTCTGGCCTCCGGTGAAGTTCTCGCAGAACATGCCGGCGCGGCGGTTGGTGGCCGAGCGGCAGTTGAAGACCTGCGCTTCGACACCGACGAGGCCGAACAGCGCGACGGTCAGGCCCGATTGTGCCTGCAGGCGGTCGAGCAGGAGAGTGAGGCGCCCGTCGCGGATGATCGGGGCCTGGGTCGACCCGCCGAGCATCGCGGCGCGCGGGGTCGGGCGATAGGAGCGGCTCTGGCCGTCCTTGTAGAGAATGCCGAGTTCGACAAGGCTCGAAAGCAATTCCGAAGTGCTCGATTGCGGACGGTCGTAACGACGTACGATGTCCATGACCGTTGCCTGGGGGTGGGCCTCGTCGAAGAACTGAAGAACCTCGACCACCCGCCGTGCGATTTTCGCCTTGTTCGATGTGTGTGCCAGCATGTCTCTCTCCACTACTCTTATTGAACAGCAGTGTTGACTTGCCGGATGCCCAAGTCAAGAAAAATGACACCATATCGGTTTTTGTGCTTGCGCTATGTCGCAGTTGGAGCCGGGAATGGCTGAAATGCAAGGGTTTCGCGTGGGTATAGAAGATTATATTCTTGACATTGCTGCACTGCGAGACGGCCTTCCGGATGCGCGCGTGCCCCTCGTCATGATCGACCTCGAGCACGTGCCGCCCGAGTGCAATCGTTTGGCAAGCCTTTCGGACCTGCCGCCCTGTCCGGTGATCGGGCTGGGTGATTCGGACCACCCCCTCGCGGCCTCTCTCGACTGCGTGGTCGAAGCGCCGGTGCGCGCCGAGAGCCTGCTCACCGCGATCCTCGCGCGCCCGCTCGCGGCCGGGGTGCTGGTCCAGTTGCTGCGCACGATCGAGGGCATGGACCCGATGTCTGCGCTGCTCGTCGAATCGCTCGCCTATGCGACCTTGCAGGGAGGCGCCGAATACCGCGACTGGCTGGGCACCCGCGCGCCGGCAGCAAGATTACCCGGTGGCGAGCTGCGTGTCGCGCGCCGCGGCGATGTCCTGTCGATTGAGGTCGATCGGCCCCATGCGCGCAACGCCATCGACGCGGCGATGCGCGACGCCTTGCGCGAGGCCTTCGACCTCGCAGCAATCGACCCGACCATCGCGCGTGTCGAGCTGCGCGGTGCGGGACGGGCCTTCGGGGCAGGCGCCGACCTGTCGGAGTTTGGAACCACGCGCGATCCGGCACAGGCCCATGCGATCCGGATGCGGACGCTGCCCGCGCTCGCCGCAGCCCGCTGCCGTTCGCGCATGGTCAGCACTGTGCAGGGATTGTGTGTCGGGGCATCGCTCGAACTGGCGGCATGGGGGCGCATCGAGGCGCATGAGGACGCGATATTCCACTTGCCCGAACTGGCGATGGGCCTGCTTCCCGGCGCGGGCGGCTGTGTCTCGCTCTCGCGCAAGATCGGGCGGCAGCGCACCGCGCTGATGGTGCTATCGGGCCGCCGTATCGGCGTGAGCACGGCGCGTGACTGGGGGCTCGTCGATGCTGTCGTGGGCGAGGACCGGGCGCTCGTGGACAAGGCGCCCGGCTGAAATCGTGGCGCGCACCATCGCGCCATCGAGCTGTTCGCGGGCTTCGTTCCAGGGGCGGTCGAGCAGGCACAGATCGGCCGCGGCACCCGGCTCGACACGGCGCTGGCGCGCGAGATCGAGGGGATCTGCGAGGAACAGGTCTAGCGCCTGTTCGGGATCGAGGCTTTCGGCAGGTCCGATGACGTGCCCCTCGCGGGTGCGCCGCGTGCAGGCCGCGCGCATCGCCGCCCATGGGTCGATGGTACCGTAAGGCGCGTCGCTGCCCGCCGCCAGCACGACACCGGCCTTGCGGAAGGCGCGCAGGCGATAGAGGTGCGGCCAGTCCTCGCTCGCGACGCCTTTCCGATACTGGTCGCCACGTTCGGCGATGAAGGCGGGCTGGCTCACTACCTGCAGTCCGAGCTCGGCGATTTGGGCGACGAGCGCGTCAGGGGCGATGCCTGCGTGTTCGATGCGGTCGCCGCGGACGGGACCGGCCTCGCGCAGCAGGGCGAGCGCGAAGACCAGCTCGACCTCGGTGGTGCAATGGATGGCGAGACCGCGACCTTGCGCATGGGCGCGGCGGGCAAGGGCGATCTGCGCATCGAGATCGGGCAAGGCGGCCTCGTGCAGGTGGATCTTCACCGGGCCCAGCGCCAGTCCCGGCGGCATCGCGACTTCGGCCAGTTCGCGCGTTCCGGCGATGACCACCTGCGGGGCGAAGCCGTCTTGCCGCGCCGAGGCGAGCCAGGCGACCGTCTCGGCATTATTGTTGGGCGACATGTCGGTGACCCCGGTCACGCCGTAGCGCGAAAGGTCCCGCCCGAGGGCCGTGAGGTCGGGGGGCGAGCCGGCGAGCACGCGGCGCAGCCATGCGTCCTCGTCGAATAGTCGTCCGGTCCAGCCCCCAGCGTCGCGCTCGAGGCCGGACGGCGGGGCGGCGTTCTCGAGCAGGAGGTCGAGAGCCCGGCTGTTGAGGAACCACATCCGGCCCGAGCGGTGCTGGATGCGCAACGGGCGCTCGGGCAACCATCCATCTAGGTCCTCGCGGCGCAGCATTCCCGCGACGCTCTCGTGGTAGCCGGTTGCCCGCAGCCAGCCGCTGCCGCCGGCCCTGCGCAGCGCTTGCCTAAGCGCGCTTTCGTCGCAGACCGCGGGAGGGCCGCAGTCCAGCGAGGCGCGCGCCGCCGCCGTTGCGGCGAGGTGGATGTGATGATCGTGAAGGCCGGGCAGCAGTGCAGCGCCCCGGGCATCGATCACCCGCTCGCCGGGACGGGGAGACAGCGCACCCACCGCCTCGATGCGCGTGTCACCCACGCGAACGTCACGGCAGATGCCCGGCGCGCCAGTGGCCCATATCTCGGCATTGCGGATCAGCATGGTACCGCAGGGGCAACGAGGGGCCTGCCGACACGCTTGCCCCACGCGACGAGATCGCGGGTGAGGGTGCGATCCTCGGCTATGGCCAGCGCGACGCTGGCGCTCATCGAGAGCACGATGCGGGCAGCCTCGCCGCGACGGTGACAGGCCATGGCGGTCTGCGCGGCCAAGATCCCGCTCAGCGGGTCGGCGATGGCATCGCCCACGAAGCCGACTTGTCCGGTCGCGGCGAGAAGGCGCGCGGAAAGGCCCCCGGCAACGGCGGTATCGTCGCCGAAGCCGACCCAGTTGCCCGCCTCTGCGGCAATGCCGTGGCCGGTGATGGTCAGCCAGACGAGCCCGGGATGCTCTCTGACCAGCTGGTCGGCATCGAAGCCGAGCTGGCGCAGGGCGCGCGGGCGGGCGGCCTCGATGACGATGTCGCTTCGCGCGATCAGGCTGGCCAGCTGCGCGCGCCCCTCGCCGGTGCGCAAGTCGAGACGGCACGATGCCTTGCCCGCGGCGAGACTCGCGAAGTGCACCGGGTCGCTGTCTTCGAGCGGGTCTTCGCGTCCCGCACTGACGACGCGGGTGACATGCGCCCCGCAAAGGTGCAGCAGTCGGCCAGCGAGCGGGCCTGCCCACAGCGCGGTGAGGTCGAGCACGCGCGGGCGTCGGGCTGGCGCGCCGCGCACGGGGCCGCGCGCGGTGACGGCCAGCGCGGGCGAGACGGGGCTTTCGGACAGGCCCGCGATGGCCATGCCCAGCAACCTGCCGCGCGCGACGGCCTCATCCTGCGCGATTGCGGCAAAGGCGGCGTCGAGATCGATGACGCTATCGCTGGAGAACAGCGCCGGCAGAAGGTCGCGGTCGGCACGGCGCGCGAGGTTGAGCGCCACCCATCCGTCGCGTGCGCGGTAGAACCGGCAACCGCCATGGCACGAGATTCGTGCGGGCACGCTGAAGCCCTGGCTCGCGGCGCGCTCGCCAAGCAGCGCCCCGGCCTCGGGCAGCGCAGCCGATGGGACCAGACCTGCAAGCCGGTCGAGCCGGTCCTGGGCCCAGCCGGTGAGCGGGATCGCGCTGGTCAGCAAGGGGCTGCGCGGCACGGCGTGTTCACCGCGCGAACCAGGTCTTGACCTCGCGGCGCAGCAGCTTGCCCATCTCGTTGTAGGGCAGGGTCTCGACCACCAGCGAGCTTTCGGGCACGCGGCTCGAGCGCAGGCGCTCGCGCACCAGACGGCACAGTTCCTCGTGCGCGGGGCATTCGTGGCCATCGGCGGGGACCACCGCGATGCCCACCGCCTCGCCCCATTCGAGGCTGGGAATGCCGGTGGCGCAGGCGTCGGCGATCGCCGGGTGGGCTAGCAGGACGTCCTCGATCTCGCCGGGCGAGATGTTTTCGCCGCCGCGCACGATGACGTCGTCGGCGCGGCCCGAGAGGAACAGGTAGCCCTCGTCGTCGAGATAGCCGGCGTCGCGCGTGGGGAACCAGCCATCGGCGGTCAGCGCCGAGCGCTCCTTGTATTCGCCCGATACCTGTTCGCCGCGCACGAAGATCTCTCCTGCCTCGTTGGGCCCCAGAACATGGCCTTCATCGTCGCGGATTTCCAGCTCGATCGTGGGCAGCGGGCGCCCGACCGAGGCGAGGCGTGCGCGCACCTTCGGATCGGACGAGGCCTTTGCCGCGCGGTGGTCCTCGGGGCCGAGCAGGGCGATGGTCGAGCTGGTCTCGGTGAGGCCATAGGCATTGGTGAAGGCGGTCTGCTCGAACAGGTCGAGCGCCTCGCCGATCAGCTCGATCGGCATCTTGCCTCCGCCATAGGACAATGCGGTGAGCGAGGAGAGGTCGGCCTCGTGACCGCCGCGGATCGCCTCGACCACGCGGGCGAGCATGGTCGGCACCACGAAGGCATTGGTGACCTTCTCGCGCGCGACGAGGTCGAGCCACTTTTCGGGCGTGAAGGCGGGCAGAAGCACGATCCGGCACTGCGCGTAGATCGAGGTGAGCAGCGCGGCGATACCGGCGATGTGGTAGGGCGGCACGGTGACGAGCCGGCCCATGCCCTCGTCCGCCGAGCCGAACTCGACCGTGCCGATGACGTAGCTGGCAAGGTTCGCGTGGCGCAGGATCGCGGCCTTGGGTGCGCCGGTAGTGCCGCTGGTGAACAGCTGGACCGCGACGCCGAGCCCGGCGTCGGCTTCCTCGATCGGCGTGGCGGCCTGCGCTGCGCGCACGAAGTCCGCCCGCTGGAAAAGGGTGTTGGCGCCATTGTCGTGGAGCCTTCGCACACGGTCGACGTCGCCCACCAGCAGGCAGGGCGTGATGCGCGCGAGCAGCCCGGCGAGGTCGGCGTCGGCAAGGCGATAGTTGAGCGGGACATAGGGCACGCCTGCGAGCGCCGCGCCGAACAGCGCGAGAACTGCGGCCTCGCTCGATTCGTCGAGCAGCGCGACATATTCGGCGCCGCTTTCGCGGATCAGCGTGGCCGCCCCGCGCGCCGCTTCGTACAGCGCGGCGTACGTAAAGCGCCGGGTCTCGCCGGCGTCGTCGCAGACCAGCGCGATGCGCTCGGGTGCGGCACCCGCGGCCATCTCGAGGAAGAGGGCGATGTTCATCGCGCGGGGGCCCTTTCGTGTCAGTCCGAGGCCGGAAGCGGCTTGGCATCCTTGGTCGAGAGCGGCGTGCCGTCGACCGAGAGCGAACCCTTGCCCGGTTTCACGCAGAGCAGCTCGAAGCTGTTGCCGGCGTCGACGTAGCGCTTGCCGATCAGCGTGCCCTGCGCGTGCGCCGCATCGGGCTCGCCGCCGTCCTGCTTGTCCTCGGCCATCGGCTTGCCGCCGCATTCGATGGTGCCGGCCCCTGCGCGGATGACCATCACTTCGGTGTCGCAGGTGGCGCTCTTGAGGCGGGTCCCGGGTTTCATGGCTGTGTCCTGTCTGTGGTGTCTGGTGATAGGCGGGTCAGGCGATGGCGCCGGTGGACTTGAGCTTCTCGATGCGGTCCCATTCGAGGCCCAACTCCATCAGCACCAGTTCGGTGTGTTCGCTGGGCTGGGGTGAACGCGTCGTCTCGATCGGCTCGTGGTCCCATTCGACCGGGCTGCGCGAGAGCCTGAGCGGCTTGTCGCTGCCGTCCGCGGCGGCGACCTCGATGATGTGGTCGTTGGCCTTGACCTGCTCTTCCTCGGCCAGTTCGAGCAGGTTGAGGATCGGCGCCCACTGGCCCTTCATCGTGCGCAGGTGCTCGCGCCAGTAGGCGAAGGGGTGCTGGGCGAAGGCTTCGACGAGAATCTCGCTCGCGGCGGTGGCATTCTTGATGAGGCTGAGCGGATCGGCGAAGCGCGGGTCCGCCGCGGCCTCGGGACGACCGACATGGGCGAAAGTGTCCTCGATCAGCCCGGTCGGGCTGACCATGCACAAGTTGATCGTGCGCCCGTCGCTCGTGCGGAAGTTGCCCATGAAGGGATTGCGCGCGTTGCCGCCCGAGCTTGGCATGGGATTGCGGGTGATGACCCCGGTCTCCAGCGCCTGCGCCATGTTGGCGCCCGCCGCCCATGTCGCGGTCGAGAGCAGCGAGACGTCGAGTTCCTTGGCCTCGCCGGTACGTTCGCGGTGGAACAGCGCCGCCGAGATGCCGCCGGCGATGAACATGCCACCGATGGAATCGCCGAAGGCCTGGATGCCCTGGCTGAGCGGGCCGTCCATTTCGGGCGGGGTCATGCAGTCGGCGATGCCGCTGCGGCTCCAGAAGGCGGTGCCGTCGAAACCGCCGAGTTCGCGCTCGGGGCCCTTGTCGCCCCAGGCACTGCCGCGCGCGTAGATGATGTTGGGATTGGCGCGGCGGATGTGCTCGACGTCGAAATTGTACTTGCGCCGGTGCTTGGGCAGGTAGTTCGTCAGGAACACGTCGCAGTGCTTCGCCAGTTCGTAGAGCACTTCCTGCCCTTCGGGCGTGGTGAAGTCGACGCCGACCGAGCGCTTGCCGCGGTTGGGGTGTTCGAACAAGGTGTGGCGCTGCGGGTCGAGCGTGACCCCGCCCATGTTGAGAAAGCCGCGCTGGGTATCGCCGCGCACGGGATGCTCGATCTTGATGACGTCGGCGCCCCAGTCGGCAAGGACCGCACCGGCGGCAGGCACGAATGTGAACTGCGCCACTTCGAGCACCCTCACGCCTTCCATAACCCTCGCCATATCCCGGTCTCCCCTTTTTTGTCTGGTTTGAGGGATAGTGGCGAGCGCGGCCATCGTCACCCTCTCGGGGCTCTCGCGGTGCGATCATCGCTCCAACGATAGCGATGTGACCCGGTGCGCCGTGGCGATATCCGGTCCGGGCAATGGATTTCGCGCGCGGCGTGCCTAGAGCTTGCAGCCGGACAAGAACACGCAATTCGGGAGAAGCAGGCCATGGAACTCGACAGTTCGACCAGCGCGGTCGTCACCGGTGGCGCCTCGGGGCTTGGGCGCGCCAGCGCCGAGGCGCTCGCGGGCAAGGGCGTCAAGGTGGCGATCTTCGACCTCAACAAGGAAGCCGGCAATGCCGTGGCGCAAGCCATCGGCGGCAGCTTCCACAAGGTCGACATCATGGACGAGGCCAGCGTCGAGGATGGCTTTGCCGCCGCGCGCGCTGCACACGGGCAGGAGCGCGTGCTGGTCCATTGCGCGATGGCTTCCAAAGGCGGCAAGACGATCAGTCGCGACAAGGAAACCGGCGCCTTCAAGCGCATGAGCAGCGAGGACTACGCCTTCTCCGCGCAGGGCATCCTCGTTGCCAGCTACCGCGTCGCCTCGATCGCGGCGCTGGGCATGGCAGGCAGCGAGCCGGTCAACGCCGATGGCGAGCGCGGCTCGATCATCCTCACCTCCAGCGCCGCAGCCGAGGACGGGCAGATCGGTCAGGTCGCCTATGGCTCGCTCAAGGCCGGGGTCAACGGGCTGGTCCTGCCGATGGCGCGCGACCTGATGGACCTTGGCATTCGCGTCAACTCGGTGATGCCCGGCATCTTCGCCACACCGCCGATGCTGCGCTTCAAGGAGTTCAACGAGAAGATGTGGGATGCGCTCAACGCCTCGGTGCCGTTCCCCAAGCGGCTCGGCCGACCCGACGAATTTGCGAGCCTCGTGCTCGAGATTGCCGCCAACAGCTACCTCAATGCGCAGAAATTTCGCATTGACGGCGCGATCCGGATGCCGCCGCGCTGACAGTGCCGCAGGGCGGTACAAGCCTCTGTAACAAAAGCGATCTTGGGCCCACCACCGGGCTGCGGCGGCAGCGAGTGGTGGGCCTCGTTGCGTTTATCGCATTCGCACTTGCAAAAAAATTTACTAAGCTAGCTTTACAATTCTATCGGGAAATACTAAACAAGGTTAGCAATTGAGGAAATGACCTCCCAACCGATTCCCGGACCACGCAGCCGCAAGGGCACCGCGTGCTCCGAAACAGAAAGAGACCGATCATGAAGACCAAGCTCAAGTTCGCTTCGCTCGCTTCCGTCACCGCGCTCGGCGTGCTTTCGCTCGCCACGCCGCAGGTGGTCCTCGCCAATCCCGACGGTTCGGCCAACGCTACCGCCAACATCGCCTCGGTCGCACAGGCAAAGACGCCCGCGCAGGCCAAGAAGGGCTCGATGATCTACAGCGACGGCAAGCGCATCGGCCAGGTGTTCCGCGTCCGCGACAACGGCGACGCGCAGGTCGTGATCAACGGCAAGAGCCACCTCGTGCCCGCTTCCAGCCTGATCGAGGAAGACGGCAAGCTGACGACCACGCTCAGCCGCGCCGAAGTCGTCTCGACCAAGGGCTGAGGCCTCAGCCATCTCCCGGACCTTGCTTCGCACCCGGGTCCGAATGACCGCGCAAGCGGAATTGGGCTGCCGTACCAACGGCAGCCCTTTTTTATGGCCGGCCCCTTATGCTCAGCCTTGCCAGCCAGAGGCGCGCAAGGTGGCAGCGGGCATTACTGCGCCGTGCCGGAGCAGGCGGGGTTGGCCGCACCCGGTATCGTGATGAAGGTGATGCTCGATGCCGGCAGGGGGACCGCGCCGGTATGGGCCTCGCCCTCGAGCGCGGGCAGCGCGTCACCGGCCGCGAGCGCGAGCGGCTTACCGCCGAGCGCGACGCGCTGCGCATCGCCGGGAACCGCGCTCAGGGTATAGGCCTGCACCTGACCTTGTCCTGCCAGTGAGATCGAACCAGCGGTTTCGCGCCCGAGATTGACTGCGAGCAGCGTGACCCCGCCCGCGACTGCGCGCTGGCAATGGGCGTAGAGGCGCAGATTCGGGTCCGGAGCGAACGACCGCGCGTCGAGAACGCCTGTTCCCATGGTCTTGCGCCACAGCAAGGCGGCCCAGTAATTGGGGCGAGGCGCGAAGCTGTGTTCGTCGAGCAGGGCATAATCGCTTGCCGCCAGCGTATTGTGCATCGAGACCTCGACACCTTGTCGGGCGGCATTCGCAAGCTGGTCAACGAAGCGGAAGCTGTCGGCGAACCCGGCGGCCTGCGGGTTGCCGCCGCAAGCGGTTTCGGCGGTCTCGCTCAGCCACACAGGTGCCTCGGGTGCGACCCGAGCGCGCAGGCGCATGGTATTGGCGATCGCGCCGTCCAGCATGTCCAGCCATTGTGCGGCTTGCGGATCGGGCCGCGTGCCCGCGCAGCGCTGCGAGATCTCGCCATAGAAGTGGAACGAGACGATATCGGGACGCGTCGCGTCATCCGGAACCAGTTGCTCGGTGGGCAGCTGCTTGATGAAGGCGGGCAGCGCGCGTCCCGCGCCAAATTCGAAGGCGCCCGGTGCCATGACCTGCGTCTCGGGCGAACTTGCCGCGAGCCATGTGTGAAACCGTGCATAGTCGCGCCGGTAATCGGCGGCGCTGTAGCCTTCGGGGGGCTGGGTGCCGCCGACGAGATTGGGTTCGTTGGCGAACTCGCTCGCCCAGATCGTGCCGCCCAGCGCCTTTGTCGCGGCGAGGAAGCTTGCGGCATGGTCGGGCTGCCACGCGCCATCGGCATCGCGCGTGCCCGCACTAGTCGCCATCGAGGTGACGATGCGGGCATCAACCGCCTTGGCGAAGTCGATTGCGCCGCGCCACTGCGCCCGGGTCAGCACCGCATCGAAGCCTTCGGGCGCGGGACCGTCATGGTGTTCGACGTCGGCGTAGACCGTCGCGTTGGCCCAGGTTCCGCTGTAGCGCACATAGACCGGAGCGAGTGCTCCGGCCAGCTTGCGCAGGCGCGGATTGGCGAGGTCGATCGGAGGGCGGTATTCGTACTGGTCCGCCTTGTCGGCAATGCCGTTGCGATAGGGCTTCCAGAACCGCCCTCCGGTCAGCTCGACCATTTCCACGTTGTAGGAGAGGAACCGCTCGCTGACGCGGCCGACGAGGGGCAGGCTGCCCGCGCGCAGCGTCGCCTCGGTCGCCTTGCGCGCCGGAGCCGCGCCGTCCGCAGGGCTTCCCGGTACGTGCTGCCCGGCGCAGCCGCTCAGCAGGGCACCGACCAAGAGCGGCAGGAGGCGCCCCGGCAAGGGTGACGCCATTGCACTGCAGCGGTCCATGTCGGGCGCAGCGCAAATGCGGCGAGGGCGGACGAACGAGGTCGGGCGGTGAGGCTGCGCTTTCATGGCCATGGCCTAGAGCCAGTCGGAGCGATCAGGCAAGCGAAAATTTTTACAGTGTAAAAAGCGATGTCGGGCGCTCTCCTGTGCCGGCTGAAACCGTGCTAGGGACGGCTCGATGGCCAGCAAGAACCACGATCAGGAGCCAGTCGAGGCGGGCGTGAAGCCAAGTGTGAAGGGCGGCGCTGCGCCGAAGTCCGCGAAGGCCGAGGCGCGCCGCGAGGCGATCCTGCGCGGCGTCACTGAAATCATTACCCGAGATGGCTATCGCCACCAGTCGCTGCGCGAACTGGCCAAGGCGCTGGGCATGGAGGCGCAGCACGTCCTCTACTATTTCGGCAATCGCGAAGAGCTGCTGCAAGGCGTGATCGAATTGTGGGATGCCGACAGCGTGCGCGATCCCGACCTTGCCGGGATGGTCCTGCCCAGCCTCGATCTCTACGTGGCGGCGGTCAGGCGCAGCTGTGCGGCGCCGGGGATCGGCTATCTGTACCTGTCGCTTGCCGCGAATGCGGTCGTGCCCAGCCATCCTGCGCACGAATTCATGAAGGCGCGCCAAGAGATGGTGCGGCGCGATCTGGTCGCGGCCATTGAGGCCGAGCAGGCGGCAGGGACGATTGCGCAGACGATCGACGCGAAGGTAGCCGCACGCCAGCTCTCGGCTCTGGCCAATGGCCTGCAGCTCCAGGCGCTGATCAATCCGGATTGCGATCCCGCTGGCGACATGGCGGCCGCGATCCGCCACTTGCGCGGACAGGTGGACTGAGCGCGGCGAGGCGCGGGCACCGGGTTCGCAGACGCCGCGTCCGCTATCTGGCTTTTACCTGAGCGGTATCCCGTGATCGCACAGGTTGGAGGAGATCGTGTCGAGGATCGTGTTCATCACCGAGAGGTCCGCGTCGCTCAGACCCGCGAAGGCGGCCGCTTCGCTGACCGTGGCGACGTCGGAGAGCTTGCCGGTAAGCTGCTGGCCCTTGTCGGTGAGGTGGATGGCGTGGGCGCGCCCGTCGTCGGCCTTGGGCTTGCGCTCGACCATGCCCTCGGCAATCAGCCGGTCGACCAGTCGCCCTGCCGAGACACTCGAAATCTCGAGCGCTTCGGCAATGACCCGCTGGGTTGCACCGGGACGCGAGGAGACCACCGCGATCACGGTCCATTGCGAGCGGGTCACGCCCAGTTCGGCAATGGCCTCGTCGAAGTGCTTGCGCATCTGGCGCGTGACAATGGTCATCTTGAGCGCCACGTCGCGCTTGAGCGTCTCGGGCATGGTCCCCGTCTCTCCTTCCGCCTGGCCCTGAGCCAAAGGCTTTGCCAGACCCGCCGAAGCCGCGCCAGCGTTCGTGACACCATTCATGACGGGGGCTGTATCGGGGGAGGAGGCCTGTTCCATGCGCGCCCGGTTCACACCCGTTCGATGATGATCGCGGGCGCCATGCCGCCTGCCGCGCACATCGTGATCAGCGCATAGCGTCCGCCGGTGCGCTCCAGTTCGTCGAGTGCGGTGCCCACGAGCACTGCGCCGGTCGCCCCGATGGGATGACCGAGCGCGATCGCGCCGCCGTTGGGATTGACCTTCTCGCGTGGCAGATCGAGATCGCGGATGAATTTCTCGACCACCACCGCGAAGGCCTCGTTCACTTCCCATACGTCGATCTGGTCCTTGTCGAGCCCGGCGCGCGCGAGTGCCTTCTTCGCGGCGGGGACCGGACCATTGAGCATGAGCGTGGGATCGTCGCCGACATTGACCGCAGTGACGATGCGCGCGCGCGGCTTGAGGCCATGCGCATCGGCATAGTCCTTCGAGGTGATGAGCAGTGCGGCGGCGCCATCGACCACGCCCGAGGAGGTGCCGACATGGTGCACCGGCTCGAATTCGAGGTCGGGATAGCGGCGCTTGACCTGCCCGGCGAAGGTGGTGCCGTCCTTGCTGGCGGGAAAGTCGTAGAACATGGCAAAGGCGGGCTTGAGACCGGCGAGGCTTTCCGCGGTGGTTTCAGGCCTCGGGTATTCCTCGTGGTCGAGCACGAGATTGCCCTTCGCATCGTGCACCGCCACGGTCGAGCCGGCAAAGCGGCCTTCGGCGATCGCGGTTGCGGCGCGGCGCTGGCTCTCGGCGCCGAAGGCCTCGAGCTCGCTGCGGGTGATCCCTTCCATCGCGGCGATGGCGTCGGCGGCGACGCCCTGGTTGGTCTGGGGATGGAGCGCGTCGAGCGTGGGGTTGTTGGTGCCCAGCCCCCCGGCGATGTGCGCCTTCTTCTCGCGCAGCATGGTGCCGTAGTCGACCACGTGGCTCATCATTTCGGTGCCGCCCGCGATCACGCAGTCTTCGAGGCCTGCCATGACCTGTCCGGCGGCAAGGCTGGTCGCGGTGAGCCCCGATCCGCAAAAACGGTCGAGCGTGACGCCGCTGACCTTGACGTCGTAGCCGGCATCGAGCGCGGCCATGCGTCCAAGGTCGCCGCCCTGCAGGCCCATCTGCGCGCTGGTGCCCCAGATGACGTCGTCGACGCTGGCGGTATCGAGCTTGTTGCGGTCGCGCAGCGCGACGAGCACCGCCTTGGCGAGATGCTGCGGGTGCATGCCCGAATAGGCGCCCTTGCCGGTCTTGCCGATGGCGCGCGGGGTGCGCACCGCGTCGATGATGTAGGCTTCGGCCATGGTGTCTCTCCCGTACAGCAGGACGCTATCGCAGGAGGGGTGCGCGCGCCTCGTCCCGAGGTCTGGCACCTGTCACAGCCAAGGCCAACCCCGTCGCGGGACTTGACGGCACATCTCCGCCCGGGCGATGGAAACCGGTACCGCACTGGACGAAAACCGCGTGCCGTTCGATGCTCGCGGCGGGAAGAGGCCGGCAAGGTACATGACACGGTGACAGGAAAACCGGCGCAGGACGCCCCCGTGCAGGATGCGGGTGGCGAAATCGCGAGCGAGACGGCAGGTGCGCTTGCGCCGCTGCGCGTGCCCTTGTTCCGGCGCATCTGGTCGAGCAGCGTGTGCTCCAATCTCGGCCACCAGATCCTCGGCGTCGCCGCGGCCTGGGAGATGACCCGGCTTTCGAGTTCGCCGACCATGATCGCCTCGGTGCAGACCGCACTGATGCTGCCGTTGATGCTGGTGGCGCTGCCTGCCGGTGCGCTCGCCGACATGTTCGACCGGCGGCGCATCGCGATGGCCGGGCTGGGTCTAGCCTGTCTTGGCGGCATCGTCATGGCCGTGGTCGGGTTGCTCGGTCTCGTCACGCCCTGGCTGATCCTCGCGCTGCTGCTCGTGATCGGCTCGGGCGTCGCGCTCTACGGCCCGGCCTGGCAGGCCTCGATCGGCGAGCTGGTGCCGCCGCGCGTCCTGCCCGCCGCTGTCGCGCTCGGTTCCGTCAGCTACAATATCGCGCGGTCGGTAGGCCCCGCGCTGGGCGGTTTCCTCGTGCTGGCCGCAGGCGCGCATGCGGCCTTTTCGGTCAATGCCCTGGGCTACGTGCCGCTGCTGCTCGCCTTCTTCTTCTGGCGCCGCACCGGCGCGCCCTCGCGCCTGCCGCCCGAGAGTCTGGGCCGGGCGTTGGTCTCGGGTATGCGTTATGCCGCCCATGCGGGCGCGGTGCGCAATGCGGTGGTGCGGGTCTTCGTCTTCGGCCTGTGCGTCGCGACGGCCACCGCGCTCGCCCCGCTGATCGCGCGCGACCAGCTTGCGGGCAATGCGAGCACTTACGGCATCCTGCTCGGCGCGGGCGGGATCGGCGCGATCCTCGGGTCGCTTTCCACCGCCACCATGCGCGAGCGTTTCGGGCCCGAGATCGCGGTGCGCATCGGCACGGGCATTACCGCGCTGGCGCTCGTCGGGATCGCGCTGAGCCGCGACCTGTGGCTGGCCGCCCTGTGCTTTGCGCTGCAGGGCATGGGCACGATGCTGGTGCTGGCGATGTTCAACGTTGGCGTCCAGCTCGCTGCGCCGCGCTGGGTGACGGCGCGCGCGCTCTCGCTCTATTCCTCGGCGGTGACCGGGGGCATCGCGCTGGGAGCGATGGGCTGGGGGGCTGTGACCAATGCTCTCGGGCTGCAGGCAGCGGTCCTCGCCTCGGGCGCGCTGCTGGCGGCGAGCATCCTGCTGGGGCTGGTCCTGCCGATGGTGCGCGAGGGCGAGGACAAGCGCGCATCGGTGACCATCGGACACGATCCGCAAGTGGCGCTGGCGCTGACCGCGCGCTCGGGTCCGGTCGAGATCGAGATCGACTACCGCGTCGAGCCCGGCGATGCGCGTGCGTTCTATCGCGCGATGCAGGACGTGGGCAAGGCACGGCGCCGGAACGGCGGTTTCGGGTGGAGCCTCGCGCGCGACATCGCCGACCCCTGTCTGTGGACCGAGCGTTACGAATGCCCGACCTGGGGCGATTACCTGCACATGCGCGAACGCTTCACCGAGGCCGACCGCGACCTGCAGCACGCGGTCGAGGCGTTCAACACGCTCAAGGACGACGCGCGGCTGCGCCGCCGCCTGCTGCGCCCCTCGGGTTCGGTGCGCTGGGCCGCGGATGCGCCCGATCCGGGCGAGGGCAGCCCGCGCCCCTTCACCTTGTGAGGCGGCTCCCCCTGCGTGCCGGGCCTGCGCGATAAGCACAGCACGCTGCGCGCTTAGTCGAGAGCCGCGCGCAGCCCCGACCTTATCCCGGTGCTCGACAAGAGCGAGAGGATGCCAAGGACATGAGCTTCGCCCTGCGCCGCAAGCTGGCCGAAAAGCCGGCTGCGCTGCCGACAGCGACGGCAATCGACCCGGTGACCGCCGATATCGTGCGCGGCGCCTTCGAAACGGTGTGCTTCGAGGTCGCGACCCATCTCGGCCGCGCCGCATCGAGCCCGATCATCAACCAGTCGAACGAACGCAACGCGGCCATCGTCGATGCCCACGGTCGGCTCGCGGTCGGTTCGATCGGCACGCCGCACCTCACCTTCGTCTCGCAGCTCACCGTGCGCTACGGGCTCATGCTCCAGGACAAGTACGACTGGGGCGCGGGCGACGTGTTCCTCGGCAACGATCCCGACGCGGGCGGCGGGCACCTGCCCGACTACAACGTCTATGCGCCGGTCTACGACGAGGCGGGCGCGCTCGTCACCTGCATCGCGCTCCAGGCGCACCAGGGCGACACCGGGGGCAAGGATCCGGGCGGCTTCACCCTCGAGGCGACCGACATCTTCACCGAGGGTCTGGCGATCCCCTGCGTCAAGCTCGTCCACCGCGGCGAGAAGCGCGTCGACGTGATCGACATGATCGTGCGCAACAACCGCTTCGCGACTTTCGCGGGCGATCTCGCGGCGATGATCAGCGCGGTCGAGAAGGGCGTCGCACGGATCGAGGCGATGATCGCGCGCCACGGCGCCGACACCATCCGCGCCGCGATCAACCACGCCATCGACCAGAGCGAGCGCCAGTTCCGCGACGAGATCGCCGCCTGGCCCGACGGCACCTACCGCGCGGTGACCTGGATCGACCACGACACCACCGGCACGCGCGACGTGCGCGTCGAAGTCGCGCTCACCGTCGCGGGAGATACGCTCAGCGTCGATCTGGCGGGTACCGACGCGCGCCCCGAACTTACCGGCGTGTGGAATACCTTCGCCAATTCGCGCGGCTACGTCATGGTTCAGCTTGCCTCGATGATCGACCCCTCGATCGTCAAGAACGAGGGCCTGTTCAACGCCGTCACCATCGACATCCCCGAAGGCTGCATCGCCAATCCGCCGCCCAACAAGCCCGCGGCGCTGGGCAGTTTCCACCCGGCCTGCGAGATCACCGAGGCGGTGTGCATCGCGCTTTCCGGCCTCGTCCCGCGCCGGGCGCAGCCGCAGGTCTACAAGATCGGCATGCCCAACGCGGTGATCGGCTTCGACGGGCAGGGGCAGATGTTCATGGACCAGGGCGTCGACAGCCGCTCGATGGACGTCTCTGCGGTCGAGGGCATGGATGGCTGGGGTTCGTGCCCGGTGAGCCTGGGCAATCTCCTGCTCAGCCAGGCCGAGGACGCCGAGAGCCGGTTTCCCGTGCTCAACCTCTCGCGCGAACTGACCATCGATACCGGCGGGGCGGGACAGTGGCGCGGGATGCCCGGCAGCCTCAACGTCAAGCAGGTGCTGCAGCCGATGATGGCGACTGCCTGGATGGTCAGCCACGAGCACCCGATCTCGGGCATGTGCGGCGGCGATCCCGGGAGCCCTTACGTGAACCGTTTCGAACTGGGTTCGCCCAACGAGCGGCGCATCGAGCTGGCCGAGCAGGCGATGCTCCCCGAACTTGCGGTGATCGCCTACCAGCACGGCGGCGGCGGCGGTTTCGGCCCGGCGTTCGCCCGCGATCCCGAGGCGGTGAAGGAAGACGTTCTCGACGAACTGGTCAGCATCGATGCCGCGCGCGAGCGGTACGGCGTGGTGCTGACGGGCAGCCTCGAAGACTACGACCTCGCCGTCGACGCGGCCGCGACCACGACGCTGCGCGCCAGCATGGCCGAGGCGAGCGCGCAGGTACAGGCCGCCGAATAGGCGCGGCCGGCGCAACCAAAATCAGCAGGAAGGAAAGAGCCATGGCCTATCGGGTCGGCATCGATATTGGCGGGACGTTCACCGATTTCGCGCTGCTGTGCGGCGTGGGAGAGGAGGCGCGCGTGCGTCTCTACAAGAACCTCACCACCCCGCAGGACCGCTCGCTCGGCGTGATGAGCGGGCTTGAGCGGCTCGCGGCGATGGAAGGCCTCGCGCTCGGCGAATTCCTCGCGCGCTGCGATGCCATCGTCCATGGCACCACCGTTGCCGACAATGCGCTGATCGAGATGGACGGCGCGCTCACCGGGCTCATCTGCACCGAGGGCTTTCGCGACGAGATGGAATATCGCCGCGGTTTCAAGGAAAGCATCTGGGACCCGACACTGGCCCCGCCGCCGCAGATCGCCCCGCGCCGTCGCCGCCTTGGCGTGCCCGAGCGGGTGATGGCCGACGGTTCGGTCCATACTGCGCTCGACGAGGCGGCGGTGCGCGCGCAGTGCGCGAAGCTGCGCAAGCAGGGGGTGGAATCGGTCGCGGTCTCGCTGCTGTTCAGCTTCCTCAATCCCGAGCACGAGCTGCGCGTCGCCGAGATCGCCGCCGAGGAGCTGCCCGGCGCGCGTATCTCGCTCAGCCACAAGGTGCTGCCGCGCGGGCCCGAGTACGACCGCACCAGCACCACCGTGGTCAATGCCTTCGTCGCGACCCGCGTCGCCGACTATCTCGAGAAGCTGGTCGTGCGCCTTGGCGAGGCGGGCTATGCGCGCCGCCTCATGGTGATGCAGGCCTCGGGCGGGGTGATGAGCGTCGACTATATCGAGGGTGCGCCGGTGCGCGTGCTCGCCTCGGGCCCGGCGGGCGGGGTGGTCGGCTCGGCCCACGTCGGCAGCGCCAAGGGCCATGCGGACCTGCTCTGCGTCGACATGGGCGGTACCTCCTACGACATGAGCCTCGTGCTCTCCGGGGCGGCGCCTGCCGAGGCGGGCTGGAACATGCACCACCGCTATCTCGTCGGCGTGCCGATGGTGCAGGTCGAGACGCTGGGGGCGGGCGGTGGCTCGATCGTCGAGGTGGTGGCGGGCGCGCTCAGGGTCGGCCCCGCGAGTGCGGGCTCGGATCCGGGGCCGATCTGCTATGGCCGGGGCGGCACGCGAGCGACGGTCACCGATGCGCTCTTGATGACGGGCGTGCTTTCGGACGAGGCGTGCTTTGCCGGCGGCGACTTCGCGCTCACCCGCGCAGGCGTAGAGGAAGCTTTCGCCGCGCTTGGCGATGCGCTCGGCAAGTCGGCGCAGGAGGTCGCGCGCGATGCGCTGCGCCTCGTCAACGCCAACATGGTCGACGGCATTCGCCGCACCACCGCGAGCAAGGGCATCGACCCGGCCGGGCTGACCATGCTCGCATATGGCGGCAACGGGCCGGTCTTCGCCGCGATCCAGGCGGGCGAGCTGGGCATCTCGCGCGTGCTGATCCCGCGCGCCAGCCCGACCTTCTCCGCGCTCGGCACGCTCGTCGCCGATCCCACGATCGACGAGGAGCGCGCGCTCATCGCCGGGGTCGAGGACCTGCCCGTGGCGCGCATGGAAGCACTGTGGCGCGAACTGTCCGACCGCGCGGCGACGCATCTCGTCGAGGCCGGCCTTGCGGCTGACGATATCCACGCCACCTACCAGCTCTCGATGCGCTATCCCGGGCAGAACTTCTCGCTCACCTTCGACGTCGCGCAAGGCGCGCCGGGCGCGCTCGACTGGCTAGACGACACGCTCGGCAGCCGCGCGCTGGACTTGTTCAACGCGCGCCACACCGAGGAATACGGCCATATCCGCGAGCACGAACTGCCCGAGGTGACCGGACTTCGCCTCGTCAGCCGCGTCGCCACGCCGCGCCCGCCTGCCGCTGGCGGCCCCAGCGCGACGTCGCGACTGGTCAAGCCGCGCGCCACACGTGAAGTGAACCTTGGCGAAGGCTTTGCTCCCACCGCCATCCACGACGGCGCCGCCATGGTCGCGGGCGACCGGGTGGAGGGGCCTGCGGTCATCGCCGAGACTTTCACCACCATCGTCGTCCAGCCGGGCTGGCGCGCACAGGTCGACACCGCGGGCGACTACGTGCTCGAGCGATTGTGCTGAGGCTGCCGCGACGGAGGGGGAAATCGGAAGTGACTGGAAAGCCTTGCGTGGCGAGTGCGCTTCTTCATTCTCAACTTCCTTCCAAAACTAATGAAACGGCTTGTAGATTCGTATATTGGAGAAGTAATATCTTACTTCATTTTCGATAAATAGTCTATAATATTGGGCGGTTACTGCCAGATTGGACTTAGGTACCGCGGTCAAGCTCCGCACAGAGTGGAATGAGCGGAATCGGGCCAAAACCCCGCCGTTCGATCTTCCCCACGCGGCCTAGTCCATCATCCGCGCCAGTGCGGGGCTGATCCATTCGGTGAGCCGGGACCCTTCGCGGGTGATGCAGCGCACTGCCAGTTCCTCGCGCTCGGCATGGGCGCGCAGGGCAGGGGTGGGCATGACGCCCAGCGCGGTCGCCCAGGCATCGGCCTGCATCGCACTCTCGTGGATCACGCTGAGCGCGAGGACGTGATGGACGGGTGCGGCGCTGCGCGGATCGAGCGTATGCGCGCCGCGCACGTAGTCGCCCGAGGTCGCCACGGCGCTGTCGCATAGTGCGAGGCGCAAGGGCGCGATGCCTTGCGCCAGCGCCTGTGGTGGCGTTTCCAGCTCGACCCACCATGGATCGCCGTCCGGGCGCATGCCGCGCGCTGAGAATTCCCCACCGATCTCGACGAGGAAGTGCCGCAATCCGGCCGCTTCGAGTTCGCCCGCCAGCGCATCGACACCGTAGCCCTTGGCGATGCCCGAGAGATCGAGGTGGCAATTGCCGGGCTGGCACAGGCGCTGGCCCTGTGCGTCCCAGTCGAGGCGCTGCCACCCGCTCACCGCGCGGGCATCGGCCAGGGCCTCGGCGCCGGGTGGCTGGTGCGGGGCGGGGCGCGGACCGTGGCCGTAGAGGTTGACGAGCACGCCGATCGCAGGATCGAAGGCGCCCTCGCTGCGCGCCGCGATGTCGAGGGCGCAGGCCATGACCTGCGCAAAGTCGTCGTCGAGCCCGTGCCATGACCCTGCGCGCGCCCGGTTGAAACGCGAGAGTGCGCTGTCGGCCTCCCAGTGGCTGAGCCGGGCGACCAGTTGCTCGAGCCTGCGCACCAGCCGTGCTGCAAGCGCGCCGGGCAGGAGATCGTCGGGCAGGGCCGCCTTGACGCGCCAGTTCGTGCCCATCGTCGTGCCCGCGAAGGGCTGGACAGGCACGCCCGCGCGCCATCCTGCGAGGATGTCGGGAGGCAGCGCGAGCGGGACGGCCAGCCTTGGGCCGTCCCGCTCGGTATGGTTCGTCGGCAAGGTCAGGGTGCGACGACCTCGGCGGTGAGCGTGTAGCCCATGCGCCGCTTGCCCGCGCGCGGCTCGGCGGGGTTGGTGTCCTCGGCCTGAGCGTCGATCCAGTACATGCCCGGGGTCGGCCATGCGATCGTGGCGATGCCCTCGCCATCGGTCTCGACCGTGGTCACCATCTCGCTCGAGCGGAACTGCTTCGAGCCCGGGACTGCGGTGACCTTGACCCCGGCGGCGGGCTTGCCGTCGATCAGGAAGCGGAAGCGGCCCGGTTCGTTCGATACCAGCTCGTCGGGGTGAGTGAGGGGCTGGATTTCGAGACCCTTGCCGCTCGGCGCGAAGGCTTCGTCGTTGGGCATGCCCGCAGTGACGAAGGTGCCGTTGGTCGAAAGGCTCTCGACCAGCTCGACCTGGGTGGCGCCGGCGGGAATGTCGTCGAGGCCGGCGACGCGCTTGACGCCCTTGCGCGGACGCCCGCCTACGCGCCATTCCTCGCCATTCAGCATGAACTTGCCCGAGTAGCCTTCGCGCTTGACCCCGATCCACCAGGTGCCTTCCTGGTCGATGGCAACGTCGAAGGTCGAGCGGTGGCGCGCCTTGGTGGCATTGAGCATCTCGCCCTTGCTGCCGTCGGGCTTGACGATGGTGAGGATCTCGAGCGGCATCGCGACATGATCGGGATTGAACAGGTCGTTCGAGATCGCCCCGTCGAACGAGACGGTCTGGCCGGTGCCCGAAAGCGTCGTGGCCGAGGGGACCAGCCAGAAGCGGTGCGCCGAGGCGGGGGCTGCGGTGAGGGCGAGCGAGGCGAGCGAGAGCGTGGAGGCGAGCGCGAGGCGCGCGATGCGACGGCGTGCAGTCATGGCGTTACCTTTCAGGAGCAAAGCGGATGGATGTGAAGGTCCGGGCGTCGGGAAGTACTGATGGGTGGGAAAGGCCGGAGGTCAGCGGATGGTGACGGAACCGAGCTCGGTCTTGCCCGTGGTGCTGCCACTGGCGCCGGGCACGGTGATCGGCAGCGAGACGATCTCGCGCCCGCCGGTCTCGCGCGCGGCCTCGACCTTGAGGACATAGGCGCCTTTGGGCAGGCCCTTGGGCAAGGGGATGTCGTAAGTGCCCGGCGCGCGGGTGGCACCGCTCACGCCGTCGGCGGGCAGCTTGAGGCGGCGCCCGCCCTTGCGCCACCAGGTGCGCAGGTCGGTGAGCCACTTGGAGCCGGGCTCGGCGCCCTTCTTCTTGACGTCGTACCACACGAACACGGTGCGGGCCGTCCCGCCCGCGGCCGGTTCGAGCCAGGCGGCGACGTAGGGGGCGTGATATTCGGCGACCTTGATGCGCGGAATGGTGACGCGGATGGTCTCGGCATGGGCCGGGACGGCGGCGGCGATCGTGCTGGCGGCGAGGACGCCTGCGCCGGTACGGATGGCGAGCCTTGGCATGGATGCGGGCCTTTCGCTTGGGTCAGTGGATGAACAGGAGGGCAATGCCCAGCGGGATGGCGAGGCCGAGGGCGGTCAGCGGCCAGGTCAGTGGGCGGTTGCGCGAATGGAGCTGGAGCAGGACGAGCCCGGTCAGCGTGAAGACGAGGCAGGCGAATGCGAACAGGTCGATGAACCAGCTCCATGCCGTGCCCGTGTCGCGCCCCTTGTGCAGGTCGTTGAGGTAGGAGACCCAGCCCCGCTCGGTGCGTTCGGCGAGGACTTCGCCGGTCGCGGTGTCGATGCTGACCCAGGCGTCGCGCCCCGGGCCGGGCATGGCGAGATAGACCTCGCCCGGTCCCGACCAGTCGGCATCGCGTCCGGCAACGGCGAGGCCGGTGATCTCGCGGACCGATGCCGCCACCGGGCCGGGCAGGGGCCTTGCGGTCTCGTCGTCACCCTGCAACAGGCGCAGCGCCTGCGGCGAGAGCGTGCCCTCGCGCTCGACGCGCACCGGCTCTGCCGGGATGTCGGCAGCATGGTTGAGGGTAAAGCCGGTCACCGTGAACAGCAGCATGCCCACCAGCGAGAGCGCGGCGCTGATCCAGTGCCAGGTGTGCAGCTGCTTCATCCAGAAGGCGCGCGCCTTGCGCGGGCGGCGCGCAGGGGCACCCGACTGCTTAACGCTTGCGCTCTTCCCGGTCGTGGCGTGCATCGCGTCGATCCCCTTCCGGCTCAGAAATCGACCATGAGCGCGGCGGAGAAGCGACGTCCGTCGAGGACGTAGGCGAAGCCGTCCTCGGGGGTGACCTGCTTGTTGGTCAGGTTGTAGACGCCCAGGTTCACGCGCAGGCCCGGCTTGGGCTCGAGGTTCACGCCCAGATTGTAGAAAGTGTAGGGGGCATAGGTGAAGCCGTTGGTCGCCGACCCGCTGGAATTGGTCGTGCGCCCCGAGGTGCGGCCACGATAGTTCACCTGGCCCCAGGCGCGGATCATGTCGCTGAGGTCCCAGTCGAGCGAGGCATTGAACATGTGCTCGGGAATGTCGTTGAGCGGTTGGCCCGCGTTGTCGCCCGAAGTCTGCTCGGTCTGGGAATAGGTGTAGCTGTGGCGGTAGCGCAGCCCGTCGACGATGCGATAGTCGAGCGTCCACTCGATGCCCTTGAGCTCGGCGGTATCGACGTTCACATAGGTGGTGTAGCCGTATTGGTGCGCAGGGTAAGTGACCCCGTTGAAGACGCAGACCTCGTCGGCCGCGCAGATCCGCCCGGTGCGCAGCAGCTTGTCCTCGAAGTCGCTCTGGTAGGCGGTGAGGCTGGTCGAGAGCCCGAGGTCGCGGTTCACGTAGCTCGCGCCGATCTCGTAGTTCATCGTCTTTTCGGGCTTGAGATCGGGATTGCCGATGATCACGCCCCCGCGCGACACCGAGCCGAAGTCGGTCGCCGCGCGGCGCAGGCTGGGAACCTTGTAGCCGCTGGTCACGCCGCCCTTGAGGGTGAGGTTGCCGGTCGCGCGGAACACGGCATAGGCCTTGGGGCTGAAGCGCGTGCCGAACGTGGCGGAGTGGTCGACGCGCCCGCTCAGCAGGATCGAGAGATCGTCGACGATCTCCCAGTTGTCCTCGAGGAAGGCGGCATACTGCTTGCGATCCATCGCGACGATGTCGGTGGGAACCACCAGCCCGGGCAGGTTGAGCCCGTTGGTCGCGCCGTCCTCGAGCATCTCGTGGAAGTAGTTCACGCCCGCGACGATCTTGTGGCGCGGCAGGCTGAGCGCGACCTGCGAATTGGCGACGAGAGTGTCGAAATCGACGCCGTTGCCGGTCTCGGCATTGGTGCGGGTCGGGTTCGAGGACTTGTCGTAGGTGACGTAGGAATTCCACACCAGGTTGCCGTAGTTGCCCTCGTGTGTGGCGAAGTAGTTGTCGCGCAGGGTCTTGGTGAAGGTGAGGTCGTCGTCGGCGGCGATGCTCTTGCCCGGCGTCGAGGTTCGCTCCTGGATGGTGTGGGTGGCGCCTGCGGTGAAGGAGTTGTCGTCGTCGAGGCGCAGCGAGAGCTTGACGCCGACATTGCGGCGCTTGAACTCGGGATCGGCTGCGGCACTGTCGTCGCCGCCCACGAAGTCGGATTCGTCCTGATAGCGCACCCCGCCAGTGAACTGCACCGAGAGCCGGTCGCGGATCAGCGGCACGTTGAGCGCGAGGCTGGCGTTGACGCCGTCGTTGGTGACGTCGTTGCCCGGGCCGGACTTGATGTATTCGCTCGAGAAGCTGCCCGAGAACTCGTTGATCACCTTCTTGGTGATGACGTTGATCACGCCGCCGATCGCGTCCGAGCCGTAGAGCGAGGAGGCGGGTCCGCGGATGACCTCGATGCGCTCGATCGCGTTGAGCGGGGGCAGCATGTTGATCGGGGTGCCCGCCTGCTGGCCGTTGAGGCCGAAGGCCTGGTTGTCCTGCATCCGGCGTCCGTCGATCAGGAACAGGGTGTAGTCCGCGCTCATGCCGCGGATCATCACCGACTGCTCGACGCCGCCGCCCTGGATGTGCACGCCCGGCACGTTGACGAGGACATCGGTGATGTCGGTGTAGGAGCGCTGCTTGATCTCATCGGCGGTGATCACCGAGATCGTGGCGGGCGCATCCTGCACGTTGAGTTCATAGCCGGTTGCCGAGACGACGATGTCTTCGGGTGCTTCCTCGCCGCGCTTCATGGTCACGCGCTGGTCGGCCTCGGCGGCGTGGAGCTGGGCCGGTGCCATGGCGAGAGCCACGAGCGATGCCGAGGCAAATGCCGGTGCAAGTACGGAGCGCAGGAAGCGGGTACGGTCGGAAATCATGAATCCCCCTGAATTCGGGCGCGGTTCTACAGGGCGCGCGCCCACCCGGAGCGGGCCGCATGCGCGGGCCTCGCGGGATTTGTGAAATGAAGCCGGGCGCCGGATGGCTAGCCGGGAAAGACTGCTTACTGCAATTGCGAGTCGTTCCTAACAACTCTTGCGAAACGTTTGCAAGTGCAAAAACTGAACTCATCCGTTCAGTCATGTTTTGTCACGAAGAGGCCATCAGCCGTCATTCCCGCGAACCGAGGGTCTCTCGGTTTCTTCTTTCTCGACAATCACTTGCCTGGATGGCGGATCGCACCGGCGACAGTACCGTCGCGAACCGGACGGCTTGGCGCGCCTGCTCGTATCTGCAACAGGGTGGCATGGTCGAGGAACGCGGCGAGGACGGAAAATGGACCCCATGGTTCGGCGGTGCCTGCCCGGTGATGGGCGATACGCTGGTGCACGCAAGGCTGCGCTACAGCGGCGAGGTCACCGCGCCCGCGCGTGACTTGCGCTGGCGCCACGATCTGTACGTTGCCTATGGCGCCGAGGAGGTGGTCGCCTACCGTCTGTGCTGAGCGGCAAGGGCGTGCGCGCGCGCTAGGTCGGCACGCCGCTCAGCTTCCGGTGAAGTGCGGGGCTCGTTTTTCGGCGAAGGCGGCGCAGGCCTCGCGAAAATCCTCGGTGCCCAGCGCCAGGCACTGCACGTGGTTTTCCAGTTCGAGCGCGGCATCGAGCCCCGGCGCATCGAGGTTCGCGCGGATGACCTGCTTGCTATGCTTGATCGCGTAAGGGCTGTTCGCGGCGATCTGCGCTGCCAGCGCGAGCGCTGCCTCGAGCGCCTCGCCCTCGTCGGCAAGCGTGGTGACGAGGCCCATCGCGAGGGCTTCGGCGGCGCCGACAGGCCGTCCGGTCAGCATGATCTCGCTCGCGCGTCCGCCGCCGACGATGCGCGGCAGGTGGTAGCTAATACCGCACTCGCCCGCACTGAGCGCGATCCTGACCGCGCCGACGAGGAACTTTGCTGCTGGCCCGGCGACGCGAATGTCGGCGGCGAGGGCAAGGCCCATGCCGGCACCGACCGCCGCGCCTTCGACCACGGCGATGACCGGGAAGCGGGCCTGTGCCACTTCGCGCATGAGCCCTGCGAACTTCTCCTGAAGCGCCATCGCCTCGATCGGTCCGCGCGGGGCATCGGGCCCTTGCAGCACTTCCTTGAGGTCGAGCCCGGCGCAGAACGCCTTGCCTTCGCCTGCAAGCACCACCACGCGCACCGTCTCGTCCCGCGCCAGTTCGGCGATGGTGGCGCGCAGCTGCGCGACCATGGGCAAGGTCAGGGCATTGGCCGCCTGCGGCCGTGCAAGGGTGACGAGCGCGATGCCCTCGGCGGGGCGGGTGGTGATGATCATGGGGCGTTCTCCTCGAGCGTTGCAAGCGCGCTCGGCGCGCCGGTGAGGCCGGGCACCGCGACCGCCATGCGCAGGATCGCGCCCTTGCGCGGGGCTTCCCCGTTGCCTCCGGTGGCGATGTAAAGACTGCCCGGATCGTCCGGGGCGAAGCAGATGCTGACGACGTGCGGGTAGGGCAGGCTCAGCGTCTCCAGACTGGTTCCGTCGGGGGCGAGGTGGAGCAGGCGCGCGGTGCTCCAGCACGCCACCCACAGGTTGCCCGCGCTGTCGAGCGCGAGCCCGTCGCCGTCCTCGAGCGAGACGAAAAGCTCGCCGGCAGCGACCCCGGTCTCGGTCAGCGCGCCCTGCCCAAGCGGATAGCGCCAGATCCCGCGTCCTGTCTCGACGTGATAGAGCCATGCGCCGCAAGGGCTCAGCGCCATGCCGTTCGAGGCAGCGACATCGCGGCGAAGGACGGTGACTTCGCCCGAGGCGCTCATGTGGAAGAGCATGCCCGGTGCGGGCGGCGTGCCGGTCTCGAAGATCGCCGCGAAGTCGATGCTGCCGGCATAGAAGCCGCCGTGCCCGTCGCCTTCCATGTCGTTGACCGCGCCGAGCGCCTGTCCTTCAATGGCGCCCAGCACCTCGCGCGTCGCGCCGCTTTCGGGATCGAGCGCCACTATGCCGCCACGGCCGCTGCACAGGACCTGTCCCGAGCGGTCGATGACGATGCCACCGACCCACTGGCGTTCGGGAAGCATGAGCCGGGGCTCCTCGCCGGAGCGGCAGCGATAGACACCGCCTGCGGTGAGGTCCGAAAACCAGATCGCGCCATCGGACGTGATGCGCGGCGCCTCGATGAAGTCGAACCCGCTCGCGATCACCTCGAAGTCCGGCGCCGTGGCGCGCGTCGTCCCGCTCGGTTCCATGCATCTCTCCCGTTTTTCGGCGTCAGTATTCGCGCCGGGACGGGTTGGTGCAAGCGTGTGGGCGATCTGAGCGGTGTCCGCCTGACAAAAGCGCTAGTCAGCGCAAGCCTCAGCGCACGATGGCGAAGCCCACGCGCAGCCGAGTGGTGTGCCGGTTGTAGTCGAGCAGGTTCTCGCCGTAACCCGCGAAGGCCTGCCCGAAGACGTAGAGGTTGAGGCTGGTGTCGACGATCTTGTCGAAGGGATAGGACAGCTCTGCCTCGACCGCGCCCTTGCCCGAGGAGAAGTTGAGGCGGCTCTGGGTGGTGAGGCGCAGGCCGTCGTCCTTGCCGACCTCGAAGAACAGGCCGGTCGAGCCGCGGTAGTGGCGGATGTCGGGGTTATCTTCCAGATCGCCGATGTAATAGAACAGGCGCGGTCCGATCGAGACGGTGTAGTCACCGGCGGGCATCGTGGCGACAGGCTGGATGTAGAGCGTGTTCGCGCTGCGCGAGGCATCGCCGTCGCGGCCGTTGGATTCGTGGCGCACCCCGACCTGTCCACCCAGCGCGATACCGTCACCGACCTTGACCGCGGGCTGCAGGAAGAACAGCTCGGGCATGAAGTCGATGTTGCGGAAGGGCGAGGATTCCGAGCCCAGGTCCCAGAACATGCGCTGGGTATAGCCGAAGTGGATGCCGTTGATCAGGGGCGCAGCGCCGCCGACGTTGCCGGCGTCGCCGAAAAGCTGGTACTTGAAACTGAGCTGGATCAGCGCCTCGCTATTCGTGTCGGGTCCGTAGACGCCGAAGATCGGGTTGTAGGCCGAGAGATTGCCGAGGTAGGCATTGCCGCTTTCGGGCCGCGCGGCGGGCACGTCGCTGGCGACGAGCGGCCGCCGTTCGGGCGTCGGGCTTTCGAGCATGGTCTCGGCGAGTTCCACCTCGGCCTGTGCGCGGGTCGAGGCCGCGGGAATCGCGAACATCGTGGCGGGCGCCGCTCCGGCAAGGGCAAGCTGGGCCTGCGCGGTCTGCCCGGTGCCTGCGGGCAGGCGCAGCGTGCACGCGGCAAGCGCGAAGCGTCCCGGTGCAATCGGGCTCGTCTTGCTCGCGGAGGGCTGAGCATCCGGCGCGCAATCGAGCATGACGGCGCGATTCACGCCGTCGAGCGTGAGCGTGGCGGGGACCTGCGCGGGAACACTGGCCTGCCCTGCCGAGGCCGGGTTGAAGGCCAGGATCCGCACTTGCATGCTTTCGCCATCCTCGCCGGGCGTGACCGATTCCACGAGCACGCGCGCCTCGCTGCCAGCGTCGCCCGCCGCGAGCGCGGGGGTGGCGAGGGTCAGGGCCAGGGTCAGGGCGAGGGTGCTGGCGAGCGCGCCGGTGAGCGGGCCGGCAAGGCCGGTTCGGATGGTCGGGTGCATGGTTTCTGGATTCTTTGCTTGGCCGTGACAGGCGACGGGACAGGAAAAGGCGCTACGGATAAATCCGTGGCAGATGGCATCGTTCCATCGCGTGAGACCACTGGCCCGCATCCGGTGATACCGCGCCCCGATAGGCCTCGCGGGAGCGCTGCGCCAGCCCCGTCGGTTGCACATGATGTTGCTCGAAATTCATCCATGGCGACCTTGATGCCAGTCCGCCGGCGCACTGATCATAAGGACGGGTGCGCCCGGTCGCCCGCATGCCTAGGTCTGAAGGCAGAACAGATCGGAACGGGAGAGCGGAATGCGGGCATCGAACCCGAACTCGAGCAGGTGCGCGCAGGTGGCGCACAACGGCAGGACGGCGCGATGAGCGGGGCCCTTGCTCGCGACGCCGCCGTTCCCAAGGCATTGCTCCTGCTCAAGGCAGGAGAGGAGTCCGACACGGCGCTCGATGCGCTCGCGCACGGGCTTGCCGGGCGCACGGGTACACAACTGTGGCGGGCCTTGCCTCCCGGTGTGCTTGGCGACAGCCCGCAAGGCGAGGCAGTCGGGGCGGGCCTCGCATTCGACTTCGCGGTCGAGATCGACGGCGCGCATGAACCTTCGGAACTGGCGGACCTCGCCCTGCCGAAGGCCATTGCGCGCGAGGCAGGTGTTGCCGTCATCGGGACCGAGCATCACGTCATGCCCGGCGAGGGTGCGGTTGCCCTGTTCTGTCCGCTGCGCAGGCTGCCCGGCCTGACCGGGGAGGGCTTTCGCGACTACTGGCTCAACCGTCACGCCGATTTCGGCAGGGCCAATCCCGAGAGCCGCTATCGCCAGCTCCATCCCGATCCGCAGGCGAGCGATGACTTGTGCGCGGCACTGGGATTGCCCGCCTGCGACATCGACGGCGTTGCTGAGGCCTATTTTCGCGATATCGACGAGTTGCGCGCGGTGCTCGCCTCTCCCGACATCGCGGGCGATGCCTTTGCCGATGAACAGCGTTTCATCGATCACGCGCGCTCGGCGTTCCTGCCCTTCGAACGCATCGCGTTCGCCTGAGACGATGTTCGGGGAGACGATACGAATGGCCCGCGTCCACTTGCACATCGAAGCGGGATGCGCGGTCATCTCCTTCGACAACCCGCCCACCGGCCTGCTTACCGCCGCCATGGTCGGCGAGTTCGAGACCGCGCTCGATGGCGCACTTGCGAGCGAGGACGTGCGCGTCCTGGTGCTGACCGGCACGGTGCCGGGGGTGATGATCCGCCATTTCGACCTCGCCGATCTGGCGCAGGCAGCCAAGGCACTGGCCGAGACTCCGGTCCAGCCGCCGGCGCGCTGGGACGATTCGGTGTTTCACCGGCTCACCCGCAGGCTCGAGACCTGTGCCGTCCCCGTGATTGCAGCGATCAACGGAGACTGCATGGGGGTGGGCTTCGAGATCGCGCTGGCCTGCGACATCCGCATCGCTCAGGCCGGTGACTTCTCGCTGGGCCTGCCCGAGATGAACCTCGCGATGTTTCCCGGCGGGGGCGGCACCGTGCGCCTCGCCCGGGCGCTTGGCGTCGCGCGCGCTCTCGAATGGATCGCGACCGCCCGCGTGGTCTCGCCCGACGAGGCGCTCGCGCATGGTCTGGTCAGCGAAGTCGTCGCCGACCCGCTGGCGCGTGCCTGGGAGATGGCGGGCGCCATGACCGCACGCTCGCCGGGCGCGATCGCCGCGACCAAGCGGCTCGTCCACGCCGCGCAAGGCTCCGATCTGGAAGCGGCGCTGAGCCTCGAGCAGCAGGCGGTCAACGAACGGCTAGGCAGCGCGCAGGTGCGTCGCAGGCTGGAGGCCTATCTGCGCAGCGACGCGGACTTGCGCGATTTCATCGCCGATTAGGCTCAGGACCATTGGGCCGTATCCCGGACCTCGCTTGTGGCAAGGGTCCGGGACACGACCGGGAGCCCTTATTCAGGATCGCTCACGTCGAAGGTGATCGTCTTGAACGTGCCGGTGAAGGTGCTGTTCTCGATGGTATAGGTATCGGCGACAGGGGTGATCGTGTCGCTGCCCACGTCGAAGCCTTCGGTATGCGAGACCCAGCCGAACATCGTGGCCTCGATCCGGCCTTGCGCAACCTCGCGTCCGTCGACCGAGATCGTCAGCGTGCCCGGACCGCCGCGTTCGTTGCTGTCGGCGGCGAAGCGGGCGACGATGTCGTGCTCGCCGGGGGAGAGCGCTTCGCTCGAGGCGATGCGGTACTGGCGCTCGCCGATGGCATTGTAGTGGAACACCGGGCGCCCGTTCTCGAGATAGAAGGCATAGCCCCCGAAGCGCCCGCCCTGCGTGACCAGCACCCCCTGCGCGGGGGTCTGGGGCAGTTCGACGTCTGCGGCGATGCGCCAGCTCTTGCCGATGGTCGGCGGGGCCGCGCTCTCGACGATGTGCGTCATCGGCGAGCGATAGACGAAGTGCGTCGCCCCGCCGGTCGCGGTCGGCCGTCCCTGCGCCCCCTCGCTGAAGTCGTGGATCGGCAGGATGTGGTTCTTGGCCGCCTCGGCCCAGAACAGGCCCTGCATTGCGCGCAGCTTCTCGGGCTTCGCCTTGGCCAAGTCCTTGCTCTGGCTGTAGTCGCTAGTGAGGTCGTAGAGTTCCCAGTTGCGCGCCATGACGTCGGTCTTGATGTTGCGCGCGACGTCCCATGCCGCGCGCGAGGGGCTCGTGCCCGCCCACCAGCCATCGTGGTAGATGCCCATGTTCTCCATCATCTCGAAGACCTGGGTGTGGCGCTCGCCCGGCGCATCGGCCTTGTCGAAGGTATAGGCCATCGAGATGCCGTCGAGCGGCTTCTGCTCGACGCCGTCGATGCTGGCAGGCGCGGCGATGCCGGTGGCCTCGAGGATGGTCGGGGCGATGTCGGTGACGTAGTGGAACTGCTCGCGCATCCTGCCGTCATGCGTGATGCCCTTGGGCCAGCTCATCACGAGGCCGTTGCGCACGCCGCCGAAGTGCGAGGCGACCTGCTTGTACCACTGGAACGGACTGTCCATGCCCCAGGCGAAACCTGCCGGGAAGTGGTTGTAGAGGTTGGGGCCGCCGATCTCGTCGATGCGCGAGAGCATGTAGTCGAGCGGTTCGTCGTAGCGGTTGATCATCGACTGCTCGAACAAGGTGCCGTTGGGTCCGCCCTCGGCGCTCGAGCCGTTGTCGCCCTGGATGAAGATGATCAGCGTGTTGTCGTATTCGCCGCTGGCCTTGAGCGCATCGACGATGCGGCCGATCTCGTGGTCGGAATAGGCGATGGCCGCGGCGTAGGCCTCGATCAGGCGGGTGTAGAGCCGCTTCTTGTCGGCTGAGAGGCTGTCCCAGGCGGGAAGACCCTCGGGGCGCGGGGTGAGCTGCGCATTGGCGGGGATCACGCCCATGCGCTTCTGGCGCGCGAAGGTCTGCTCGCGCAGCTTGTCCCAGCCCATGTCGAACTTGCCGCGAAACTTCTCGAGCCATTCCTTGGGCGCCTGGTGCGGCGTGTGGGCGGTACCCGGCGCGTAGTACATGAAGAAGGGCTTGTCGGGCGTGGTCGCCTTCTCGCGGTCGATCCAGGCGATGGCCTTGTCGGCGAGATCATGGTCGAGGATGTAGTCGGGATCGTCGCGCGGATAGTCGATGTGGCGCCGGTCCTCGACGAGGTTTGGCGCGAACTGGTTGGTGTCTGCTGACAGGAACCCGTAGAAGTGGTCGAAGCCCAGCCCCGTGGGCCAGCGGTCGAACGGACCGGCAGGGCCCATCTCCCACTCGGGCGTCAGGTGCGACTTGCCGAACATCGCGGTCGCAAAGCCGCCGTCGGACAGGATGCGCGCGACGGTGCCTGCGGAATCGGGAATGTTCGAGGTGTACCCCTCGTAGCCGGTAGGGATGTTGGTGACGTTGCCGACGTTGACGTTGTGCGGGTTGCGCCCCGTCAGCAGCGAAGCGCGCGTGGGCGAGCACAGCGCGGTGGTGTTGAACTGGTTATAGCGAAGCCCCTGCTGCGCCAGCGCATCGAAAGTCGGGGTCGGGACCGGGCCGCCGAAAGTGCTGGTCGTGCCGAAGCCGACATCGTCGGTGAGGATGAGCAGGACGTTGGGCGCTCCCGCGGGCGCGCGCGTCTGCTCGGGCCAGACCGGCGCGCCGCTGTCGGCGGCGGTCAGCCCGACGGACTGCGGAACGCGCGGCGCCTGCGCGTTGTTCTGGGCTGTGTCCTGGGCGAGCACAGGCGGAGCGCTCAGGGCGCAAAGGCCACTCACGGCGAGTGCGCCGAGGATGCCGGTGGTCTGTGCGATGCGGCGCCTGGCATGCGCCAGGCCGGGGCGGCGCGTGTTGCGTCCCGTCATTTCTTTATCTCTCCCATATCGGGCCCCTGGCCCTTCACATTGGACGTGTCGTTGCACGTTTCGATGGACATCCTCGGATTTTCGCCCGATCAACGCATCTGACTTAAATGATAGGTCGCGTGCTTGATTTTTCGATCCGGACGCTGGACGAGGCGGGGCTTTCGGGTATGTTCGAGGCAACAAGATACAGGGGAGAGGTGGCACGTGCCGGGTGAGCCCGAATGCACCGATGCTGCGCGCACGCAGCAATCCACGCGCGAGCGTATCGCGCTCGTGGCCGAGGGGCTTTTCGCCGAGCATGGCATCTCGGCGGTGTCCTTGCGCCAGATCGCGATCGCGGCCGGCAATGGCAACAACAATGCGGTGCAGTACCATTTCGGCAGCAAGGATGCGCTGCTTCAGGAGATCTTCCGCCTGCGCGTGGCGCAGATGGATCGTTCGCGCCGGGGCATGATCGCGCTCGCCCGCGAAGAAGGTTCGCTCGGCAGCCTGCATACATGGATGCGGATCCTGCTGCTGCCGCATCTCGAACTGGCCGATGCGAAAGGCCGCCACCCGCATTCGGCGCTGATGATCGAGTATCTCACCCGCTGGCGCCCGGCCGGTATGCCGCACCCCGCCGACGACGCGAGTGACGAGGCCTCCGCTACCTTGCGCATGGTTCTCGCGGAAATCTATGCAAGGCTCGACGGCTTTCCCGCCGACGTCGTCGATACCCGCATCAAGATGGCGCAGCTGATGTTCTCGAGCCTGCTCGTGCTGCATGACTACGGCGGCGACGCGCTGGGCGAAAGCTTTGCCCTGCGCGTGCGCGACGTGGTCCAGCTCGCCACCAACCTGCTCACGACGCCCCTGCCCGCCGAGGGACCTCAAGCAGCCTGAATGGGGCTCTTGAGGTCCGCGAAGGGGCCCTGTCAGAAACCCGGACAAGAAATTGCCGCCGCAAAGCGCGATGCTTTGCGGCGGCCAAGTCTGCCCTCGGGAGGATTACCGTCAGGATTTTGTGAAAGTCAGAACTCGAAGCCGACGCGGGCACCGAACACGCGCGGCTCGCGTGCCGCGGCAAAGCCCCAGAGCGTCGGGAAGGCGGCGACGGTGAAGGCCGTCGAGGTGCCGCGATCGTCGAAGATGTTGCGGGCGAACAGCGTGTAGCGCACCTTGGCATCGCCTTGGCCCATCGGCATCACGTAGGAGATGCTGGCATCGGCGAGGTACTGGTTGTCCGAGCGCACGCGCGGATCGTTGCGTTCCACGACGACGACACCGCTGTCGGGGATGACCGTCGCCGGATCGGCGGCGATCTGCTGGTCGTAGCGCGAGAGGTAGCGGAAGGTCGCGCTCAGGCTGAGCTCACCCGGACCGGCGTCGAAGGTGTAGTCGGTCGAGACCGCTGCGGTGATCTTGGGCGCGTAGATCAGGTCGACGTTCGAATAGTCGAACTGGCGCAGTTCGCCACCGACCGGCACCGACGAGAGGAAGTCGCCGAAGCTGGCATCGGTGTAGCCGACCGAGGTACGCAGGTTCCAGCGATAGGCCGGGCGCACGGTAAGGTCCGCTTCGACACCCTTGATCTTGGCGCCGGCCGCGTTGGTGACGATGGTCTCGTTACCCTGCGCGGTGTCGGCGGTGATCGTGGTCGACTGCTGGATGTTGGTGTAGTCGGTGTAGAACCCGGCGAGGTTGAGCGTCACGAGGCCCGCGAACAGGTCGGACTTGATGCCCAGCTCGTAGGCGTCGACCAGCTCGGGATCGTAAGGCGTGGTCGCCGAGAAGAAGGTCTGGCCGCGTCCGCTGAAGCCGCCCGAGCGATAGCCGCGCGACCAGCTGGCATAGACCATGAACTCGTCGCTGGGGCGGTAGTCGACGCCGACCTTGGGCGTGAACTTGCTCCAGCTCTCGCTTGCCGAGATGCCCAGGTTGCCATCGGGATCGGCGATGGTCGCGTTGGCCAGGGTCTTGCGGTCCTTGGTGTAGCGGCCGCCGCCCGAGATGCGCAGGCCAGGTGCGATTTCCCAGTTCAGGTCGACGAAGCCGGCATAGGAGCGCGACTTGCCGGTGGTGTCCTGGGTCAGGAAGCGCGGTGCGAAGAACACCGAGTTGTACTGCTGCAGGTTGTACTTGCTCTCGAAGTAGTAGAGGCCAGCGACATAGTCGAAGCCGTCGAACAGGTCGCCTGCGGCGCGCAGTTCCTGGCTGGCCTGCCAGTAGGTCTGCAGGCGCAGTGCATCGTAGAGCCCGACGCTGCCGAAGTCCTGGCGCTGGTCCTCGTCGCTCTCGCGGTACGAGCTGACCGAGGTCAGCTCGGTGAAGCCCAGGTCAAGGTTCATCTCGAGCATCGCGGCGCGCGAGCGGTACTTGCCGTAAGGCGTGAAGCCGGGATCGAAGACGGTGTAGATGTCGTCGGTGTTGTTGCGTCCGCAGGCATCGGCACGCACCGCGCCGCAGAACACGTCGCCGGGCTGGATCAGCGAGCCCTGGCGCGGGTCGAAGTCCGATTCCTGCTGTTCGAGGGTGAGCAGCGCGTCGAAATTGTTCGAGGGCGTGAGCAGCGCGGAAATGCCGAAGTTCTCGCTGTTCGAACCGCCCACGTGCTTGCCGGTGTCGGCATCGCGCAGGTAGCCGTCGTTCTGCTCATGCATCTCGAACAGCTTGACCGCGAGCAGGTCGGGCACGACCGGCACGTTGACGATGCCGCGCAGGCCGACACGGCCGTAGGAACCGATCGAGGCTTCGAACTTGCCGCCCCATTCGCCGGTCGGACGGGTGCGGCGCACGTTGATCACGCCCGCGATGGTGTTGCGGCCGAACAAGGTACCCTGCGGGCCGCGCAGGATTTCGATCGACTCGATGTCGAAGAAGTCGAGCATCTGGCCGGTCGAGGTGCCGATGTAGACGCCATCGACGTTGACGCCGACCGCCGGGTCGAAGCTCTTGTCGACGTCGGCGAAGGCGATGCCGCGGATCGAGATGTTGGCGGTGGCCGCGCCGGTCGACTGGGTGGTGATCAGCGTGTTGGGCGCAAGACCCTGGATGTCGGCCAGCGTGGTCGTGCCGACGGCTTCGAGCTGCATCGGCGTGATGGCGGTGACCGCGACCGGGGTATCCTGGATCGATTCTGCGCGGCGGCGTGCGGAAACGATGATTTCGTTGGGGTTGGATGCAGCGACCGGGGCCTCGCCTGCGGCGGACGTATCGTCCTGCGCATAGGCATTCGTGGCAAGACTGGACGCAAGCAAAGCAACCGCAATGGCGCGGAACGACACCATGAACCTCTCCCTTGAATTGGCGCGGCGCCGGTTCATCCGGCTTAACCGCTGCGATCCTATGGACGGGGAGAGCTGTCTAAGTCACCTAACCTAATTTGTAGGTCAGGTGGTTTAATCGGTGTTTTGGGTGAGGCTTCGAGGGCCGCGAAAGCGCAGGGCGCGACGGCTCGTGCCCGCTGCGTTGCAGCAGGCCGGGCTCGTCGGCAACCTGTTCTTTTTGCGGGGCTAGTATCCGGCGCCGGGTCTCTCGGCCCGGCGCGAGGTCAAGTCTGCGAGAGCCGATTTTGCGGGCGCGAAAGCCCCTTGTAGGCAAAGTCGCGAAGCCGCACCGCGCCATCGCCAGCCGCGTAGATGCCGATGCGCAGCGCGAGGAAGCCACCGAAGACATTGTGGTGGAGGCCGGAGACTTCCATGCGCGTGCCATGGCGCTGCCAGGTCGCGCCCTCGTCGATGGAATAGTGCCAGGTCAGCACGTTTTCCTCGTTGGTCACGCGCAGGCGCAGGTTTCGCGCCTCCAGCGGGATCGCGGCCCATTCGAGTTCCTGCGAATATTCGAAGAGCTTGAGCTTCTCGCCATCGTGACCGAGCCCGACGAAGGCCTTGTCGTTGTAATAGAGCAGCAGTCCCGCCTCGGCGCCCGCGCCGATGAGGTCGAGCGAGATCTCGGCGGCGTAGCTGCGGTCGGGCACGATGCAGGTGAGCGGGCTGGAATCGGCGGGCGAGGTTCCGCTCGCGGCGATCACCAGACCACCGTCACTATAGCTGGCCCGCGCGCCGTCCTCGGCCTTGGGGGCGTGGAACGACCACTGCGTGCCCATGCGATTGCGCGCGAAATCGTCCGAGAGCGGCGGGGCCGAGGGGGAGGGCTTGCCGCCCGCCGGGATCGGCAGCGGCTGCGAGAGATCGCCACCGATGGCCTCGAACCAGCCGTCCTTGGTCCAGCGGATCGGCTCGAGCAGCGTCTGGCGCCCGAGCGTGTACATGCCGTTCTCGTAGCCGTGGTAGACCATCCACCAGTCGCCGCGCGGCCCTTCGACCAGCGTTGCGTGGCCGCGTGACCACCACGGTTCGTTGACGCTGGTGGTGCGCACGATCGGGTTGTGCGGGCAATGCTCCCAGGGGCCGTGGACCGAGCGCGAGCGCGCGGTGATGACCATGTGCCCGGTGACCGGGCCGGCGGTGCCGCCTACGGCGGTGACGATGTAGAACCATTCGCCGCGGCGCAGCAGCTTGGGCCCTTCGGGGGCGAAGTTCTCGACCACCCAGTCCTCGGGATAGCGCCAGGGATCGTAGGCGGGGCCGACTTCGCCGTCGGTGGCAAGGCCGTCGTCGGTGAGGCGCACCTTGCGGATGCCGTTGACGAAGAGGTAGCGCTTGCCGTCCTCGCCGACGATGTGGCCCGGATCGATGCAGCCCGGGATGTTCAGGTCGACCGGCTCGCTCCACGGTCCGGCGATGTCATCCGCCCAGATCGCGTAGATGCCCCAGGGCTTACCCGCAGGGGCTGCCGGGATGTAGATGAAGTAGCGGCCCTCGTGCTTGCAGATGTCGACCGCCCATACGGTGCCGATGTTGGTATGGAGCGCCGGGCCGACCGGGGCCCAGTTCACAAGGTCGGTCGAACGCCAGATGACGAGGCCGGGATAGGAATCGAACGAGGAGAACGTCATGTAGTAGACGTCCCCGTCCTTGAGGATCGAGGGATCGGGATGGTCGCCCGCGACCACCGGGTTGCGGAAATGGCCGTTGCCAAGGTCCGCCTTGCGCTGGCCGTCTGCGCCCGCGGCCCAGCCCTCGGGCATCCGGGCCAGCGACCTGGCCGCCAGCGGCACCGAAGACGCGGCGAGAGTTCCGGCTGCGGCGCCGGTGGCGGTGCCCTTGAACAGGGCGCGGCGGGATAGGGTCACAGGGGCAGTCTCCGGTCGGGGGCGGGTTAGTTGGTATAAGGCTCGAGAGTGACGAGCGCGATGTCGTTGCTGCGCATCGGGATCGGCACCGACAAGGTGCCGTCGCTGGCGACCGAGACGACGCGGTCGCTCTCGGGCCGGTCTGCGGTCTCGGCCTCGAGCAGGGCCTGCTGGTCGGCATCGAGCCGTTCGGGCATGCCCATGTCGATATAGGCCGAGAGCGGGTCGTTGTGGCGATAGCCCGTGCGGTGCAGTTGCAGGCGATAGGTGCCGGGCTGGAGATTGGTGAGGCGCAAGTCCACGGTGCGGCTTTTCGTCGCGGGCACGAGCCGGGTGTAGAAGGGCTTGTTGCTCAGCTTCTGCTCGGGCTGCTGCCAGTCCCAGATGACCGCCGCCACCCGCTTGCCCTCGCGCGCGGCGAAGGTCTGCGCGTCGCTCACCTCAAGCGCATCGCCGCGCAAGGCGTGGAGGTACTTGTAGGTGAACCAGGCGGGCTTGCGGATACCGTCCTTGTTCATGAGGCCGAAGCCGCCGTGGAACGGGGTCGGCGGCGGGCCGGGCTCCTCGAACAGGTCGGTATAGGCCCAGTAGCTCATGCCCTCGACCGCGCCTTGCGTGCCCTTGAGCCGCGAGAGGATGTAGGGTGCCGAGATGTAGCTGTCGTGGACGAAGTCGCGCGGGGTGTAGCTCGTGCTCCACTCGGTGAAGAACAGCGGGATGCCCGGATAGGCCGAGGCCTCGATCTGGGCGCGCACGTCGAGCACGTCGGAGATCACCGCGTCGGGCTTGGCCGAGAGCTTGGTGTCCTGCTTGCCTTCCTCGTCGAGGAAGCCGCCCTCGACGCCGTAGCTGTGCGTGGCGACGAAATCGACGGGCAGGCCGTTGGCCTTGGCGTAGCTCAGGAACTCGGGCACCCAGGCCGCGCCCGCCGTCGCCGGACCGCCGACGCGCAGGGCCGGGTCGATCGCCTTGATGGTGCGCGCGGTATCGGCATAGAGCGCGAAGTAGGCATCGCGGTCGGCGCCTTCCCAGAAGCCGTCGAGATTGGGCTCGTTCCACAGCTCGAAGTACCAGCGGCGCACTTCGGCCGCGCCGTAGCGCTGGCGCAGGTGCGTGACGAAGGCATGGACGAGATCGCGCCACTTGTCCGCCTGCGGGTGCGAGGTGTTGCCCTTCCAGTAGAACAGCTGGAGGTCGGAGGTGCGCATCGCCGCCGGGGTCCAGCCGAGCTCGACGAAGGGGCGGATGTTCCTGGCGAGCAGCGCGTCGTAGAGCCGGTCGATGCCGCTCCAGTCGTAGACGATCTTCCCGTCGAGTTCCTTCACCGTTCCCAGCGTGTCGTGGAAGATGTCGTGGAAGCGGATGTAGCGAAAGCCCAGTTCGTCCGAGGCGACCTGAAGCTGCGCCTGGCTGTCGGGCCGGATCAGCGTTCCCGGAAAGTCCGAGCCGACCGAGAGGTCCCAGAAGGGATCGAGCGGGCCGGTGGTGGCGGCGGCGTCGATGGCGACGGTACGCGTCGCCTGCGTCGCGCTTGCGGCGGGTGTCTTGGCAAGGACGGGGCTCGCCCCCAGGCTGCCTGCCAGGCCCAGCGCAAGTGCGAAACACGCGCGGCTTGCTCGTTTCATGATCCTCTCCATCCCCTGTCGTTGGTCTGACGCCTACCGTTCCTTAGATGGTAGCGCAATCATTTTACGGAGCAAGGGGGATTGGATCGATCAGGCTCGACGGTTCGGTTTGGCGTTTCTTCACCGGGACCACTCGCCCGGTGATAGCGATAACCTCGGACCTCGCCTCGCTTGCGCAAGGCAAAAGGGCCCCGGACGCTGTCGCGCCCGGGGCCCCGCCTGGGGCCGCTGGTCCCGCATGAGGGGGAGGGAGGTCTGCGGGATTGCGGCCCTTGGATCAGTTGCAGCTGAAGCAGCCGTCGACGGGAAGGCCGACGCCGTGGACGAAGCTGGCGCCGTCGCTGCACAGCCACAGCACGGCCTCGGCGATCTCCTCGGCCTTGCCGAGACGACCGATCGCCTGGAGCTTCATGAGGTCGTCCATGGCCTCCTTCTGCTCTTCCATCATCTTGGAGACCATCGGGGTGTCGATGGTGCCCGGGCACACCGCATTCACGCGGATGCCCTGGCTGGCATAGTCCATCGCCGCGCTCTTGGTCAGGCCCAGCACGCCGTGCTTGGAGCCATAGTAGATGCCCAGCGACTTGCCGCCGACGAGGCCGCCAACCGAGGAGCAGTTGACGATCGCACCACTGCCCTGCTTGCGCATCTGCGCGAGCTGGTGGCGCATGCACGACCACACGCCCTGCAGGTTGATGCCCATGACGCGCTCGTAGTCGTCGAGCTGCTGGTCGGCCATCTCGGCCGGGACCGGCTGCACGCCGGCATTGTTGTAGGCCATGTCGAGTGCGCCGAAGGCTTCGACCGCCTTGTCCACCATCGCCGCGACCTGCGCGTCGTCGGCCACGTCGCAGACAACCGGCAGGGCCTTGGCGCCAGCGGCCTCGAGTTCGTCGGCGAGGCTCTTGAGGCCGGCCTCGTCGATGTCGGCGACGACCACCTTGGCACCGGCCTTGGCGAAGGCGCGCGCGGTAGCGAGACCCATGCCCGAGCACGCGCCGGTTACCAGCGCGACCTTGCCTGCGAAATCAAACGAAACGTTCATCCGGAAAATCATCCTGTGGGAGGGGTGGGCGGCGCAGGCATCGGGAGAGAGCCGGTCGGGAGAGCGCGCCGCCCGGGAAAGATCAGTTGCCCAGCTTGCCCAGCGCTGTGGCGCCCGAGAACGCCTTGGGCCAGCCGGCGTAGAAGGCGAGGTGGCCCATCGCGGCGCCCAGCTCCTCGCGGGTCAGGCCGTTCTCGATCCCGCGCTGGAGGTGGAAGCCGAGCTGGTCGGCATCGCCGCCTGCGGTCAGCGCGACGATGGTGACGAGGCTGCGGTCGCGCGGAGCGAGGTCCTGGCGCAGCCACAGCTCGTCGAAGAGCACCTCGTTGGTCATCTCGGCCAGGGTCGGTGCGATCTTGCCGACACCGTTCTTCACCGCGTTCTCGCGTTCGCCGTCGTTGGCGGGCTTGGCGTTGAGCTCGGTCGTGGCGGGCTGGATGGCCGAGGCCTCGATCCCGCGCTCGGTGAAGACTTCATCGGCGATCTTGACCGCGGAAACCGCGTTGGGCCAGCCCGAGTAGAACGCAAGCTGGGTGATGAGCCCGCCGATCTCGACAGGGGTCACGCCATTGTCGAGCGCGCGTTCGAGGTGCGGGCGGATCTGCGCGCTCTTGCCGGTGCCCACCAGCACGGAGAGGGTGACCATGCTGCGGTCGCGCGGGCTGAGCTCGTCGCGCTTCCACAAGTCGCCGAAGAGGACGTCGTCGGTGTAGCGCGCCAGCGCGGGTGATGCGCGCTGCATGTAGTCGGGGGCGACGGATTCCGCGCTGGCTGCGCCGGGCAGGGCCGCAGCGGCTGCGGCTGCAAGAAGGCTCTTGTTCATGATTTTCTCCAGTGTTCTGCAAGAAAACGCGCATGCGTGCGCTTGGGGTCCGGCTTGCAGCGCTGATGAAACTGCGACGCGACGGTGAATTGTGCTCACCGTCGCGTCGGCGCTTCGCCGGTCAGGCCAGTGGGCCGTAACCGGGGCGCTTGAAGAGCGTCTTGCGTTTCGCCTCGATTTCAGGCGCGTAGACACTCTTCATCCATTGCGATGGCGAGACGTCCTCGATGCCCACCGAGATCGACTGGGCACCATGGCCGAGCGTCTCGATGATCGCGGCGGTGACGCGGTCGGCCAGTTCCTGCTTTTCGGCAGCGTTGTGACCGGGGTACATCTTGATCGCGACGTGGGGCATCGGGATATCCTCGCTTGCTTGCGCTATTCGGGATCAGCGCGCGACGTAGCCGCCGTCGACCGCGATGACGTGGCCCACGACAAAGCTGGCGCCCGGGCTCGAGAGCCACATCACGGCATTGGCGACTTCCTCGGCGGTGCCCAGGCGATCGATCGGCACGTCGCGCATCATGGCGTCGACGGCGTTTTCGCGCTCCATCATCTCGGCGACCATCGGGGTATTGATGATGCCCGGCGCAACCGCGTTAACGCGGATGCCCTGGGCGGCATATTCGAGCCCGGCGGTCTTGGTCAGCCCGTGCACGCCATGCTTGGCGGCGTGGTAGGTCGAGCGCCCCGGAACGCCGACGAAGCCGCCGAGCGAGGAGTTGTTGACGATCGCGCCCGAGCCCTGCTTCTTCATCTGCTGAAGCTCGTACTTCATGGCGAGGAACACGCCGCGCAGGTTGATGCCGGTCATGTGGTCGAAGGCCTCGACTTCGGTCTCGGCAAGGTCGGCGACGTCGCTCTGGATGCCTGCGTTGTTGAAGGCCATGTCGAGCCGGCCGTAGGTCTCGACGGTCTTGGCGACGGCGGCCTCGACTTCGCTCGCCTCGAGCACGTTGCAGGTCAGTGGCAACACGGTGAAGCCCTGGTCGGTCAGGCCCCTGGCCGCCTCGGCGAGAGCATCCGCGCGGTTGTCGAGCATGGCGACCGATGCGCCGGCCCTGGCATAGGCCTCGACGGCGGCCAGGCCCATGCCGGAGGCAGCACCGGTGACGAGGGCCACCTGTCCGGTGAAATCATAAGTCGGGTTCATGGGAGAAACTCCTCAGGTCGTATCGGGGGGAGGAAGGACGGGCCGCGCGCCGTATGTCGGGGGCTCAGGCGTCCATGGTCGCGATGTCGATGACGAAGCGGTACTTCACGTCCGAGCGCTTCATGCGCTCGTAGGCCTCGTCGATGCCGTCGGCGCGGATCATCTCGACATCGGCGGTGATGCCGTGCTCGGCGCAGAAATCGAGCATCTCCTGCGTCTCGGCGATGCCGCCGATGAGCGAGCCTGCGATCGAGCGACGGCCCATGATGAGATAGCCGATGTTGGGCGAGGGGTGCGGCGCGTCGGGCAGGCCGACCAGCGTCAGCGTGCCGTCGAGCTTGAGCAGGCCGGTGAAGGCGTCGAGCTGGTGGCTGGCGGCGACGGTGTCGAGGATGAAGTCGAAGCTGCCGGTATGGGCTGCCATCTCGTCACCGTTGCGCGAGACGACCACCTCGTCGGCGCCCAGACGCAGCGCATCCTCGCGCTTGCTTTCCGACGTGGTGAAGGCGACGACGTGCGCGCCCATCGCCTTGGCAAGCTTGACCGCGACGTGGCCGAGCCCGCCGATCCCGACGATGCCGACCTTCTTGCCCGGACCCGCCTGCCAGTGGCGCAGCGGCGAATAGGTGGTGATGCCCGCGCAGAGCAGCGGCGCGACCGCGGCAAGCTGCTCGGTGGGATGGGTCACCTTGAGGACGAACTTGTCGTTGACGACGATGTCCTGCGAATAGCCGCCGAGCGTGTGGCCGGGCGCTTCCTCGCACGATCCGTTGTAGGTCGGGGTCATGCCCGCTTCGCAGTACTGCTCCTCGCCCGCCTCGCACGGCGCGCAGGTCTGGCAGCTGTCGACCATGCAACCCACGCCGACGACGTCGCCGACCGAGAAATCGCTGACATGCTCGCCGACGGCGGTGACGCGTCCGACGATCTCGTGGCCGGGAACGCAGGGGAAGAGCGTGCCGCCCCATTCGCCGCGTACGGTGTGCAGGTCGGAGTGACACACGCCGCAATAGTCGATGGCGATGGCGACGTCGTGCGCCCCGGGAGCGCGGCGCGCGATGGTCAGCTGTTCGAGCGGACGGTCGGCGGCGGTGGCGCCGTAAGCCTTGGTCATGAAAATGTCCTTCGTCTGGGGGGCTCTTGTTGGCTTCCCAGATAGGACAGGCAGGCGAGAAGGATTAGCCGTCGTCGGTGCGATGGAGCGTTGAGATCAATTCATCCATCGCGCCCTTGCCCCGATGCGGGGGCTTCGCGCCTGTTCAGCGCCCCAGCGGTGCGATCTCGCGGATGAGCTCGATCAGCAGGCGCAGGCCGGTGGGAACCTGGCGCCTGCTGGGATAGTAGATCTGGAAACCGGGCCCGGTGGTGGCCCAGTCATCGAGCACGATCTGCAGATGGCCGCTGGCGATGAAGGGCGTGACGACGGGTTCGGGGCCGTACATCAGCCCGCCGCCGCCGATCGCGATCGAGACCATCGAGCGACTTTCGTCGACGGTGATCCGACTGGGCACGGCCATGTCGAACTCTTCCTCCTTGCCCATGAACTCCCAGCGATAGATGCGATCGTCGCCGAGACGGACGCCGAGGCAGCGGTGCTGCATCAGATCATCGGGGGTCTGCGGGGCGCCGAAGCGTTCGAGATAGCTGGGCGCGGCGGCGACGATCCAGCGGATGTCGGGCGAGAGGCGCTGCGCGATCATGTCCTCGGGCACGGTGCCGCCATAGCGGATACCGGCATCGAAGCCCGAGGCGACGACATCGACCATGCGGTTAGACGAGACGATGTCGACCTCGACGTCGGGGTAGCGGTCCATGAACTCGGGCATCACCGGCGAGAGCAGCAGGGCTGCGGCATCGGCGGCGACGTTGAGGCGGATGCGTCCGGCGGGGGTGTCGCGGAAACGGTTGAGCGCATCGCGTGCCTGGTCGATGCGGTTGAACGGGTCGACGATGGCGTCGCGCAGTTCCTCGCCCGCCGAGGTGAGCGTGACCGAACGGTTGGTGCGGTTGAGCAGGCGTACGCCGAGTCGCTCCTCGAGCCCGCGCAGCGAGTGACTGAGCGCGGACGGACTGACCCCGATCTCCAACGCGGCCTTGCGGAAGCTTCCATGGCGCGCGATCGCGAGGAAGTAGGAGAAATCGGCGATGTCGGTGCGACTTATGGACATGGCTTCCTAATGGGCCCTTGTCGCCCGAACGGCAACTGCGCGCAGCAACCATGCCGCGCGCAGCCGTGAACCGGGAGCCGGGTCCCAGTCATTTGTCGATGTCATTTGTCGATGTCAGTTGGCGAAATTAGTTAGTGGGCCCGGTGTAGTCGGCGTCGCTGACCGGCTCGAGCCAGACGACGTTCTTGCCGTCGAGCGACTCGGTGATTGCGACGTGGGTCATCGTCTCGCTCGCGGTGGCGCCGTGCCAGTGGCGAACGCCCGGCTTCACATAGACCATGTCGCCCGCGCAGATGCGCTGCGGTGCCTGTCCCTCGGCCTCGGTCCAGCCGCAGCCGCTGGTCACGTAAAGGGACTGTCCGGCGGGGTGGGTGTGCCAGTTGGAACGCGCACCCGGCTCGAAGGTGACGAGCGCGGTGCCGGCCTGCCCGGGCTGGGTGGGCGAGGTGAGCGAGCGGACCCAGGCCTTGCCGGTGAAGAAGTCGGCGGGGCCGGGATTGACCTTGACCTGCGCCTGGTCGACGACGACCTGGTCGGCAGTGGCGGACGTATCCTGCGCCAAGGCAGGAGCAGCGGTGACGGCGAGGCCTGCCGCCGCGAGTGTGGCGACGAGTGCGATTTTCGGCATCGGGACAGATCTCCAGTTTGGTCACGCCTGCGTCGTCTTGCCGGGAGCGGGGGTTGGTCTGGCCCACCCCCCAGTTCAGGATGCAAGCTGTCGCAGGCGCGATGTGTTACGCTCCTCTAACGCAGCTTGGCCGAACCGGGTCCATGAGCAGTGCTCAACACTGTGTAGAGGGGTCGGGCCGTTGTCGGAGTCCGCTGCAAGGCCCAGATGGAGGGCAATCCACGGTCCCCCCCGAGCCCCTCCGCTTCATGCCCGGCGCGGGATCACAGTCCAGGAGCAGACAATGAGCGACAGCAACGATCTCACCAAGCAGGATGCAGTCATCCTTCGCAACGGTTCGGCAGAGGCCATCAAGGGTCCGGCCGAGACCTTCACCGGCGATGTGCGCATCGACCGCATCTTCAACCCGCCCGCTCCTGCGCGCGGCGGCTATGCAATCGTCAACTTCGCGCCAAACGCGCGCACCAACTGGCACACCCACCCCGCCGGCCAGACGCTGATCGTCACCCAGGGTGTGGGCTGGCACCAGTGCGAGGGCGGCGCCAAGACCGAAATTCGCGCCGGCGACACCGTGTGGTGCAACTGCGGCAAGCGCCACTGGCACGGCGCCACCGACAAGACCGCGATGCAGCACATCGCCATCACCGAGGCTATCGACGGAAGCCCGGTGAACTGGATGGAAGCGGTCAGCGACGAGGACTACCTCGCCGGTCCGGTCGTCAAGGACTGAACCCAAGGCGGCAGCCTCGCCCCCCGGCGGGGCATGCCGCGAGCATCCCAGCCCTCGGGTCGCACCGGGGACTGACGTCAAAACGGTGGACGGCGCCGCAATGCAGGCGCGCCGGGCGCGGGTGTGCGCCCGCCACACAGACAGACCCACACAGACAAAGATGGACAGAAAATCATGGCACTTGCCGACAATTACATCTTCGAACTCAGCGACAATGTCACGCGCACCCCGGTCAACTACCTGACGCGCTACGGCATCTCGATCTCGGCGGATCTCTACATCGCCGCCGATTTCGACGACACCAAGCCCGCCCCGGCGCTGGTCATCGGTGCGCCCTATGGCGGCGTGAAGGAGCAGGGCCCAGGCGTCTATGCCAACGAGCTGGCGCAGCGCGGCTTCGTCGTGCTGACGTTCGATCCCTCGTACAACGGCTATAGCGAGGGCGAGACCCGGCACCTGTCGTCGCCCGACGTGTTCGTGGAGGATTTCCACGCCGCGGTCGATTTCCTCGGCACGCGTCCTTTTGTCGATCGCGAGAAGATCGGCGCGCTGGGCATCTGCGGCAGCGGCGGTTTCGCGCTCAGCGCGGCTTCGGTCGACCCGCGCATCAAGGCCATCGCGACGGCCAGCATGTACGATATCTCGCGCATGCATGCCGAGGGCTTCGGCGGCTCGCTCACCGAGGAGGACCGCAAGGCCCAGCTCGCGCAGATCGCCGAGCACCGCTATGCCGAGTTCGAGGGCGAGCCCGCCACGCTGACCCCGCGCGGCGCGCTGCTCGAGCTCGACGCCGAGAACAACCCCGTCGGCACCGAGTTCGGCGAGTTCTATTCGCGTCCGCGCGGCTATCACCCCAACTCGATCGCGCAGTTCACGATGACCAGCGGCCCCTCGTTCATGAACTTTCCGCTGCTCGACAAGATCGACTGGATCGCGCCGCGCAAGGCGATGCTGGTCATGGGTGAGGTCGCGCACTCGGCCTACTTCAGCGAGGACGTCGCGAACGGCGAGAACATCACGCTGCATGTCGTGCCGGGCGCCAACCATGTCGATCTCTACGACAAGACCGACGTGATCCCGTTCGATGCGATCGAAAGCTTCTTCAACGACAACCTGAAGTAAGCGTCCGCGGGCAGGGCCCGGGACTACGAAACAGCGAAGGGCGGCCCCGTGCGGGTCGCCCTTTTCGTTTGTGCAGCGCGTTTCACGCGCAGTCTGGCGCTTGCGCAGGAACCGGGGCGCAGGCTGGCGGCTTGATCTGGTGGATCAACTGCAGGGACACCATAGGCGCGATGCTCGCGATTACGCAGGATACCAAGGACGCACTCGAGGCGGGGGAACGCCTCGGACTGGTGCACGTCGATCCGTCCGAGCCGGGCTTCTCGCGCCGGGCGCTCAAGCACGGTTTCGGCTACTACGATACCGGACGCAAGCGCATCCGCGACCGCGCGACGGTGCAGCGACTCGATGCCATCGCGCTCCCGCCCGCCTACACCGATGCCTGGTACGCGCCCATTGCCAATGCCCATATCCTGGCCACCGGGCTCGATGCCGCAGGGCGCCGCCAGTATCGTTATCACCCAGACTTCAGCGCTCACCGCGACGCGCTCAAGTTCGCCGCCTGTGCCGCTTTCGGCGAGGCGCTGGGCGCGATCCGCTCGCGCGTTCAGGACGATCTTGCCGGGCGCAAGTTGACCCGCGAGCGGGCCATCGCCTCGGTTGTGCGGCTGCTCGATACCGGGCGCATCCGGGTCGGCAATGCCGACTATGCGCGCGAGAACGGCAGCTTCGGCGCAACGACGCTGCGTCGCCGTCACGCCCGCATCGCGAGAGACGGGCTGCACTTGTGCTTCAAGGCGAAGTCGGGCCGGACCTGCGAGATGACCGTCTCGGACCGGGGACTGTTGCGCTTCGTCAGGCAGGTGATGGACCTGCCGGGGCAGGCCCTGTTCCGCTATCGCGACGAGCAAGGCGATTTCCACCCGATCACCTCGAGCCTGGTCAACGAATATATCCGCGAGGCCTCGGGCAGCGACTATACCGCCAAGGACTTTCGCACCTGGCGCGCGAGCGTTCTGGCCTTCACATGGCTGCGCGAGGAGGCGCCCGAGCGGCCGACCCTCAAGGCCATGCTCGACCATGTCTCGACACACTTGTGCAATACGCCTGCGATGGCCCGCAAGGCTTACATCCACCCGGCTCTGATCGACGCGGTCGGCGGGTCGCCCGAGGCCTTGCGCGAAGGACATCTGCCGCGTCGCACCAAATGGCTGAGTCGGCACGAACGCGGGCTGGCTGCTTTCCTTACGCGTGTGGAGGGCGCTTGAGTGCAGCCTCTCAGATAAGACTTGTCCGAGGGGGCAGATGCGCTCTGTTCGGGCGAGTCGGGCAAGCCGGCACTGGCTCGATAATACATCTTATGTTAAATGATATGCACCAGTCGAGGTCGCCCTTGGACCGGATGTGCTGGGTTCCGCCCGACGCCTCCGGCATACCGGTGCCTGCTCGCCCCGTGTACGAAAAATACGTCTTTTTAGTCTTTTGCAGGCGCTACCTCAGACCGTTTCACGGGCCGGAGATGCCTTGAGTGCCTTCATGAAGCTACGGAAATGCGGTGCGAGTTCGGCGAAGATCGGCTCGGCGCGGTGACGGATCAGCACTTCGGAAAACAGCTTCAACCCGACGATGAACTCCGCGGCCTCGCTCTGCGGCACCATGGCCTTGCCTTCCATCCGCGTGATCAGAGCGGTGATCTCGTCGTGGTTGGTGATCTCGAAGGATACCATTTCCGGCAGTGGCGCATCCGGTTCGCGGACGGAACCATGGGCTTCGAGCGGGATAAGCGTGACGCGATAACGGTGTGGCATGGCTCGGGCCTTCGATAGTGGGAGGTTTCGGTTGATAAGTATCAACTGACAAGATCGATTGATAGAGTCAACCGATCGGGTAACATGCGCGGATGAAAGAGACGCTGCCTGACCTGCTTCGCGAGCTGACCCTCGCGGTCCAGCTCCATCTCGAGCAGATGCCGGCACTGCGCGAACTGGACCTCGCCCCGTTCCAGGCGCGTGTGCTGCGTGCGGTCGGCCTGTCTCCGGGCATCTCGCAACAGGAACTGGCGCAGGCCACGCAGCGCGACAAGGCGCAGGTCGCACGCGCGATCAAGCAGCTCGCAGAGCGCGGGCTGTTGCACCGCGAGGCACACGAGAGCGACTGGCGCAGCCAGCGCCTTTACGTAACGCCTCAGGCCGAACGTGCGCGCGCGATGATCGAGGAGCAGCGCAAGGCCGTGTTCGACAATGCCTTCAGCGAGCTTGACTGCGACGAGCAGGCGCAGCTTGCCGCGCTTCTGGCAAGGACGCTCGCGACCTTGCGCAGCCACCCCGCGCCGGGGGGCTAGCGCCCTCCGGCAGCGACGAAGCGTTCGACCAGACCGTCGACTGCCGAGCGGATAAGGGCATCGCCCGGAGCATCGCGCGAGCCGATCCGGGCGGCGGCGATGCCGTGCCAGATCGGGCGATCGGTCTTGGCGTCGAACACGTCGAGCGCGAGCGAGCCCTCGGTCACGTTGCGCACGTCGACCTGGTTGTACTGATAGGCCCAGCCATAGCGATAACCCCGGCCATAGGCAGGATAGTAGGCTCCGACCGGGCCCCAGTCGGTCACGTCGACACGGTCGCGCGCACCCAGCGTGAAAGCCAGTTCCATGTCGCCCTGCCCCTCGGCGACGAGCGTATAGCCCGCAGCGGCGAGGCTCGCGTCCATCGCCTGTTGCACGCGCTCGTAGATGAACGGATTGCCGCCCCCGCGCCGGGGAAAGGCCCAGGAATAGGTCTTGTAGTCGGCCAGGACTATGCCCGGTGCCGCCTCGCTGCTGAACTGAGGGCGCGGCGTGGTCGAGCATGCGGCGAGCATGGCGCACGCGAGCGCCAGCAGCATGGTGCGAGACTTTGCAATCATCGTGACCCTTTCCGGTAAGGCTTGCTGGTCCGGCACGGCCGGATCGCTCGCCTCAGGGATCACACGAGACCTCGGGTAATGCCCATCGGGGTTCTCCCTAGGTTTTGCGGGAGGGCTATCCACCGCGTCCCTCCCCTGCTCCATCGGCACGGCGATATCGCGCGCGCCGCGTTGCACGCGCGCACGCGTACGCCGCATCCCGGCAGGTAACGAGAACAGGACAAGTGCGAGGGAGGGGATATGCGCCGGGAGGCCATGATGCTGGCCGTGGCCGCGATGACGGCGATGGGCTTGCTGCTTGCGGGCTGCGACGAGCGGCCTGCCCATCCCGAGGACCCCACAGCCCTCGGCGATCCCGAGGAGTGGACCGGCTTTGGCCGCACGGAAGGCGAGCAGCACTACAGTCCATTGACGCAGATCGACACCGACAGCGTGGGGGATCTCGCGCTGGCATGGCACTTCGACCTCGAACCGGGCTATTCGGCATCGAGCCCGGTCGCCGCGGCAGGCATGCTTTTCGTGACCACCGGCCATTCGCACATCCGCGCCTTCGAGGCGGCTAGCGGCAGGCTGGCATGGGAATACGACGGGGGCACGCGCGAACGGGCGCGCATCCCGCTGCACTTCAGCTGGGGCAACAAGGGGCTGGCCTATGCGCAGGGGCGGCTCGTGCTGGCGACGACCGACGGCTTCGTCGTCGCGCTCGATGCCAAGAGCGGGCGCGAGATCTGGAAGACGCGCGATTTCGGACCCGACGAGCAGCGCAACATGAACGGCGCGCCGCGCATTTTCGGCGACAAGGTTATCGTCGGGCATGGCGGTGCCGACGTCTCGGCGATCCGGGGCTGGGTATCGGCCTACGACCTGGCCAGCGGCAAGCTTGCCTGGCGATTTCACACCGTTCCCGGCGACCCCTCGCAACCAGCGGAAAGCCGGGCGATGGAGATCGCCGCACCGACCTGGAAGGGCGACTGGTACGGCAAGGGCGGGGGCGGCACGGCGTGGAATGCCTTCAGCTACGATCCCGCGTTGAACCTCGTCTACATCGGCGTTGGTAACGGCTTTCCCTATGCGCACCGCAAGCGCTCGCCCGGTGGCGGCGATAACCTGTTCCTCGCCTCGATCGTCGCCGTCGATGCCGAGACCGGGGCCTATCGCTGGCACTATCAGGTCTGCCCGGCCGAACAGTGGGACTGCACCGCCACGCAGGACATGACGCTGGCGACGGTCGAGATCGGGGGCAAGACGCGCAAGGTGCTGATGCAGGCGCCCAAGAACGGCTTCTTCTACGTGCTCGACCGCGAGACCGGCGAACTCATCTCTGCGGAGAAGATCGCCAAGGTGACCTGGGCGAGCCGCATCGGCAAGGACGGGCGTCCGGTCGAGAACCCGCAGGTCGCGCGCTACGAGAACGTCAAGGGCATGGTCGAGATGTGGCCCGGGCCGACCGGAGCGCACAACTGGCTGCCGCAGGCCTATTCGCCGCGCACCGGGCTGGTCTACATCCCCGTCATCGAGCAGGGCGCGCTGATCGGCAGCGGCGACAGCGGGGGTGAACTGGGCCTCGGCATCGGCGTGAACATGCTGCCCGAGGTCGATCTCGAGGACCCGCTCAACCGCACCAGCTATCTCAAGGCCTGGGACCCGGTGGCGCAGAAGGCGGCATGGACGGTTGACCTGCCCGGCTCATGGCCCGGCGGAGTCATGGCGACTGCGGGCGATCTCGTGTTCCAGGGCCGGGTCGACCGCAAGCTGGTCGCCTACGATGCGCGCAGTGGCGAGGAAGTCTGGAGCTGGCCGACGAGCGCGCCGATCGTCGCCCCGCCGATCACTTATGCGCTGGACGGGGTGCAATACGTGACCGTGATCACCGGAATGGGCGGCAACGGCGCGGGCGTGATGTCGCTGGGCAATGCCGACTACCGGACCGACTATACATTGCAGCGCCAGGTCCTCACCTTCGCGCTGGGCGGCAAGGACGCCTACGTCCCGGCAAAGCCGCCTAAGCGCATGTTGCCGCAGGACCCGGGCTTCACCGCCGACCCGAAGACCGCCGAGCGCGGCGCGATCCTCTATGGCATCACCGGCTGCCTTGCCTGCCATGGCTACAATGCCGTGGGCGGGGGCGCGGCGCCGGACCTGCGCTATTCGCCGCTGATCCTCGATGGCGACAGCTTCGCGATGGTCGTCTCGCAAGGCGCCCTGCGCGCCAATGGCATGCCCCCCTTCCCCAGGCTCGGCAAGGCAGAGGTCGAGGCGATCCGGCATTACCTGCGCGCCCGCTCGCATCAGGTCCCGGCCGAGGCCGCGCAGCGCAAGGCAGCCGCCGCGCGCAAGGCCGCGAGCGGCGGCGCACCGCCTGCCGCCTACGCAGGCACCTGGGACATCACCATAGCAACGCCGCTGGGCGATCAGGACGCGGTGCTGGTCCTCGCGGCCGAGGGCGCCGCGCTGACCGGCCGCGTTACTTCCGATCAGGGCGACATGAACGTCACCGGCCGGGTCGCCAAGGGCCGCGCGCACTTCGCGGGCAAGGCGACCAAACCGATGGAAATGGACGTGAGCTACGACGTGCTGGTCAAGGGCGCGAAGATGGAAGGCGAAACGCGTTCCGGTCCCTTCGGCACGTTCGGCCTGACCGGGAAAAAGCGTAACTGACGGGCCTGCCTGCCGTCTCGAAAAGTCAGACCATAAAGCCATGGCATTGTAGCGCGCGGCGGGCCGCGTGCGCGCTCGATGGGGTCATTTTCGTCGTATCTGGCGACGTTGGCCCTCTCCGGTTGACTCCGGAACAGATATCTCCCTAATAACTTGTCAGAGTAATAGGGCCGCGAAGAGGGCCCGCACGGGAGGGATATCGAGATGATCATGCCGTTCGGCGCCGCGCGTTCGCGCACGCGCGTTCTTCTGCCTGCCATGGCCATGGCGTTGCTGGCTTTGCCGGGTTGCGGAGGCGGCGATTCCGGCTCCTCGGGAACCCCCGGCCCGATTGCGACCGCGACGCCGACCCCCACTCCGACACCGGCCCCGCAGCTCAGTTCTGTCGGCACGACCTACCAGATCGAGATCGCCAATGCCGCCAGCGGGCAAGTGCTGGGCATCGCCGGTGCCAGCCAGGTCGCAGGCGCGGCGGTGGCGACCGGTGTGGCTGACGGCTCGGCGGCGCAGCGCTGGCACGTGATGCCGATGGCGAGCGGCCAGTACAATGTCGAGAACATGCTCAGCCATCAGGTTCTGGGCATCTCGGGGGCCTCGACCGCCGATGGCGCAGCAGCGCTGCAATGGGCCGACAACGGCACCGCCGACCATCTATGGTCGTTCTACGCGCTGGCCAACGGCAACTACCTGATCAAGAACATCAACAGTGGTCTCTATCTCCAGGCCGACGGTGCCGGGGCGACCATCCAGACCGCGCGCTCGAGCGGCTCGGCCGCGCAGGAGTGGACGCTCAACGTGACCGATACCCGCGCCTACCCGCTGCCACAGGCGATGGCAGGCACCGGGACCGACGTCCACGACCCCGACATGATCCGCGATCCCTCGGGCACCTACTGGCTCTACGGCACGCACAACACGCTGGCCAAGTCGACCGACATGGTCACCTTCATCAAGATGACCACCGGCATCTTCACCTCGGACTTTCCGTGGTGGGCGAGCAAGAATACCACCGGCTCGGGCGGGCGCACCGACCTTTGGGCGCCCAGCGTGATGTATGCCAATGGCACCTACTACCAGTACTACTCGATCCCGATCTACGCGACGCCTTCGCAGGCGGGCACCAATCAGGGCGCGCAGGCGGTGATCGCGCTCGCCACCAGCAAGTACCCTGACGGACCCTGGACCGACGCCGGCGAGATCATCGCCTCTTGCGGTACGACTGCCGGGTGCACCACCGGGTTCAACGCTATCGACCCGGCGCCCTACATGGACGATGCGGGCAACTGGTGGATGGCCTTCGGCTCGTGGGAGGACGGCATCCACGTGCTCCAGCTCGATCCCGCGACCGGCCTGCGCCTCGCGTCCAACCCCACGATCTACGACATCGCGCGGCGCGATGCGGGCGAGGAAGGTCCCTACATCTTCCCGCGCATGGTCAACGGCACGCGCTATTACTATTACTTCGCGCCGATCAACGAGTGCTGCAAGGGCACCCAGAGCAAGTATCGCATCATCGTGGGGCGCTCGACCAGCCCGACCGGACCGTTCCTCGACCGTGGCGGGCTCGACCTGATGCAGGGCGGCGGGACGATCCTGCTCTCCACTCACGGCGACGTCTTCGGACCGGGCGGGCAGAGCGTGATGGAAGGGCCGGACGGGCCGGTGCTCGTCTATCACTACTACGACGGCGCACGGAATGGGGCGCCCAAGCTCGGGCTCAACAAGCTGGTGTTCGACGCGCAGGGCTGGCCCCGCGTCGAATAGCGCGATCTCGACCAGCGAGCGGATCGCACTGGCCTCCTGCCGGTTTGACGGGGGGCCGCCCGCTCGCTAGGTCCCGCAGCGATGATCGCCCTGCTTTCCCCCGCCAAGACGCTCGACTTCGAGCGCGAACTCCCGCCGCTCGATGCCACCCGGCCGCACTTCGCCGAAGAGGCGGGCAGCCTTGCCAAATCGGCGTCGAACCTCACGCAGAAGAAGCTGGCCGAGCTGATGCACATCTCGCCCAAGCTCGCCAAGCTCAACGCCGATCGCTTCCGCGACTTCCCCGAGCTGCCCGAGCGTCAGGCGCTCTTCGCCTTCGCGGGCGACGTCTATACCGGGCTCGATGCCTGGACGCTCGACGAGCCGGGCGTGGTCTTCGCGCAGGACCACTTGCGCCTGCTCTCGGGCCTTTACGGCCTGCTGCGCCCGCTCGACACGATCCGCCCCTACCGCCTCGAGATGGGCACGCGCTGGGCGCCGCGCGCCAAGAGCCTGACCGACTGGTGGGGCGACCGCATCGCCGCGCACTTGCGCGAGGCCGTGGCGCAGGAAGGCTCCAATGCGATCCTCAACCTCGCCAGCCAGGAATACTTCGCCGCGGTCAAGGGCCGGCTCGAGGGCATCCGCGTGATCGAGGTCGAGTTCCGCGAGCCCGGCCCCAACGGCCCGCGCTTCATCTCGTTCAACGCCAAGCGCGCGCGCGGCATGATGGCGCGCTGGATGTGCGAGCACCACATCTCCGACATCGACGCGATGCGCGGCTTCGACACCGACGGCTACCGCTTCGATGCCGACGAGAGCGAGCCCGACCGCTGGCGCTTCACCCGCGCATGAGCGCCAAGGGTGCCTCCAGCGCAGTCGTCATCGGCGCATCGGGCGGGATCGGCGCGGCCTTCGAGGCGGCGCTGATCGAGGAAGGCGCCTTCGACGTCGTCCACGGCTTCGCCCGCTCGCGCGAGGGGGCGCAGCACCTCGACCTCACCGACGAGGCGAGCATCGTGGCGGCTGCCGGGCATGTCGCCAAGGGCCCGCCGCCAAGCCTCGTGATCGTTGCCACCGGGCTGCTCCACGAAGGCGACCTTGGCCCAGAGAAGGCGCTGCGCGATCTCGACGGCGAGTGGCTCGCGCGCAATTACGCGGTCAACGCGATCGGGCCGGTGCTCGTCGCCAAGCACTTCCTGCCGCTGCTGCCCAAGGTCGGGCGGCCGGTCTTTGCCGCGCTCTCGGCCAGGGTCGGTTCGATCAGCGACAACGGGCTGGGCGGATGGCACGGCTATCGCGCATCGAAAGCCGCGCTCAACATGCTGGTGCGCAACCTCGCGATCGAGGAACGCCGCCGCAATTCGCGCTCGATCGTCGTCGCGCTGCACCCGGGCACTGTCGATACACCGCTCTCGCAGCCCTTTCAGGGCAACGTGCCACCGGGGCGCCTGTTCGACCCCGAGCGCGCGGCGCTGCAGCTGCTCGACGTGATCGAGGAACTGAAAGTGCCCGACAGCGGCAAGCTGTTCGACTACGAGGGCAAAGAAATCCAGCCCTGAGCTAGGGTCCTGACCCTAGAGGTAATAGGCCCGCGCGATGGTCACCAGCGAGGCGAGGTTGGCCATGCCCATCAGCACGAACACCGCCCAGCGCGCGAGCCGCTCGTCGGCGCGGCGGTGGCGCAGCAGGGCGACGAGTGCGGGCAGTGCGAGCGGCAGGAAGTAGCGGCCCTGGATGCCGCTCACCAGCAGGCTGCCCGCGCTGGTCGCGGCAATGTAGAGGGCGAGTGTCATCGTCGCGATCATCGCCAGCACCAGCAAGGCGGCCCAGTAGCGCCAGGCGCGCGCAAGCGCTCCTGCTTCGCCGTCGCCCTGCCACAGCACAATGCCGAGCGCGATGGCGCTCAGCCACTGGGCAGCGGCGACCGGGCCGACGTTGAGCCAGCCGAAGGTAAACAGCGTGTCGAGCACCGCGCCGCCGCGCACGAGGTACGTGACCACCAGCGCCTTGGGGAAGGCGAGCGGATGGCCGAGCAGGTAGGCGACCTGTTCGCCGGGCGCGGGCATCCCCGGCTTCATGGCGACATAGAGCCCCGCGTTGAGGCCGAGCCACCAGCCCAGGAGCGCGAGCACGGGCAAGGCGATGAGCAAGGGTGGAAGGTACCAGCGCGGCTCGCGCACCACGCCGCTGCCTGCGACCAGAGGCAGCAGCACGAGCGGTAGATAGACCATCTTGGCAAGCGTCACGCAGGCGGTGAGCAGCGCTGCCAGCGCGAATTCGCGTCCGCTCCAGCTGCGCAGGAGTGCGATCCGCACGCCGAGCGCCGCGAGCCATGCCCCGGCGCCGATCACCATGCCGTCCTGCCCGAAGGCGCCCGCGCACGATGCGGTCATCGGCAATAGCGCCAGGAACAGGAGGGCGAGCCGTCCGACCGGCAGGCAGCGCAGGGCTCCGGCGAAGAGGCCAAGGCACACCAGCGCGTTGAACACCCGCCCCAGTCGCACGATGTTCTCCACCGAGAAACCGAGTGCCCCGCCGGTCCAGATCGCCACGATCTGCGGCACGTAACCGACCGGGGCATAGCTGACCGAACCGAGGAAGTTGGTGAAGCGTCTGGGCCCTGATGCATCGAGGGGTGTGGCCCGTGCGATGCGTTTGGCGAAAGTGGTCTCGGGAATGGCCCGATCGACATGCGGGGCGAGCGTGCCGAGTTCGGGCAACGCGGCGCGCGACAGGCTTTCGGGCAGTTCGCCTCCGCTTTCCTGCCCGCGCCGCTCTCCGATCAGCTCGAACGAGGCGAGCTGGTAGGCGCGGAACAGGTGCTGATGCTCGTCGGGCGTCTGGAACGGCGGCGTGAGCAGCGCGAAGGCAAGGTAGAGCACTGCGCCGACGAGGAGATAGGCGCGCACCAGTCGCGCTGCGGGATGGGCCCGGGTCAGCGTGGCACCGGGCACCGCGAGCGCGCGCGAGGAAACGGGTATCGTGCTGCCAAGGGAGGATGAGAGCATGGTCTGTATCCCCCTTCCCGGTTCAGGCCCGCGAGGTGACGATCACGCCACCCACGATCAGCAGCGCGCCCAGCACGTAGGAGGCGCTGATGCTCTCTTTGAAGAACACGGCAGCGATGGCGGGGACGATCACGAAGCCGAGCGCGGCGAAAGGATAGGCGCGGCTGAGCGGGATGGTCTGGAGTAGGTAGATCCACAAAACCGTGGCCAGCCCGTAGAGCATCAGCGCAGCCCAGAAACTGGGCACCTGCAGCAGGGCGAGAAAGTCGAGGCCGGTTCCTTTGCCGCCCTCATTGCCACTGACGGACTGCCGCGAAACCGCGAGCGCGCAAGTCTTGAACAGGGCCTGCCCGGCCGCGAGCATCGCTGAAAAGCCCAGTAGTCCGGCTACTTCGCCTGCGGTCATGGTGCGCCCGAGCCCGGCGCGTGTGTGCGCCTCGACCAGCGGTTACGACTTGCAATCAAGCGGCGCCCCCTTCGCGAAATGCCAAGTCATGGCAAAGAGTTGCCCCCCGGCAACGCGTTGTCTGCAGTGGTGCCGCATGACGGCGTTCTAATCAAGGGCAGGCGCCGGGGCCGATTGCCGCCAGCGCCTTTTCTTGCCACAACCGGCGCAGGGGACACCGACGAGGAACGGGGACGTGCTGAGAGAAACGCCGGAAAGGCAGGACGAGGCGAACCTGGCGGACACGCGCGAGCAGACCATGCCCCTGCCCGCGCAGGAGCACGACGCGCGCAGCGTCGCCGTGGTCATTCCGTGCTACCGCGTCAGCCGCCAGATTGCCGATCTCGTCGCGCGCATCGGTCCCTGTTGCCACGCGATCTACGCTATCGACGATGCCTGTCCCGAACATTCCGGCGATGCGCTCGAGGCGGCTTGCGATGATCCGCGCCTCACGGTCCTGCGTCACACCGTGAACCAGGGCGTGGGCGGCGCGGTGATGACCGGCTACCGCGCGGCGCTGGCCGACGGTCATGCGGTGGTGGTCAAGCTCGACGGCGATGGCCAGATGGACCCGGCGCTGATTCCCGCGCTGGTGCATCCGATCCTCGCCGGCCAGGCCGACTACGTGAAGGGCAACCGCTTCTTCATGGTGTCCGATGTCAAGGCCATGCCCAAGGGGCGGATCGCGGGCAATCTCGCGCTCTCGTTCCTGACCAAGCTGTCGAGCGGGTACTGGTCGCTGTTCGATCCCAACAACGGCTTCGTCGCGATCGACGCGCGCGTGCTGGCGCATCTGCCGCTCGACCTGATCGCACGGCGCTACTTCTTCGAGAGCGACATGCTGTTCCGTCTCAATACCTTGCGCGCACGCGTCGTCGACATGCCGATGCGCGCCGTCTACGGCGACGAGGAAAGCAGTCTGAAGCCTCTGCGCATGATCCCCCATTTCGCGCGGCGTCACGCGGTCAATCTGGCAAAGCGGCTCGGCTACAGCTACTACCTGCGCGATTTCACGCTGGCCTCCATCGAACTGCCGCTTGGCCTGCTGCTGACCCTGTTCGGCGCGATCTTCGGCGCGGTCACCTGGTATCGCAACGCCGGGGCAGGCATCGAGACGCCGACCGGCACGGTCATGCTCGCAGTGCTGCCCATCCTCGTCGGCCTGCAACTGCTGCTAGCCTTCATCGGCTACGATACCGCCAATGCCCCGTCCGAGCCGATCGGGCCGACCATCGGGCCGCCTTCGCGATAGCCCTGCGATCACGCGCACCACGACCGAAATCGCAAATTGGTCAGCAAGTTGTTAACCATTGGGGTTCACTGTCACGGTGTCATGAAACCCTGGTTGAGCATCATTGTCCCGGTACACGAAGGCGGCGCGTTCCTTGCGCGCACGCTGGGCAGTGCAGCCGCGAGCGATCCGGGTGGCAGAGAGCTCGCCGAGGTGGAGTTCCTGCTCTACGATTCGAGCGCCGACACGCAGGCGACGCGTGAAATCGTTGCCGGGTTCGAGGATCGCCTGCGCATCCGCTATCAGGAAACGCCCGAGCTCGAGGCCTGGACCGCCAAGACCAACTGCGGCGTCGCCGAAGCGCGCGGCGAGCATATCGCCATGCTCCATCAGGATGACCTGTGGCTGCCCGGTCACCTGCGCGCCTTGAAATATGCCGTTGCGGCTGCCCCGCAGGCCGCGATGTCGATCGCTTCCTCGCACTACGTCGATGCGCACGACCACGAGATCGGCGACTGGAAACTGCCTTTCGCGCCGGGACTGCACGAAAGCCGCACGGCGCTTCGTGCACTGCTGGTCCAGAACGTGATCGCCATTCCCAGCCCGGTGATCCGGCGCGATGCCTGGATCGCGGTGGGAGGCATGGACGAGGCCTTGTGGTACACCGCCGACTGGGACCTCTATCTCAAGCTCGCCGCGCATGGACCGGTTCACGTGCGCTGTGCGAACACGACGGCCTTTCGCATTCACGCCGGCTCGCTGACGATGCAGGGGCGGCTCGATGCCGAGGCCTTTCGCGCGCAGCAGGAAGTCGTGCTCGCGCGCCATCTCGCAGCCTTTGCCGGAGCGACGGGGACCCTTCTTCCAAGCCGCTCGCAACGGGCGCTCGAGCGCCTCGCGCGGGTCTCGATCGAGGTCAACTGCGCGCTCGGGCAGGCTTCTGCCGGGCACTTCCTTGCTCTTGCAGGCGCTGCGCTCTCGCTGCTGCGGCTCGGTCCGGGCGGGGTTCTTGCCTACCTGCACGGCTCGCGCCTGATCGACCGCCTGCGGCCGCGCCTGCGCCTGCACTGGCGCGGTGCCCTGGAATGAGTGCACCACGCCTCGCGCGCGGTGCCATGTGGTTTGCCCGGAGGGTCGAGGCCCTTGCCTTCGACCGATACCTCGTGGTCGGCGCTGCTTGCGCGCTGGTCAACAACGTCATCCTCATCGGCGGCGATGCCATGGGCTTTTCGCATGGCATCCTCATTGCCCTGACCTGGGCGATCGGCTGCACACTGGGCTACGTGCTCCACGCGGGCTGGACCTTTCGCCAGCCACGCAGCGCCTCGGCGTACCTGCGTTTCATGGCAGGCTGCGCGCTGGGGGTACCGATCGCCTGGGCAAGTCTGGTGGTGTTCGCCGAGCTGCTTTCCCTGCCGATGTGGCAGGCAGCACCGTTATCGACGCTCGCGATGATCGCCTACAATTACGCCAGCGCGCGTATCGCGATCCTGTGGCGGCGCCAGAGCCTGAGCGCCTGAACGTCGCGCTGGTGAGGCTTCAGCGCGGCGGGCACAGCGCCAGAGCCCGATCGAGCAGTTCCGCGCGCGAGCCCGCACTCGACAGGCGATGCCATGAGGTGACGTCGCCGACGTCGTGGCGCGACTGCAGGTCGACGATTGCCCCGTCGGCGTCGGAGGCATCGCCCTCGCGTGCATCGACGCGCGCGCGCAGCACCTCGATCGGTGCCTCGAGCCAGATTCCGCAAAACTCCACGCCGAGCGCGCGCGCCAGCGCCTCGATCTCGCGCCGGTCGCTCTCGATCCCGAAGACCCCGTCGAGCACGACGCTGCAGCCCGCCTCGAGCAGCTTGCGGGTATCGTCGATCAACCGGTGGTAGAGCTGGCGGCTCGCCTCGAGGCTATAGGCGTCGGCGGGAAGGTGCTGCTCGGGCACGAGCCCGCGGATGCGCTTGCGCAGGACATCGGTGCGCAACCAGCGCGCACCCGGCGCACTGCCGATCTGCGGGGCAAGTTCGCCTGCCAGCGTGGACTTGCCGGTGCCGCTCAATCCGCCGACCGCAATCAGCTTCGCCGGTTTGCGCTCGAGGAAGCAGAGCGCATCGTCCATGTAGCGGCGCACCTCGCCGAGCACGCGCGCGGTGCCCTCGGCATCGGCCTGCTGCCCGGCGGCAAGCGCGCCGACGTGGGCGCGGATCGCCGCGCGCATCGAGAGGAACAGCGGCATCGCCGCCAGTCCCACGTCCTCGGGGCGCATGTCGCAATAGCGGTTGAGCAGGAGATTGGCCTCGCGCTGCAAGCCGCGATGCCACAGGTCCATGACGAGAAACGCGAGGTCGTAGAACACGTCGGTCGTCGCCAGCGCGGGATCGAACTCGAGGCAATCGAACAAGGTCGGCATGCCTTGCCACAGGCAGATATTGGCGAGGTGCAGGTCGCCGTGGCAGTGGCGCACGAGGCCTGCGGCGGCGCGTTCGTGGAGCAGCGGAGCCAGGTTGTCGAGCATGGCCAGGCTGGTCTCGCACAGCTGCCCGCGCTCTTCGGGCGAGATCGCGCCCTCGGGCAAAGCTTCCATGCTGGCGTGATTGCCCAGGATCACGTCGCGCACCCGAGCAACGCCGTCGTCCTCGATCGCCGGTGCCTCGGCGTGGAACCGGGCGATGGCATCGGCCAGTTCGCGGATCAGCAGCGGGTCGAGGCCCCCGCGCGCGGCCATCGCGTCGAGCAGGCAGTCGCCATCGAAACGGCGCATCACCACCAGCCAGTCGACAGGTTCGCCCTCGCCCAGCGCGAGCGTGCCGTCGGCGCGCCGTCCCACGCATTGTACATCGAGGTAGAGGTCGGGTGCGGTGCGGCGGTTGAGCCGCAGCTCGGCTTCGCAGACCGCACGGCGCTTTTGCGGGGTCGAGTGGTCGAGATAGGCATAACGTACCGCGCGCTTGAGCTTGTAGACGCGCTCACCTGCGAGAAACACGATCGCGGCATGGGTGTCGATCCGCTCGACCTCGCCACTGATGCCGTACGTCGCGGGATCGCTCAGCATCGCGATCGTCTCGTGCTGGTCGTCAGGCGCTGGAGCGTCCTCGTGCGTAGTGACGCTGGTACCTGTCATCTGCTCTCATCCTCGATCCGCGGCGGCGCGAGGTGCCGCCCGTCCGCGACCGGCGGCGATGGCCCCGGCCTCGATCGCAAGATGGGGATTTATGGCGCGAATTACAGTTGCGCACTGCAACATTTTCGCGACGGACAATGCGCGCGGGCCTTGCCCGCGCGAGGCGCTCAGCGCAGGCCGAACAGCGCGAGCAGGCGTGCGAAGAACGAAGGCGCGGCCCGGGTTTCTTCCTGCTGGACGCGTGCGCGCAGCGAATGGCGCGGCGCTTCGGCCATGGCCGAAGTCGGCGCGGAGGGGCGGGCCGGCTCCTGCCAGTCCTCCTCGCTTGCCAGCGCCGGTGCCTCTGCGGGTTCGGATGCGCGGTAATCGTCGCTGAACTCGTCGTCGTAGCGCGTCACGGTCGCCTCGCCGAAGCCGGTCGCGGCGCTTTCGTTCCAGGCGTCTTCCTCGTGCACTGCTGGCTGGGCCTGTGCCTCGTATTCATCAGATGCAGCGAGGTTTTCGGCCCCGTGATCGTCGTTGAAACGCGCCTCGGTCTCCTCGCGGTGCGCTGGCTCCTCGCTCGCACCCTTGTCCATCGAAGCGAGCAGGTCGCGCAGCCTTGCCGCCTTGTCGGCAGGTTCGGGGGCGGCAGGCTCCGGCGTGCAGGTCTGCGGGGCGGCGGCCTCGGCGCGCACTTCGGGCTCTGCCGGTGCGTCGCGATAGGCGGGTGGACGCGGCGCGGACATGCTGGCGAAATCGATCGGCTTGTGTTCGAAACGCGGGGCCGCGCTCTCGGGCGCAGGCTCCAGCGGATTCCAGTCGATGGGCCGGTGCGCGAAGCCCGGAGCGGCAGGCGCCTCGGCACGCCTTTCGGCGAAGAGCGGTGCGGGCTCGGCGCGCTGGGGCGCTGGTTCGGCAGCGAGCGGGGCGGGTTCGGGCACCTCGGGCGCGGGCGCGTAGGCCTGCGGCATCGGCGGCTGCACCGCCTCGGGCTGGTGCGATGGTGGCGACCGGTCGGGCTCGCCGAGCGGCGCGGGGCGCGGCGCAGTGCGGGCACGCGGCGCCTTCGTCGGCGCGGCAGGCGCCTCGTCGAAGATCGAATTGGCCGCGTTGTCGCCGACCGGGCTGAGGCCCGCGAGACGACCGACACGCCCACTGCGATTGCCCTCGGAGAAATCCTGAACCGCCGTCTTGGCGAGATCGCGGGTGGCCTTCTCGAACTCGCCCTCGGCAAGCATCAGCACCGGCTTCTTGCGCGGGCGCGGACGCGTGCGGCTGCCCGCGAAGAGCCCGCCGTAATTGTAGTTGGCGACAGCGACCTCGTTCTCGCAGTCGTCGGTCTCCTGCGGGCCGTCGAGCGGCGGCAGGGGACAGGCCGCAAGCGGATTGGTCATCGACGCGCGGTCGAAGCTTTGCGGGCTGGGCTGGCTTAGCATGGGCACCGATCAATCTGCTGCAAGGGTTAGCAAGGGGTTAGCAGAGGGGTGTTTAATGCTTTCTAACCAAGCCGCGGCCCGAACGCCGCGCATGTCTGCTCACTTGCGCGCGACTCGCCGTAGTCTGGCGGCTTGAAGGGTGCGGGACTACCGAGAAAAAATCGCGCGACAGCCAATGCAAGCGGCGAATCGCCTTGTTCAGCGCGGTTCGCTTAGCAGCAGCTCGAGATCCTTGAGCGCAGCCGAAGCGGTGGCGCGCGGCTCGCGACCGCCCCCCATGGTGAGGATCTCGCCCATGCAGTCGGTCTCGACCCGCAGCGCCTTGGTCTTGCCGGGGATATGCGCGAAGGGATCGTCGAGCGGGTAAGTCCGGACAGAGACGCTCGCGCGCGGCGTATCGCCGGTGTACTCGAGCCGCCCCACCAGCCGGGGCACGAGGCCCTGCTCGCGCCACGCCGCAACCGCTTCGCGCGTGACCGCGCCGATCCCCTCGACCGCGACATCGCCGATGGCGAGCCCGGCATCGAGGCCGAAGTTGGCGAGGATGAGCAGCTTGCAGGCCGTGTCCCAGCCCTCGATGTCGCGGCTCGGGTCGGCCTCGGCGAAGCCGCCCGCCTGCGCCTCGTGCAGCGCTTCCTCGAAGCCAATGCCGCGCTCCATCATCGCGTTGAGCAGGTAGTTGGTGGTGGCATTGAGCACGCCTTCGAGCGCGAGCACGCGCGCGCCGCGAAGGCCGGTCTCGATGAGGTCGATGGTCGGCAGCGCCGCGGCTGTCGCCCCGCTGATGCGCAGGCGCGCACCGTTTGCCTTGGCCAGCGTGCGCAGGTGCACGCCCGAGTGGACCAGCGCGCCCTTCGAGACCGCGACCGCATCGCCGCCGCGCTCGAGCTGGTCGGCGAGATAGCCGAGCGCCGGGCCGCCGGTCGCGAAGTCGGTCGGCCCGGCCTCGATCAGCACATCGGGTGCGAGCGCGGCAACGAAGACCTGCCCGCTCAGCCCTTCCTCCAGGTCTGCCAGATCACCCGGTTCGAGCCCATCGCCACCAGCCCTGCCCGCTCGCGAGCCGCAGACCCCAACGAGGCGCACGTCCGCATCGTAGACCTGGGCATAGCGCGCGCGCCGCTCGAGCAGCAGGCGCGCGACCTCGCGGCCGATGTTGCCGAACCCGGCTATCGCGACATTGACCCGGCGCATCGCGTTCACCTGGCGAAGAGCTGGCCGATGTCGGCGAAGGCCTTGACCTCGATGGCATTGCCCGCCGGATCGGCAAAGAACATCGTCGCCTGCTCGCCCGCCTCGCCCTTGAAGCGGACGTAGGGCTCGATGATGAACGCGGTGCCGGCCTCGGTCATGCGCTGCGCCAGGACGTGCCACTCCTCCATCGGCAGGACGATGCCGAAGTGGCGGCACGGTACCCCGTGGCCGTCGACCGCATTGGCCTTGACCGCGCCTGTTTCCTCGGGCGCGAGGTGCGCGACGATCTGGTGGCCGTAGAAGTCGAAGTCGACCCATTCGGCGCTCGAACGCCCTTCCGCGCAGCCCAGCACGCCCAGATAGAAGCCGCGTGCGGCCTCCAGATCGTCGACCGGAAAGGCGAGATGGAACGGGTGATAGGCTGACAAGGGCAGGCTCCGCGCGCGGGGACGGACCCGAAGCGGGACCGTTTCAGGTGGCAGCGATATGCCGCGCGGACCTTGCGCGCAAGCCGCAGCGGCGAGGCAGGGTCCCGCGCGGCTGCGCGCCGTCTCAGGCCAGCTTCATCGGCAGCGAGCGCACCCGCTGGCCGGTCGCGGCATAGACCGCGTTGGCAAGCGCTGGCACGACCGGCGGCAGCGCCGGCTCGCCCAGTCCCGTGGGCGGATAGTCGGAGGTCACGAAGTTGACCGCGATCTGGGCCGGTGCACCGTCGATGCGCATGAGCGGGAAGCTGTCGAAGTTGGCCTGCGTGATGCGGCCCTCGACCTGTTCGATCTCCTGCCCGATCATTGCCTGGCCCAGCCCCTCGATCACCGAACCCTGGACCTGGTTCTCGGCATTGAGCGGATTGATCACGTGCGCGCCGACATCGCCGGTCACCCAGACCTTGTCGACCGTGATCGTGCCTTCGGGCGAGACGGTGACGTCGACGACTTCGGCGAAGTAACCGGCATGGCTGAAGTAGAAGCCGAAGCCCCTGCCCTTCCCGCTGTCGCTCTGGCCCTTGGGGCGGGTGCCCTTCCAGCCAGCGAAGCGCACCGCTTCCTCGATCACCTTGCGCGCGCGCGCCGTGTTGAACTGGGGCGCGCGCCCCACCTTCTCGAGCATGCGGTCCTCGCCCAGCGTGCGCAGCACGAGGCTGGGCAGGTCGAGCCCGGCAGCTTCGGCCACCTCGTCGAGGAAGGACTGGAACACGAAGCCCATTGCATTCGAGGTTGGAGCGCGCAGCCAGCCGGTCGGCAGGTTGGTGGCGAGATAGCTCGCGCCGAAATGCACGTCGTCGAGCAGCTGGGCGGGAAACTCGGTTTCCTCCATTTCCGCAGCGCGCAGCGGCTTGCCCTCGGCGCCGAAGGTCACGAAGTGATCCTGCAGCGCGACGAGACGGCCCTCTTCGTCGAGCCCCGCGCTCAGCGCATGCCAGCCCGCCGGACGGTACCAGTCGTGGCGCATGTCGTCCTCGCGGGTGTAGAGCAGCTTGACCGGGCGACCCGGCAGCGCCTTCGCGATCTGCGCGACCTGCACCATGTAGTCGTTCATCAGCCGGCGCCCGAAGCCGCCGCCGATACGCGTCATGTGGATGGTCAGCGCCTCGGGCGGCAGGTCCAGCATCTCGCAGACCTGCCGACGCCCGCTGCCCGGCGACTGGCTCGGCGCCCAGAAGGTCAGCTTGCCCTCCTCGTAGAGCGCGGTGCAGTTCTGCGGCTCGAGCGTGCCGTGCGCGAGGAAGGGATAGCTGTAGCGCGCCGAGACGGTCTTGGCGGCGCGCGCCAGTGCCGCTTTCGCATCGCCCTTGCGCAGGATGTCGCTGGGTGCCTCGCCGCCGAGCGCGGTTTCGGCCTCGCGCGCATAACCCGCAGTCGAGAAGGCGGCATTGGCGCCATTGTCCCACTCGACCGCTAACAGCGCACGCGCCTGCTGCGCGCTCCACCAGCTGTCGGCGACGATCGCGACGGCATCGTGCTTGCCCTTGGCGACGAGCCCGGTGTTGATCGGCACCACGGCGATGACCCCGCTGGCGGCTCTGGCCGCGCCATCGTCGAGGCTTGCGAGCGTGCCCCCGAAGACCGGACAGGCCTCGAGCGCTGCATAGACCATGCCCGGCGGGCTCGCATCGATGCCGAACAGCGGCTTGCCCGCGAGGATCGCCGGCGTGTCGACGCCTTTGCGCGGAGTGCCGATGATCGTATATTTCGCCGGGTCCTTGAGCGGCACGCCAGCGAGTTCGGGCGGGGTGAGCGCGGCGGCTGCCGCAGCGAGCGAGGCATAGCTGGCGATGCGCCGCGATGCCGCGTGATGCACCATGCCCTGCGCGGTGGTCAGTGTCTCGGGCGCGACCTTCCATTGCCCGGCAGCGGCCATGACCAGCATCGCGCGCGCGGCGGCGCCCGCCTGGCGCATCGGCTCCCAGTTGACCGGCGTCGCGCGGCTGCCGCCTGCGCCCTGCGGGCCGTAGAGCGCATCGTCGAAGTCGGTCTGCTCGATCTTCACCTGCTCCCAGGCGACGTCGAGTTCCTCGGCGATGAGCATCGGCAGCATGGTCTTGATGCCCTGCCCGATCTCGGGGTTCTTGGCGCCGATCACCACCGTGTTATCGGGATTGATGCGGATGAAGGCATTAAGCGCGGGCGGCGGCGCGCCTTCGGTCCCGGGCGTTGCCGCGAGCGCGAGGCGGGCCTGGAAACCGAGCACCGCGCCGGCAAGCAGGCTGGCCGAGAGGAACGAGCGGCGGCTGACGTCGAGACCGGCCATCATGCCTGCTCTCCCGCGCGCGCTGCGGCGGCTGCCTTGATCGCCTTGCGGATGCGCGTGTAGGTCGAGCAGCGGCAGATGTTCCCGCTCATCGCCGCGTCGATCTCCTCGTCGCCGGGGTTCGGCATCTCGCTCAGGAGCCAGCTCGCCGACATGATCTGCCCGGCCTGGCAATAGCCGCATTGCGGCACGTCGAGCTCGGCCCATGCGGCGAGGACCGCAGGCCCGGCAGGCTGCGCGGCGACGCCCTCGATCGTGGTCACCGCACTTTCACCCACCGACCCGATCGGGGTCTGGCACGAGCGCACCGGCTGTCCGTCGAGCAGGACCGTGCAGGCCCCGCAGAGCCCGGCACCGCAGCCGAACTTGGTCCCGGGCATGGCAAGATCCTCGCGCAGTGCCCAGAGCAGCGGCTTTTCCGGATCGGCCTGCACCTCGCGTGCCTGCCCGTTGACTGTCAGCTTGACCATCGCCCCACCCCACATGTTGCCCGTATCAGTTGAACGCTATCACCGTCACGGGATCAAGCCTTTCGCGGCAAGTCCGGCACGCAGCTTCGCGACCTGGCCCGAGCTCATCTTGCCTGCATCGCGGACCGCCTTGACTTCTCCCGCGGTGAAGGCGGCGACTTTCTTGCCGCCGGACGGATCGAGCGCGACGAGATAGTTGAGCGTATCGGCGATATCGGCGTCCTTGAGCGTGCCCATCGCAGGCATCATCCCGTTGATCGGGCGACCGTCGACCTTGATCGAGCCGAAGATGCCGTGAAGCATGACCTGCACGAGATAGGTGCGCCCCTCCTTCGAGCCCGCGATCTGTGCGGCCCGACCCTTGAGGCGGGGGAACTGCCCGGGCAGACCGGCGCCTTCGGACTGGTGACACATCGAGCAGCGCGAGGAATAGACCTGTGTCCCGCTGGCCAGCGCCGGTGCGGGTGGAACCAGTGCAGCTGCGATCGCGAGAGCGACCAGCGCAAAGCCGGGCCTGTTCGCCGTGGGTCTGGTTGGGAAAAGGCGGCGCTGGATCATCTGCTGTCCTCGAATGACGACGTATCGGATTACAATTCGTCAAAGTTGGACAGCCATCCAGAATTCGTCAAGCGCGATTTTTTAGAACGTGTATCATGCAAGGAAACCTTGACCACACGCAACTTTACAAGGCTGGCCGTGTTGCCGCTGCTCACCTAAGGGAGACGCCATGCCGGATCAGGAAACAACCACCCAACGCCCCGGGATCTACACCCGCGGCACCGAAACCGTCGACGCCATCCTCAAGGCGGCACTGCAGGTGCTGATCGAAGAAGGCGCCGAGGCGTTCACCATCCGGCGGGTGGCAACGACCTGTGGCCTGCGCGTAGGCAACGTCTCGTATCATTTCCCGAAGAAGGAAATGCTCGTCCAGGTCCTGCTCGACGACATCATGGACAGCTACCACGCCAAGCTGGAAGTCAACGTGCGCCAGCCCGAACTGTCCGACGAGGACCGGCTCAAGCTGGTGATCGTGATCTGTCTCGAGGACATCTGTTCGCAGCGCACCACGCGCCTGTTCACCGAGCTGTGGGCGCTGGCCAACCAGAACGACTTCATCGCCGAGCGTGTGGAGAGCTTCTACGCCAAGGTCCACGAGGTGATCGGCGAATATGTCGCGCGCCTCAATCCCGCGCTGAGCGCGGACGAGGTCCACACCCTTGCGCTGTTCATCAGCGCCTCGATGGAGGGGACCACGCCGTTCCTCGGTTTTCGCAAGCCGTGGAACGCTAAGATGCCCGCTGTCATCGGGATTTCGACCCACTGGTTCGTGGACCTTGTCAAATCGATGAAGCCGGGTGACATTGGCCGCATGACGAAAGCGTCATAATCGAACGAATCGGGTGAGGATCTCCTGCAGGGCATGGCGCTTGACGGCGCTGTCGTTCTGATACTGCGGGGGGCCCGGTGTACGAAACGCACGAACAACGTCTTATTCTTCCAGCCGTGATCCTGGGCTGTATCGGCTGTCTGCAGCCCGGTTTCGATCCGGTTTTCCTGACTCTTCTGACCGCCGCCCACGGCATCGATCCGGCCTATCATGGCTGGGTGGTCACTGCGACGCAGGCAGGCATGGCGGCAGGCTCGCTGGCGACCTGGCGCTGGGGCAGCCGTTTCCCGCGCGGTGTTTTCGCCATGGCCGCGGCAATCGCGGCGCTCGCCGCGCTGCTCACTGCGCAGACCGGCCATCTGGCTTCGCTGCTGGGCCTGCGCGCCGCTTATGGCGTGGCGATGGGCGTGATCTACACCCAGGCGATGAGCACGGCTTCGGCCGGTCGCCCACACGGGGCCTATGGCGCGGTGTTCCTCAGCCAGCTCGTGCTCGCGACCGGGATCGCGCTGGCCCTGCCCGCCATCGCCGAAGCGCTCGATCCGCAAAGCGCTCTCGCCACGCTCGTCCTCGCACCGCTCGGAGCCTTTGCCATCGTCGCGTTGAGCCCGCGCGCGCTCAGCCACGAGGGCCAGCAAGGCCCCCGTCCGCTGTCCGCTGCCGCCAAGGCAGACCCGCTCAATGCGTGGCTGACTGCGGGCTCGAGCCTCCTGTTCATCTGCGCGACGATGATGGTCTGGACCTTTTCCGGCGCACTGGCGGTGCGCGCAGGCATTTCCGAGAGCGTGATCGGCCAGGCCGTCGCGCTGGGATCGCTGGCCGGTGCGGGGACCGCGCTGCTGGTCATGCGCGAGCGGCCCATCGTCCCGCCCGCACTGACGGGGCTGCTGTCGGGCGCGACCCTGCTCGCGCCGATCGCGGCGACCCAGCTGGGCGGCGCTCCGGCCTTCATCGCCGCCATCGTCGCGCTCAACATCGGCTCGACCGCGATCATCGTGCGCACCTCCGGGCTTGCGAGCGCTGCCAGCCGCGATGCCTGGTTCCGGCGCTTCGTTGCCTGCACTCATGCCCTCGGCATGATCCTGGGACCGCTCGTCGGCTCGCTCGCCTCGGGACTTTTCGGGGATTCGGGCCTGCTCGCTGCTGCGCTTTGCGCGATCGCGGCGGCAAGTCTCATGCTGTTCGTCGCGCAGTCGGCGAGGCCCGCTGTGCGCACCTGGCATCCGCGCGAAGAATCGCTTGACGAATATTTGACACGCGTCCAGCATTGACACATCGCGTGCTTCCTCAGGGGGGCAAGCACCGATCCATTCGCGGGTTGCCGGTCCTGGCACCCGCCAGCCGAAATGGCAAACAGGGGGAAGCGGGGTGAAGCGTTACTCGGGCTTTCGGACGGGCATGGCCTCGACACTGCTGCTAGGCAGCGTGGCGGCGCTCACCGTTCCGGCACAGGCACAGGATCCGCATGGTCTCGAGCCGGAGGAGTCCGACACGACCACCATCGCCCCGCCCAGCCCAGACTGGTTCTACGTGCGCTATGGCTGGGACGCCGACGGCACCGCGATCTACGACGGCAAGTCGGGCAAGATGATCGGCATGGTCGATTCCAGCCAGCTCTCCGACATGGCGATCGATCCCTCGGGCAAGTACTACTATGTCTCGGAATCGCTGTGGTCCAAGGGTAACCGCGGCACCCGTCAGGACATGGTGACCGTTTACGACGCGACCACGCTCGAGCTGGTGACCGAGATCACCATCCCGGCGCGCATCCTCGTCGACGAGCGCACCCAGAACTTCGTCGTGAGCAACGACGGCAAGTGGGGCTACGTCTACAACTTCAGCCCGGGCCAGGCGGTGAACGTGGTCGACATGGCGGACAAGACGTTCGTCAAGACGGTCGAGCTGCCCGGCTGCGCCAGCCTCGTGCCCAACCCCGGCGTGGGGTTCTCCGCGCTGTGCTCGGACGGCACGCTGGCGACCGTCGTCGATCCTGCGGGCGCGGCGACGATCACGCACAGCCAGCCCTTCTTCGCTGCGACCGACGATCCGATCTTCGAGAACTTTGCCTATGACAAGGCGAAGAACACCGCGATCTTCGTGACTTACACCGGCGAGGTGTTCACTGCGAAGTTGGGTGCCGAGCCACAGATCTCGGCAGGCTTCTCGATGCAGGCTGCGGCCGGATATGCTCCGGCGACGACCAAGCCGCTGAGCGTCAGTTGGTATCCCGGCACCCGCCAGCCGATGGCCTACAATGCCGCGGCGGGCGAGCTCTATGTCCTCATGCATATGGGCGAATACTGGTCGCACAAGGCGCCGGGCGAAGAGATCTGGGTCGTCGACGTCGCTGCGAAGAAGGTCGTCCGGCGTCTGAGCCTGCCCGAGCACGCTGCCCACATCGGCGTGACGCAAGGCGCCGAGCCGATGCTGCTGGTCAATACCGAGGAAGGTCTCGGTATCGTCCTCGACGGCAAGACCGGCGCTGAACTGCGCCGGATCGAAGCCGCCGGCAAGGGCGTCATCACCACCGTGGCGCCGTGACCATGGCGCCCACCAATCTGGCCGAGACGCTCGCCATGGCCATGACGATCCTCGCGCATGGTGCCGCGATCGGGTGCGGGCTGATCTTCCTCGTCGCCGGAGCAGAAAAGCTGCGCCATCGCAGGCTTCTTCCCGGTGTGATCGCCAATTACCGCATCGTGCCCGCTGCGCTTGCAGCGCCGCTGGCAGCGCTGCTGGGCCCCCTCGAGATCGTGCTCGCGCTCGCGCTGCTGGCATCGGGGCTTGGGTGGAACGCGCCGCTCGCTGACTTCGCCGCAGCCGCGCTGCTGCTGGTCTTCGCCGCAGCCATGGCGACCAACCTGGTACGCGGTCGCCGCGAGATCACTTGCGGCTGCGGGCGGCTCGACTTGCGCCAGACCCTGCGCTGGTCGTTCGTTGCGCGCAACCTCCTGCTGGCAGCCCTCCTCGGCGCTGCGGGGGCGAATGCGCTTCTTGCACCGTCCGCCACGCTCGATGCGCTCGCACTCACCAGCGCGATCTTCGCCGGGCTCGCCGGATGGATCGCCTATCATCTTTTCCAGACCCTCGGCGAACTCGACGCCGCGGCAGCCACTCTTGGCCGGAGACACTGAGCCATGCTCGCCACCCTCATCATCTCGCAAGTCGTCAGCTGGCTAGTCATCCTCGGCCTTGGCGTGGCCCTCCTCGGCCTCGCCCGGCAGGTCGGCATCCTGCACACCCGCGTCGCCCCTGCCGGAGCGCTCTCGACCGGCGGCGGCGCGACCGTCGGTGACGCCACCGATGGCCTGAGCGGACGCTCCCTATCGGGCCGGGACATCGCGCTGGGCGGCGCGCGTCCGGGCACGCCGCTCAGGCTGCTGATGTTCGTCTCGGCGCAGTGTCCCTTGTGCAAGGGCCTGATCCCGGTCGCGAAGTCCTTCGCCCAGCACGAGCGCGCCGCGTTGACTTTCGTCGGCGACGACGAGCCCGCCGCGCAGCACGCGATGATCGCGCAGCATGGGCTCGAAGCCTACGACTTCATCAACGATCCTGCCGTGGGCCAGGCGCTGGGCGTGGGCAAGCTGCCCTTCGCGGTGCTGATCGGCGAGGACGGCGAGATCCTTTCGAAGGGTCTCGTCAACAGCCGCGAGCACCTCGAGAGCCTCGTCATCGCGCACGAGATGGGGGTGCGTTCGGTGCAGGAATATATCTCGGGCCTGCGCACGGCGGCGGCCTGATCCGGCTTCTTGGGGGGACACACGATGGCACGTTTCAACGCAGACAAGATCGGCGAGGCCATGCTGCGCCGCCTGGCCGGACGCACCTCGCGCCGCTCGATCCTCGCCCGGGTCGGCGGAGCGCTGGCCGCCGCCCCGGGCTTTCCGCTGCTTCCGGTCAATCGCGCCGAGGCAGCCAAACCCGACCGCTCGCCAGAGGCCAAGACCGCCTTCGCCCGCACCGCGCAGGTCGAGGATGACACCGCCTGCGACTACTGGCGCTACTGCGCCATCGACGGTGCCTTGTGCTCGTGCTGCGGCGGCGGGGTCCATACCTGCCCGGCAGGTTCCGAGCCCTCGCCCGTCTCGTGGGTCGGTAGTTGCATCAATCCCGCCAACGGCAAGGCCTACCTCATCGCCTACCGCGATTGCTGCGGCAAGCCGACCTGCAACGAATGCTTCTGCGACAATACCGACCGCGAGACGCAGATCTATACGCCGCAGCTCAACAACGACATCATCTGGTGTTTCGGCACGAGCTCGATGCAGTACCACTGCTCGACCGCAGTGCTGATCGGCGACGCGGAGTAACGCCTTGCACCAGGGCGAGCGTCTCCCGGGCCAGACCATGAGGCCGCGCGGCCCTATCGCCGCGCGTGCCACGCTCGGGCTTGCCATCCTGACATTGCTCCTAGCCGGTCTGGCGCGTGTCGAAGCCTCGCCGCAAGCAACGGCAGCCAGTCAGGGGATGAGCGATCCCGCCCTCGCCCGCTCGGACTACATCGAGAATTGTGGCGGCTGCCACGGCATCACCGGGTCGAGCGCCCCCGCGCAAGTGCCCGAGTTGCGCGGCCGGGTCGGCTACTTCATGTGCACCGAGGAAACCCGCGCCTACATCCTGCGCCTGCCCAACGTCGCGCACAGCCGCATCGTCGATGACGGGCAACTCGCCGAGCTGATGAACTACGTCGTCTACGTGCTGGGCAAGGACAGCGTTCCCGCCGGGCGCGCGCCTTTCACCGGGCCCGAAGTCGCGCGCGAGCGGCGTCAGGCATTGAGTGCGGCCAACCTTACCGACGAGCGTGCCCGAAACGTCGCCATCGCCATGCGCGAATGCGGCGCTCCGGCAACGCTCGGGGCGATGTACGACCCGCGCTGAGCACTTGCGGCATGGACTGGGGGTGGGCGCGAAATCGCCTCGTCCTGCATCATTCGGCGCGCATGGACTGCTATTCCGGTTCGAAACCGGGTGCCGGATGACGCGCCGACAGACAAATCTTTCGCATCCGCAAAAATTGGCACTTGACCAAGTTTTGACATTCGTCCAAATTTTTCGTGCCGGATGAGAATCCCGCGGATTTTTCGAATTTTGGGGGCTTTGCGACCATGACCGCCGCGCGCAAGCAGGTTGAGAATTCGAGTGACGGCCACGGTGCCGCTATCAAGGGCAAACGAGGCCGCAACCGGATCGGTGCAGGCAGGCGCCGCATGATCCTCGCGCCGCTTCTGGCGACGAGCGTGCTCTCGGCCTCGATCGTGCTCGCACAGGCCGATACCGGCGGCGCGTTCGCGACCGATCCGGCGGACTGGCCCGAAAAGGAGGCCGGCATCCCGGTCACCGACGCCCTCACCGTCGAGAAGTGCGGCACCTGCCATGCGCCCGACGACAAGGGCAACCTCTCGCGCATTTCGTGGATCCGCGCCACGCCCGAAGGCTGGGCGCAGGCGATCAAGCGCATGGTCAAGCTCAACGGCCTCTCCATCACGCCCGATGAAGCACGCTCGGTGACCCGATACCTGGGCACCTGGCACGGCCTCGCGCCCGAGGAAGCCAAGCCGGTGATGTACATCCCCGAGCGGCGCATCCTCGACGAGACGATCATTCCCAACGAGACGCTGCACAACGGTTGCGCGGCCTGCCACGCTTTCGGTCAGCCGATGTCCTCGCGCCGCAGCCGCCGCGAATGGGGCCTGCTGCAGAACATGCACAAGGCGCTCTATACCCAGGCCGCCGTCCAGATCGAACACGACGCCGAGGATCAGCCCGGCACGGTCAAGCCGCCGATGAAGAAGCTCACGCGCGGTGAAGTCGCGCTCGACTGGCTCACCCAGAACGCGGGACTGCACACCAAGGCATGGGCCGAATGGCGCCCGCGCATCCGCACCCCGCGCCTCGCCGGCACCTGGCTGGTAAGCGGCACGATGCGCGGCCATGGCCGCTTCGTCGGCGAAATGACGATTGCGCCGGACGGCGACGATTTCACCACAAGTGCCACGCTGCGCTCGCTCGACACCGGCAAGGTGCTGACCCGCTCGGGCAAGGGCCTGGTCTACGGCGGTTATTCCTGGCGCGGCAGCTCGAAGAGCGGCGCGGCTCCGGCCCGTCCCGACGACCTTGCCGCGACCGCGCGCGAGACGGTCTGGATCGCGCCCGACCAGTCGAGCGGTGAAGGCCGCTGGTACTGGGGCGAGTACCATGAGTTCGGCCTCGACGTGACGATGACCCGCGTGACCGGCGCCCCGGTCCTCGCCGCGGTCTCGCCGCTTGGCGTGAAGACCGGCAGCAAGGCTACCGAGGTCCACATCTACGGCGCGTCGCTGCCCACCGGGCTTGCCGCAGGCGATCTCGACTTCGGCAGCGGTGTCACCGTGCGCAAGGTCTCGGTGCTGTCACCCTCCGAAGCGGTCGCCACGATCGACGTTGCCGACGACGCGCCCGTCGGCCAGCACGACGTCGCGCTTGGCGGCGTGGTGCTCGCCAGGGCGCTGCCGGTCTATGCCGGGATCGACTACATGAAGGTCACCCCCGAGACCGCGCTCGCGCACCTTGGCGGCATCAAGTACGGCAAGGGCTACGAGCAGTTCGAGGCGATCGGTTGGTCCAGGGGCCTCGACGGCAAACAGGGCACCGACGACGATTTCCCGATCATGCCGGTCGATGCGACCTTCGCGATGAAGGAATTCCAGACCGTCACTTACGACAACGACACCAGGTTCATCGGCACGCTCGATCCCTCGGGCTTCTTCACGCCGAACGTCGAAGGCCCCAATCCAGAACGCCGCTTCAACCGTAACAACTACGGCGAGGTCTGGGTCGTGGCCACTGCCAAGTCACTCAAGAACAAGGAGGGCAAGCCCATGACCGCGCAAGCCTACCTCGTCACCACCGTGCCTGCCTACAAGCGCTGGGATCAGCCGGAGGTTTCTGAATGAACGACATGACCACCCTCGAGGCCGGGCGCTATCGCCTCGGCGAGATGCACGAGTTCGCAGCGGCCGACCAGCCCTTCATGTACCTCGTCTCGGCGGGAGCAATCTTCGCGCTCGACGAGGGCGCCCACGCGGTCCTGCGCCGCCTCGGCGAGGAAAGCCTGAGCCATGGCGAGCTGGTCACGGCGCTGCTCGAGAGCGGCTACAGCCGCGAGGATGCCGATGGCCTGATCCGCGAACTGCTCTACGTTCGCGGGATCGAATCCGACACCGTAAGCCCGGTCAAGGCCCCCTCGCCCAGCACCCCGCCGACCGACTTTCCGCTCCAGGCGCTGGTGCTCAACATCACCAACCAGTGCAATCTTGCCTGCACCTACTGCTACGAGTTCGGCGCCGACAAGATCGCGACGCCCGCGGGCAAGCCCAAGTTCATGACGCTGGAGACGGCCAAGACCTCGGTCGACTTCCTGCTGCGCAAGTCGGGCACGCGCGAGGCGGTGCACATCACCTTCTTCGGCGGCGAGACGCTGATGAACTTCCCGCTGCTGCGCCAGGTCGTCGAATATGCCTGCGAGACCGCCGAGGCGCAGGGCCGCAAGATCACCTTCAGCCTGACCACCAACGCCACGCTGCTCACCGACGAGATCATCGCCTTCCTCTCGGACAACGGCATCGGCGTCACCGTCTCGATGGACGGTCCGCCCGATCTCCAAGACAAGCACCGCGTCTACAAGTCGGGCAAGGGCAGCTACGCGGTGATCGAGCCGCGCCTGCGCAAGCTCATCGCCAACCACAAGACCCGCGCGATCACCGCGCGCGTCACGCTGACCGACGGCGTTACCGACGTGATCCGCATCTTCCGCCATCTCAAGGAAGACCTCGGCTTCCACGAGGTCGGCTTTGCCCCGGTCACCAACTCGGGCGAGCAGGACTACAAGATCGACGACGGCGGCATGGACGAGGTGCTGCGCCAGTTCCACGAGCTGGCCGACGAGTGGCTCGAATATGCGCTGCGCGGGCAGATGCACGGCTTCACCAACGTCTCCGAGACGATCGGCGAGCTGATCCAGGGCGTCAACAAGTCGCATCCTTGCGGTGCAGGCCTGGGCCTGCTCGGCGTCAGCCCTTCGGGCGACCTCTCGCCGTGCCATCGCTTCACCGATGCCGACACGCATACGCTGGGTCATATCTCGACCGACATCGACCAGGAAAAGCGCGAGGACTTCCTCTCGCGCGGCCACGTCGAGGCCAAGTACGAGTGCCAGAGCTGCTGGGCGCGTCCGCTTTGCGCGGGCGGTTGCCACCACGAGGCCTTCGTGCGCTACGGCGATACCGGCCACGCCAACCTGCACTACTGCGACTGGATCCGCGAATGGACCGACACGTGCCTGCGCATCTACGGCGCGGTGAGCGTGCTCAACCCCGGCTTCCTCGAGAACTTCGCCGCACGAAAGGGCCTGTCATGAAGCATCTTCGTCCCGTCAACCGCAAGGCGGCCAAGATCGACGAGACCGCCTCGCTGATGGAGGAGGACGTCGTCGCCCTCCAGCAGAACGCGCCCAAGCCGCACGTGCCGATGGGCTGCACGCTTTCCTTCTCGCCAGGCTGGGAAGTCGATGCGGGCGGCGGCACGGCGGGCCTGTGCCAGCCGGTCGAGCGCGACATCTACGATTGCTACGTCACCTGCTTCTGGCCGGTGCAGGTGCCCGACCACGTCAACTACTCGCCCGACTGGGCGAGCAATTGCGCGGTCGCCACCAAGGACTGGCGCAACCTCGATCTCGTGTTCCCGTGATCGCGCACGCGCGCATCCATCGACTACCGACCCGGCCCTGACGCATCTCACGAGGAAGAGCCTCAGCATGAAGACGTTTCGCCTTGCCCTCGCGGCGCTCTGCGCCACTGCCGCCGCAACCACCACGACCTCTTCGGGGGCTTCCACGATCGTGCTCGGCGGCTATCCGGACCAGATCCAGATGGTCGACGACGTCACCGGCACGGTGGTCGACAAGGTCACGCTCAAGTCGGGCCTGCCGACCAACCTGCAGTTCTCGGCCGACGGCAAGAAGATCTACGTCACCACGCTGACCACCGGCGGCATCGAGGTGCTCGACGCGGCCTCGCACAAGGTGCTCACCAGCCTCAGCCTCAACGATCCGGTGACGCGCTACCGCTTCACCGGCGGCGTGCCCGATCCCACGGGCCGCTATTTCTACATCGTGGGGCTGCGCATCGACAAGGAAGTCGATCTCTACCGCTACGGCAAGCCGAGCTTCATGAAGGTCGATCTCAAGACCGGTGAAGTGGTCAAGTCGGTCGAGATCAGCGAGGAGGACGGCCCGCCGGGATACCGCACCCGCCTCGCCATCGCCCCCGACGGCAAGACGCTCTACGTCTTCGACAAGAAGGTCCTCGTCGTCGACACCGCCGACTTCTCGGTGACCGACCGCATCGACCTCGAAAAGCCCGAGTATCCGGGGATGCGCGATGTCGGCCTCGGCGGCGGGCTCGAGACGCTCCGCCAGCCGGGTCACTATACCTCGGTGTTCATTTCCGAGGACCCCTACATCCACAACAAGGTCTTCGGCATCGCCCGCTTCGACCTCAACGCGCGCAGCTTCGACTTCAAGCCTATCGGTCCTGCCGCCGAACAGATGGCGGGCCTCGAAGTGACCCCCGATGGCAAGGATGGCTACACCGTCGCGGTGACCGGCAAGCTCGGCGCGAAGCGCTGCGAATTCTGGCACTTCGACCTCGAGACCAACACCGCGCTCGACAAGGCCGAGTTCCCGTGCCGCTCGCGCTTCTACTTCAGCATGTCGCACGATGGAAAGAAGCTGTACATCTACGGTGCGGGCTACGACATTGCCGTCTACGACGCAAAGACGCTGAAGTTCGAACAGGATTGGGAACTCACCAACGATATCACGATGGCGGGTCTGCTGACCCTGCCCTGAGCGTGACCGTCAGGCAAGCGTCACGCGAGGCACCGGCGCACGTCGACCTTCTGGGCGGCGGCGTCGCTGCGGCGTGCTGCGCCCATCTCCTCGGCAGTGCCGGCATCGCGTGCCACTGGCAGCGTGGCACGCGCGGCGCGGTACCTGCGCTCATGCTCAGCGATCCTGCGCGCACCCTGCTGCGCGACGTCATGGATGCGCCGACGCTCTTCGAGAACAATGCCCGCATCGAACGGCGCGTGGTGGTGTGGGGCGGCGGCGAGCCGGTGACCATGCCGCACGGGGCCGTGATGCTGGGCGCAGGCGACCTCGAGCTACCCGGCACGCAGGCACCCGACACGGGCAGGGCGAACACGAAGGCCAGCTTCACGATCCACACCGACGCCCCGCCTCCCGGCGCGGGGATGACCCGCTTCGGGGACCGGCGCGGCGAGACCGTTCCGGTGACGCTTCGCGAAGCAGCGGATGCGCGCACCTGCTGGATCGAGGCGGTCGAGAGTGGCTGGATGTTCATGATCCCCTCGGGCGACGAGGGGCGTGGCTGGCTGCTCGCGATCGGCGGCCCGCTATCGCAGTTGCTCGGCGAAAGCCGGCACCTCGCCGCGCGCGTCGAGCAGGATGGGACACCGCCCAGGAGCTTCGACACGACCCCGCGCATGCTCGACGTCTTCTGTGCGCAGGACTGGCTTGCCTGTGGCTCGCGCTCGATGGCCTTCGACCCGATCTGCGGCGACGGCACCGCGCTGGCGGTGCGCCAGGCGCTGCTCGTGAGCGCCATTGTCAGGGCCGCGCATGAAGGAGAGGACACGGACGCGCTCTTCGGGCACTACCGCGCGATGATGATCGCCGCCATGCGCCGCCACTTGCGCCTTTGCGCCCAGTTCTACGCCAGCGGGGGCGAAGGTGCGTGGTGGCAGGCGCAGCGCGCCGCCATCGCCGAGGGCTTCGTGGCCTGCACCGCACTGCTCGAACACGAGCCCGAACCGCGCTTCGTCCTCGACGGCACGCGACTGATCCGCAAGGGGAGCACTCAATGACGCCCGGACCCGCGCCCGATCCGTCCGCCACGCAGGTCGCAGGCTGGTCGAGCTATCGCCGGCTGCTGCCCTTCCTGCGCCCCTACTACCGCCCGCTGGCGCTGGTCCTCGTCCTCAGCCTCTTCTCGACCGGGCTAAACCTCGCCCAGCCCTACTTGTCCAAGCTGATGATCGACAAGGCGCTGATGCGCGGCGACATGACCGCGCTGGTCGAGATCGCCGGGGCCATGATCGCGGTCTCGCTCGGCGGCTTCGCGCTCAACATGCTCTCGAGCTATCGCTATGTCTCGGCCTCGGCGGACATGCTGTTTGACATCCGCGCCGCACTGCTCGAGCACCTGCAGCGCCTGTCCCCGCGCTTCTACGCACGCTTCCGTCTCGGCGACATCATGTCGCGGATCAATTCCGACGTCAGCGACATCCAGCGCGTGACGGCGGACTCGCTGCTCTCGGTGCTCAGCAACGTGCTCATGCTGGCGGGCTGCGTGGTGATGATGCTCTGGCTCGATCCGGTGATGTTCCTGATCGGGGTCGTCATCATCCCCGTGTGCATCGCCTTCTTCGTCCATTTCCAGCGCAAGCTGACCGAGATGACCCGCGTCATGCGCGAGCGCGGTGCGGACCTTGGCAGCCTGCTCGTCGATACCGTGATGGGCATGCGCACCGTAACCGCACTCAGCGCCGAGAAGCACGAGATCGGCCGGTTCAAGGCGCGCAACGAGGCCTTCGTCTCGGCCATGCTGAAGATGCAGCTGACCTCGTTCACCGCCGGTGCGCTGCCGGGCACGCTGCTCACCGCGTCGAGTTCGGCGATCATCATCTATGGCGGCGCGCAAATCTTCGCGGGCAAGATGACCATCGGCACGCTGGTTGCCTTCATGACCTACCAGTCGCGCCTGTTCTCGCCGATCCAGGTGCTGATGGGGCTGGTCTCGGGGCTCGCCTCCGCGCGCGTCTCGCTGTTTCGCATCTTCACCCTGTTCGATACCGCGCCCGAGGTCGTCGAGAAGGAGGACGCGAGAGCCTTCGCAGGCCTGGCGCGCGACCTCTCCTTCTCACAGGTGAGCCTGCGCCACGAGGGCCGCACGATCATCGACGAGGCCAGCTTCACCATCGCGGCGGGCAGCTTCTGCGCGGTGCTCGGTCCCAGCGGCACGGGCAAGTCGAGCATGGCCGACCTCATCGTGCGCAATCTCGATCCCGACGCGGGCGTGATTGCCATCGACGGTACCGACTTGCGCGAATTGCGCCTCGACGACCTGCGCCGCCGCATCGTGCTGGTCGACCAGGCCCCGCACCTGTTCAACGACAGCCTTGCCAACAACATCGCCTTCGCCTGGCCCGAGGCGAGCGACGAGGACATCGCGCGCGCTGCCGACCTAGCCGGGCTCACACCGCTGCTCGCGCGCCTGCCCGAGGGGCTGCACACCCGCACCGGCGAGCGCGGCCTCGCGCTTTCGGCGGGCGAGCGCCACCGCGTCGCGCTGGCCCGCGCGCTGCTGCGCCGCCCCTCGGTGCTGATCCTCGACGAGCCCACCGCCGCGCTCGATGCCGAGACCGAAAGCCTCGTTGCGCGCGGCCTCCGCGAGGCGCTGCCCGAGGCGACGCTGATCGTCATCACGCACAAGCCGGCGCTCGCCGAACTCGCCGACATGACGCTCACCATCAAGGACACGCATGTCGCCCTTGCAAGCCGCGAGCTGACCGCAGGCGAGGTCGGCTGAAATGCCCTTCGCGACGAGCGGGGCCGGCGTGCGCGTGGCGGTGATCGACAGCGGCGTGCACCCTGCGCACGACCATATCGACGCGGGAAAGCTGGCACCGGGTGTCGCCATCGCGAGCGACGGCACGCTCGATGACGCGCCCGAGGCCAGCCTCGACCGGCTCGGCCACGGCACTGCGGTCACCGCCGCGATCCAGGAAAAGGCACCGGGCGCGACCTGCATCCCGATCCGTGTGTTCCACGATTCGCTGCGCACCAGCGCCTATGCGCTGATCTCGGCGATTGACTGGGCGGCGGATCAGGGCGCGCAGATCATCAATCTCTCGCTAGGCTCGACCAATGCCGCCCACGCATCGGCCTTCGCCGCGGCCATCGCGCGTGCAAGCGCTGCGGGTGCCATGATCGTCGCCCCGCGCACGGTTGGAGAGGCGCCGAGCTATCCCGGTGCGCTCGAGGGCGTGATCGCGGTCGATCTCGACTGGGACTGCCCGCGCGAGACCTACCGCGTTGATGCCAGTGTGCCGCCTGTCTTCTACGCCTCGGGCTACCCGCGCGCGATCCCGGGCGTGGCGATGCGCCGCAACATCCACGGCATCAGCTTCGCGACCGCGCAGATGTCGGGCTTTGCCGCCTGCGCGCTCGAGGCGACCGGCATGCCCGGCCCGGGCATCGATGGGTTGCGCACGGCGCTAGGCAAGGCCCTCGACGACGCTTAGCGCCGCGCTTCGCGCTCTCGATCTTACTTGACTGCAAACTGGTGGTTAGCCGTAGGAGCGCTCCGGCCCGCGCGGGCGCGTGCCTCAAGGCCGCCCTCCCCGCGCTCAACACAAAAAAGCGGGGCCTGCCGCGTTGCCCCGCAGCAGACCCCTTAGTTTTTCCGTCAGGAACGTTGAAACGGAACTCGTTGATTGAGTGGCTTAGAACTTCTGGCCAAACTTCATGCCGAAGTACTGCGGCTTGACCGGGAAGGTACGCGAGGAGCCCGAGCAGAAGGTGATCGAGCAGAACGTGTTCATGGTCAGCGTGCCGCGGTTGTCGAAGGCATTCTGCATGAACAGGTCGAGCGTCCAGTTGTCCTTCTTGATCCCTGCCGAGAAGTCGAAGGTCACGAAGCCCGAGGTGGTGCAGGCCGTGGTCATGGTGTCTGCCATTTCGGGGCAGACGTAGAGGTTGTTATCCGAGACGTTGAGGTCCTGCGTCGCGCTGGTCTGGTAGAGCGCGGCGCCCATGACATAGGCGTCCATCTCGCCGATCCGGGTGTCGTAGCGCACCGAGGTCGTGCCCTTGAACTTGGGCTGGCGCGGCAGGCGGGTGCCGTTGGCGGCGGCGACCTGCGGCGTCGGCGGGTAGGAGTCAGGCACATATTCGCCCGCAGCGCACGATCCGAGCTGCGAGATCGACATCGAGCTGGTGTCGAGCGCGAAGTTGCAGAAGTTGCCCTTGAGCTTGGCGTCGTTGAACGCGCCCGAGGTCGAGATCGTGACGTCGCCCAGCTTGAGATCGGCATCGTATTCGAAGCCCTTGACCTGCGCCTTGCCGGCGTTGCCGGTCATGCCTGCGCCCTGCGTACCCGAGACGACCACGCTGTACTGGATGTTGTCCCAGTTCTCGAGGTAGACCGCCGCGTTGAAGCGGAAGATGCCCGCCCAGCGCGTCTTCACGCCGACCTCGAAGTTGGTGAGCGTTTCGGAATCGTAGGACGGTACCGAGACGACACCGACGTTACGCACGCGCAAGGGTCGGTTGAAGCCGCCCGGACGGAAGCCGGTCGAGTAGTTGAAGTAGACCATCTTGGTCGGCGAGAACTGCCAGTCGAGCGCGATCTTGTGGGTTTCGCCGCTCTCCTTGTAGCGACCGACCTGATCGGCTGCGGCAAGGTTGGAGTTGAGGCACTGCATGCGCTCGTCGGGCAGCGGAACCGGGCAGCCGTAAGTGCCGGTGGGCACGTAGAGCGATGTCACCGTATTCTGCGCCGAGGCCCAGATGCCGCTGAAGCCCTTGGTCGAGAAATCGGTCCAGAAGAAGCGGATGCCGCCGGTGACCTTAAGCGTCGGGGTGATGTCGTAGTGCCCCTCGGCGAAGATCGCCTTGTCGTTCCAGGTATTGTTGCGCTCCGACAGGTAATAGGCGTCGCGCTTCACCGCAGGCGAGCCGTAGACCATCGTGCCCAGCGGGTTGCCATCGGGATTGACCACGTCGCTGGTGTCGAAGAACGGCGTGCCCATGTCGTCGTAGCCGATCCCGTACATTGCCGGGACACCGATCAGGCCGCCCGCCACGTCGCCGCCGCCGGTCTGGGTGTAGCCGGTGATCGTGTCGAGGCCGTGGATCGCGTAGTCGGAGTTCGTCTCCTGCTTGCGATGCTGGTAGAAGCCGCCGAAGGTGACGTCGAAGGGCCAGGAGCTGGGCGTGGTGATACGCAGTTCCTGGGTATACTGCTTGTCCTTGGTGAGACCGTTGTAATACTGCTGCGGGCTGATCAGCTCGCACTGCTGGTCCGCACCCGAGCCCGAGCAGTTGTCGAAGAACTGCAGGTAGCTTTCGTAGCCCGCACCGAAACCGTCGTACGTAACGGTGTAGTACGTATAGTCGTTACGCAGGTGAACCTTGCGCTTGTAGTAACCGGTCGCCGAGACGAGGTCCCAGTCGCCGATGTGGCCGTGGATCGAGAGCTGGGCCTGGTACCACTTGTCGTCCTGCAGCGTGAGGTCGTAGTCGTGGACCTCGAGGTCGCCGACGCGCGGGTCGTAACCGAAGTAGCCGTAGGCCTTCTGGTGCTGTGCGGTAATCTCGGGGCGCGCTTCCCAGCCCGGTGCCGGCTCCCACAGCAGGCTGAGGCGACCGCCGTATTCCCTGACCTTGTTGTAATCGTCCTCGGCGATGTCCGAGTTGTCGAGGACGTAGTAGGTATCGGGATTGTCGTCGCCCAGCGTCAGGCTCGAGGTTCTGCCGTCGTTGAACGTCCCGTTGTTGGGGGTGTTGTCGATGTAGCCCCCGTCACGGCGATAGTAGCCCATCGCGCGTATCGCGAGGGTGTTGGTGAGCGGGGCGTTGACGTAGCTTTCAAGCTGGCCGCCCATGTCGCCGGCGCCGTACTTGTTGCCCTCGACGCTGTAACCGTACTCGAAGGTGTCGAGCTTGGGCTTGTTGGTGATGAAGCGCACCGTACCGGCGAGCGAGCCGGCACCGTAGAGCGTGCCCTGCGGACCCGAGAGCGCCTCGATGCGCTCGACGTCGTAGACGTGGATATCGGGAACGCCGGTGCCGGCGATGGGGATGTCGTCGAGATAGTAGCCGACCGAGGCGTAGGAGCCGCCGGCGGGAACGATGCCGCGGAAATAGGGGGTCTGGCGGCCCGGCCCGAGGCCGGCGATGGTCACCGAGGGCATCAGGTTGGCAAAGTCGGAGAGACCGGTGATCTGGCGCTCTTCCAGCTTGGCCGCGCCCAGCGCCTGGATCGAGATCGGCACCTTCTGGATGCTCTCGGACGTGCGCGTCGCGGTGACGACGATGTCACCGAATTCGTCCTGCCCCGTAACCGCGCTGTCCTGTGCGACCGCGCTTGCGGCCCCCAACGACATTCCGGCAAGGATCGTGGTCGTGCTCAATAGAGCTAGGGCCCGCCTGCCGAGCGAACGCTGAGAGATTTTCATTATAACCCCCTTGGTGTTGTCCTGAACCTGCCGATCTTGCGTTCGGCTCCCCTGGTCCTTTCAAGCCCCACTGCAATCGTTACGCGCTCGCAAAATAGCGCGCAGCGACGCGTAGAGCAGACAACCTCCCCCGCGCGCCGGATCGTGTCCGACGCTCAACAGCTTCGGGCGCAGTACGCCCGTAACTTTATCCCATTACTCAGTGGCTTATCTAGAAAACTAGAATCTAGAACATGTGTCCGAGATCGGATCATGCCAGCGATTGGACTGTTGTCAACTGCATTGTTGCGATGCAGAACCATGGCCGCGAAACATTCAATCGGGTAGCCTGCTCGCCAGGGTCTGACCGCGCCCCCGGCGGTGCCCGAGGCGAAGGTTGGCTGGCGGCAATCGCCCGCGACCGTGAACAGGAGGAATGCAGACAGTGCAGGTGGCAGGCAGGCAGGCGCGCATTGCGATGAACAGGGCGACGAACGGGGCGACGAACGGGGCGGCGAACGGGCCGGACAAGGTGCTGGGCGAGGCGATGCGTGCGCTCGCCAAGGACCCTGCCCGTGCCAGCACGCTGGCCCGCGAGGCGCTGCGCATGGCACCGGGCCATCCGCACGCGATCCTGATCGAGGCGCAGGCGCTGCGCCGTCTCGGCAAGCCGCGCGCGGCCATCGCTCCCCTCACCGATCTGGTGCGCCGCCAGCCCGGGCTTTTTTTTGCGGCGCTCTGGGAACTGGCCCAGGCAGCGAGCGAATCCGGAGAGGCCGAGCGGGCCATTGCTGCACTCGAGACTCTCACCCGCCAGCAGCCCAAGGTATCGAGCGGATGGTTCCTGCTCGCCGAGCAGCTGCGCAAGGCGGGGCGCGACGAGGATGCCTGGCGCGCGGACCTCTCCGGGGTTCATGCCTCCTCGAACGATCCAGAACTGGTCAAGGCGGCGATGGCGATGAATGCCGAGCGGCTCGACGAGGCGGCCGCGCTGCTCGAGGCCAAGCTGGCGCGCGGCGCGGGCGACCCGCCGAGCCTTCGCCTGCTAGGCGAGATCCACTGGCGCCGCGGCGAGATGGACGAGGCGCTCGCCTACGTCGAGAAGGCCATCGCGATGGCGCCCGGCTTCGATCTCGCACGCAGTTTCCTGATCCGCCTGCTGCTCCAGAACAACCGCCTCGAGGCCGCGCTGGAACAGGCCGAAGTGCTCGACCGCTCACCGATGAAAGGCCCGGGCAATGCGCTGCTCAAGGCCTCGGTGCTGGTCCAGCTGGGCGAACAGGAACGTGCCCGCACGATCTACGAGGCCCTGCTCGTGGACCAGGCCGACAATGCGCAGGTGTGGCAGAACCTGGGCCACGTCCACAAGACGCTGGGCGCGCAGGACGAGGCCGTTCACGCCTATCGTCAGGCCGTGACGCACGCCCCGACCATGGGCGAGGCCTGGTGGAGCCTCGCCAATCTCAAGACGGTCGCGTTCGACGCCAACGACATCGCGGCGATGGAAAGCGCACTGGAAACCCTCGCGTCCGAGACCGAGGCGCGCGGGGAGGACGTGTTCCACCTGCATTTCTCGCTCGGCAAGGCGCTCGAGGACGCCGGGGATCACGCGGCCTCCTTCGATCATTACGACAAGGGCAATCGCCTGCGCCGCACCATGGTGCTGCACGATGCCGACGATTTCAGCGCAGAAGTCGCCGCCACGCGCGACACCTTTACCGCCCCCTTCATCGCCGCGATGGGCGCCGGTGGCTGCTCCGCGCCCGACCCGATCTTCGTGGTCGGCCTGCCGCGCTCGGGCTCGACGCTGGTCGAGCAGATCCTCGCCAGCCACAGCCAGGTCGAGGGCACCATGGAACTGCCCGAGATGATGATCATCGCGAGCCGCTTGCAGGCCCGGGTCGACGAGGGCGAATTTCCCGATTTCAAGGCGATGGTGAGCACCCTCACCCCGACCGACCGTACAAGGCTGGGCGAGGAATACATCGAGCGCACCCGCGTCCACCGCCAGAGCGACAAGCCCCTGTTCATCGACAAGATGCCCAACAACTGGCAGCACGTCGGCCTGATCCGCGCGATCCTGCCCGAAGCGAAGATCGTCGACGCGCGGCGCCATCCGCTCTCTTGCTGCTTTTCGGGCTGGAAGCAGCACTTCGCGCGCGGCCAGACCTTCACGTACGATCTTGCCGAGATCGGCCGCTACTATAGCGACTACGTCTCCTTGATGGCTGCCTACGATATCGCGGCGCCGGGCGCAGTGCACCGGGTGATCTACGAGGACATGGTCGCCGATACCGAGAACGAGGTGCGCCGCCTGCTCGACCATCTCGGCCTGCCCTTCGAGCCGGCCTGCCTCGAATTCTACAACAACCGGCGCGCGGTGCGTACTGCCAGCTCCGAACAGGTGCGCCAGCCCATCAATACGCGCGGCCTCGAGGCCTGGAAGCAATACGAGCCATGGCTCGGCCCGCTCGTCGAGGTGCTCGGCCCGGTGTTGCCCGCCTACCCCGGGGTGCCTGCCGGGATCTGACGGCGTCGGGGTCTTGACCGCGCGGGGATCGCGGGTGCAGTCGGGCGGCCAAGACGCAGAAGGAAGTACGCCTCCATGACCACAACGCGAACGATTGCCGGCAAGCCGGTCAATGCCATCGGCCTTGGCTGCATGAACGTGGCCTGGGCCTACGGCACCGCGCCCGAGCGCGGCGATGCGCTGGCGCTGTTCCGCGCTGCACTCGATGCCGGTTACAACCACTTCGACACCGCCAACATCTATGGCCTTGGCCTCTCCGAGGAAATCCTGGGCGAGGCGATCATGGATCGGCGCGACGAGTTCTTCCTCGCCAGCAAGACCGGGATCGTGGTCGGCGAGGCGACTGGCGGGCGCGGCATCGACTGCAGCCCCGAAGCGATCACCCGCTCGCTCGACGAGAGCCTCAGGCGGCTCGGCACCGACCACCTCGACCTGTTCTACATGCACCGGCTCGACCCCGAGGTGCCGATCGCGGATTCGGTCGGCGCGATGGTGCGCGCGATCGAGGCGGGCAAGATCGGCGGCTACGGCGTCTCGGAATGGTCGGCCGCGCACGTGCGCGAGGCCCACTCCGTCCATCCCGTCAGCGCGGTGCAGTCCGAATACTCGCCCTGGACGCGCAATCCCGAACTGGGCGTGCTCGAGACGACGCGTGAACTCGGCATTGCCTTCGTTGCCTTCTCGCCGGTCGCGCGCGGCGCGCTGGCAGGGGCGATCCGCGATCCCGAAGCGCTGCCCGAGAGCGACCTGCGCCGCACCATGCCGCGTTTCGACGCGCGCAACTGGCCTGCGAACCTGCGCCTGATCGAGCAGTTCGACGCGCTTGCCGCCGAGGCGGGCGTGACCCCGGCGCAGCTGTCGCTGGCCTGGGTCCTTTCGCGCGGCGAGCATGTCCATGCGATCCCGGGCACTGCAAGCGCTGCGCACATGCGCGAGAACCTCGCGGCATCCTCGTGCACGCTCGCCCCCGAAGTGCTCGATCGCGCAGGTGCGCTGATCAACCAGCACACCATCGCGGGTCACCGCTATTCCGCCAAGGGGCAGGCAACGATCGATACCGAGGAATTCGCCTGATCCGCCCCCTCTCGCGAGGCCTGCACCGATGACCGATTGTGGCTGTTCGCCCCCGCCGCTCGACAATGCCGCCCAGCGGCGTGCGCTGCGCATCGCGCTCGCGCTCAATGCGGCGATGTTCGTGGTCGAATTAACCGCCGGCGTGCTCGTGAAATCGACCGGCCTCATCGCCGACGGTCTCGACATGCTCTCGGACGCGGCGGTCTACCTCGTCGCGCTCCTCGCGATCAACGCCTCGGCGCGGACCAAGGCGAACGCGGCGCTGTTCTCGGGTATCGCGCTGCTCGTGCTGGGCCTAGGCCTGCTCGTAGAGGTCGCGCGCCGCTTCTTTGCCGGAAGCCTGCCGGGCGGCGTGACCATGATCGCGGTCTCGATGCTGGCGCTGGCGGTCAACCTCGTGGTCCTGCGTTTGCTCGCGCATCAGCGCGAGGGCGAGGTGCATATGCGCGCGGCATGGATATTCACGCGCGCCGATGTCGTCGCCAATGCCGCGGTGATCGCCTCGGGCCTCGCGGTGATGGTGAGCGGATCGCGCTATTTCGACCTCGTGGTGGGGGCGGCCATCGGGCTTTACGTGATGCGCGAAGCCGCCGAGATCATCGCCGATGCCCGCGAAAGCCGCAGCGAGACCTGATGCTCAGGGGCGCGGCGGGATCGCGTCGATCACGGTGAGGCGCTTGCCCTCGCTCGATCCGACCCGCGAATTGGTGACGAGGACGGTGGTTCCGGGGCGCATCTCGGCGGATAGCGCTGCATAGAACTTGCGCGGCATGCGCACCCGGTTGAAGGCCGCTTCGTCGAGCGGCTGCCCGGCCTCGCCCTCGTGCCCGACGGTGCCGACATAGACCCAGTGCGGCTTGTTCTCGTGCTCGATGAGCGTGATTACGTGCGAATCGGGATCGAGCGCCTTGATCGTCGCCACGCTGCGGCCGATCTCGACCCCACCGCGCAGGACGACGATCCGCTGGTCGAGCTTGGAAACGATGATCGACAAGGGCCCTTCAAGGCTCGCTTCGGGGGTCCAGCGATAGGCCTCGCCACTCGCGAGCAGCTTGCCCTTCAGGGGCTTGCCCTCGGCATCGAAGGGCGAGAGCAGGCTGTTCTCGCTGGTCACCATGTGGTGCTGGGCATCGCCTTCCACCACGACGGTGATGCCAAGGTCGGTGACCGCGAAGAGCTCGCGCGCGAAATTGTAGGGCAGGTGGATGCAGCCGTGGCTCTCGGGATAGCCGGGCAGCCCGCCTGCGTGCAGCGCGATGCCGTCCCAGGTGAGGCGCTGCTGATAAGGCATCGGCGCATTGTTGTAGATGCTCGAACGGTGCTTGGCGTCCTTCTGCAGGATCGTGAACACCCCGGTCGGGGTCTCGTGCCCGCTCTTGCCGGTCGAGACCGTGGTCGCGGCGATGCGCACGCCGTTGCGATAGACCATCGCGATCTGGCGCGAGAGATCGACGTAGACCAGCACCGGCCCCTCGGGCGCGACTTCGGGCGCCCAGACCCATTCGCCCGGCTTGAGCTTGTCGATCGCCCGGGCCAGTTCGGGTGCGGACGAGACCTTGGCGCCTTGCGCCAGCGCAGGGCTGGCGAGCCCGGACTGGCACAGGGCTGCGGCCATGGCGATTGCGGGAAGAAAGCGCGAGGAAGGTGACGTGCGAAGCATCGGGCAACTCTCCGGCCAGTGCGCGCCGCGAACTGTTCGCGAGCCGCGTCAACGGTACTGGCCGGATATCAGGCACATCCGGATCAATAATTCAATGACCCGAATACATTGCCATCACGATACTTCTGTTATTCGTCAATGAGGTGGCGTTTCTCAAAGAAGAGATATGGAATATTTTCAGTTCGATACATCATTAACGCGCAAAGTTGCCGGAAATCTGCCCTCGGGCCATATGCTTACTTGCAATCCGGCTGTCCGGGTGCGGCTTGCCATTGCCAGGCGTCGACGCTCTCGCCGCGCGGAAGATAGGTTAGCTCGAAACGCTCGCCTGCGCGTTCCAGCTGCAAGGTCAGTGTCGCTTCCTGATCGCCCTGCATGGCGTCTTGCGGAAAGCGGTTGAGGATGCGGTCACCGTTGCGCAGGCCCGCCGCATAGGCACTGGACGCCGGATCGAGACCTGCGACCACCCGGTCCTTGCTCAGCAGCACCAGTGGATCGAAGCCGAGGTCGAAACGGCGCAACGGCTTCACGATGCGGGTGAAGCACGGACCGAAGGCATCCGAGGGCACCTCGACCGTCTCGCCGGCAAGCATCGCCTCGAAGCGCGCCAGTCCCGGTGCGCCCAGTTCGCGTTCGAGCAGCCGCTTCCACAAGGCGAGGTCCATCGCGCGCCCGGCCCGTCGCTCGGCGAGCATCTCGCGCACCAGATCGTCGAGCGAGTGCGCGTTGTTCGAGGCCTTGCGGATCTGCGCATCGACACTGGCGAAATAGAGCGAGCCGCGGTCGTAAGGCAGCACGCGGATGCGGGTGTCTTTCCAGAACCCACCGGCGATATCCTCGTTGGGAGTCGCGATCAGGGCATTGGTATAATAACGTCCGGCGGTCGAGTTGAGGTCCTCGAGAAAGGCCTCGCTCGAGATCAGCCCCGCACGCCAGGGCAGCAGGCGCTGGTAGTGCACGGCCAGCCCCTCGCCGAACCACGACATGCCAAGACCGCCCGGCTGATCCATGCTGCCGCTCAGCGAATTGATCCAGGCATGGACCATCTCGTGCGCGAGCAATCCCTTGAGGTCGGTGAGCGGGGTCTGCTCGTCGAAGGTGAAGGCGAAGCTGTCGGTCAGGCCGATGCCGCTGCCCGGATTGGTGCGGTTGGTGCGCGCAAAGACGCCGAAACTGGCGGGGCGCTGGTCGAAGAAGTCGCCGTAGAATCGCTGAAACCGCGAAGCCCAGCCCATCAGTTGCTCGCCTTCGAAGCCGAAGCGCCCCTGCCAGGCGCCGAAGAAGGTGCCCTGTTCGTAAGCGCCGATGTCTCCGACCATGAAGTACATCGAATCGACCTTGGCTGGCGGCAGCGGTGCGGTGCTCGACACGTTGCCTGCCCCCAGGCTTGAAATCGCGCGCACGTCGCCACCCTGCTCCGTTCCTGCACTAGCGAGGTTCCAGCGTACCGAAACGTCGCGCGCGACCTCGTCTGCGGGCAGGACGAGAAAGGCATTGCCTGCGCCGGAAAGCCCGCCCTCGGCGGCGCGCAGCTCGTACTGGGGCGCGGCAAGATCGGGCTGGCGCGGGTCGATGCTCACCCGGTAGGCGAGCGTGACTGCCCCCTCGACGGGTCGCGCGGCTTTCCACGAACGCCGGGCATTGTCGTCGTCGATCGCCTCGTCGCTGGCCTCGACGGGCAGGACCCCGCGTGCGTCGGTGAAGAGCAGCCCGGTCATCGTGTCCGCCGAGGTCACCACCGTGTTTTCCTTGGTCGCGATCGAGACAAGCACACCCTCGGCAGGCGGAGCCTCGATGCGGATCGCGACACCCATCTGCGTCAGGGCGCCCGAAGCCTCGGCCTTGGGACTGAGCGAAATGGCGAGGTCGGGCGCATCTGCCGCCATCGCGGGTGCGGCAACGACGATGGGCGCAAGCGCGCAGGAGAGGTGCAGCGCGGCGCGGCGGGCGAAGTGAAGGGCGATCATGGCGGGCAGGCTATCGCGCTCGCTCGGCAAAGCGATTGCTAATGCAGGCTGCGCTTGGCTGCCGCGCGCATGGATTATGCGCCGGACGCACGATCAGGGGCGCGAGGGCAGCGGCAGGCGATGGGTGCACTTGAGTTCGGACAGCGTCGCGGTCGAGCGCACGTCCTCCACCCCGGGCAGGCGCAGCAGGGTGCGGAAGGTAAAGTTCTGGTACCAGGCGATATTGGGCGCGAGCACCTTGAGCATCACGTCCATCTCGCCGAACAGGGTATAGGCCTCGAGGATCTCGGGCGTGCCCTCAACCGCGTGGACGAAGCGCTCACGCTCGGTATCGGACAGGCGCGACATCTTGAGCTGGGCGAAGATGAACATGCTCTCGCCGAACTTCTCGCGGTCGAGGATCGAGACTGTCTCGCGCACGTAGCCCTCGTCCTTGAGGCGCTGCATGCGCCGCCAGCACGGCGACTGCGAGAGGCCCACGCGCTCGGCGATCTCGCTTGAGCTTTCGGTGGCGTCGGTCTGCAGGCGATCGAGGATCTTGAGGTCGAGGCGGTCGAGTTCTGCTGGCAAGGATTATGCTTCCGGATCGCTTTCGTTGGCTTGACTATGCCATGGCCCTCCCGCCATGCGCAACGAAAGCGCGCAAATATTCCCCGTGCTGCGCTAGTCTAGCTGCAGGTAACAGGACGCAAGGGTGGGCCCGACGAGATCATGAAACGCGATGAACTGGCCGTGTTCGGCGCCGACGAAGTGCGCGAACTGCTTACCTATCCCGACTGCATCGCGATCGTGCGCGAGGCGATGATGGCACTCTCGCGCGGCGAGACGCGCCAGTTGCTGCGCACGATGATCCACATGGGCGAGGGGCGCACCTTCGCGCAGATGCCCGGCGCGCTCTCGGACGAGGGCATGTTCGGCGCCAAGATGATCAGTGTCTTCGCGCAGGCCGACAATCCGGGCGTTCGCCGCCATCGCGGCCTCGTCACCATGTTCGAGCCCGAAGAAGGCCGCCCGGTCTGCGTCGCCGACGCCGAGGAAATCACCCATATCCGCACCGCCGCCGCGACTGCGGTCGCGACTGCCGAACTGGCCCGCAAGGATGCTGGCGTGCTGCTGCTGCTGGGCACCGGCGGGCAGGTCCATTCGCACCTCGCCGCCCTGCCCCTCGTGCGCGATTTCACCCGCATCTTGATCTGGGGCCGTTTGAGCGAGCGCGCCGCTGCCGTGGTCGAGGCCTGGCAGGACAGGCTTCCGGTCGAAGTGGCCGGCGATGCCGAGGCTGCTTGTGCGCACGCCGACGTGATCTGCACCCTGACCGGCGCACGCACGCCGATCCTCCTGGGCGACTGGGTGCGTCCCGGCACGCATGTCAACGTCGTGGGATCGAGCGGGCCGGGCCCGGTCGAGATCGACAATGCGCTCGTCGCCCGGTCGCGCTACATCGCCGACAGCCGCGCCTCCGCGCTCGATGCAGCGGCCGAGTTCCTCGTCGCGCGCGAAGCAGGGGTCGTCACCGATGCGCACATCGTCGGCGAGATCGGCGAAGTCCTGCTCGGCCGCATCGCCGGGCGCGAGAACGACGAACAGATCACGCTCTACAAGTCGCTGGGCCATGCCGTGCAGGACCTTGCCGCCGCCGCCCATATTCACGCCAAGCACCAGGCCCGGAACACCCGATGACCAAGACCCTTCCCTCGCCCCGCAAGACAACCCTCGCCCGCCTGCGCTGGATCGCCTGCTCCGCGCTCGCGCTCGGCGCGGCCTCGCTTCATGCCGAAACCCAGCGCTTCACCGTGATCGACCATGGCGAGGACGTGGGCCATGTGATTGCCAAGGTCGATGGCAACCGCATCGCCATCGACCACGACGTCAAGAGCAACGGGCGCGGGCCGACGATGCGCGAGGCCATCGTGGTCGGTACGGACGGGCTGCCCGAGCGCTGGACGCTTGAAGGCACCTCGACTTTCGGCAACGCGGTCGACGAAAGCTTCGTGCGCGAGGGTTCGACGCTGCGCTGGAACGACAGCACCGGCAAGGGCGCGCTTACGGCAAAGGCCCCCACGCTCTACGTCGCGCAGGAAGGCAGCGCCTTCTCGCTCGGGCTCTACGCCCGTGCGCTCCTCGCCGACGACGACCACACGCTCGCCGCAGCGCCGGGCGGCGTGCTCTCGCTCGAGGAGGAAGCGCCCGTCACGCTCGAGGGCACGCAGTATCGCGCCTTCCTCGTCAAGGGCATCGGCATGACCCCCGATGCGGTGCTGCTCGACGATGCGGGATCGCTCGTCGCCAGCTATTCGCCTTCGCGCGTGACCTTGCGCGAGGACCTTGCCGGTCATGCCGCCCAGCTCTCGGACATTGCCGCGCAGCGCTCGGCCGAACGCTTCGCGCATATCCAGGACAAGGTCGCGCACCACTACGAGGCGCCGATCCGCATCCGCGACGTGCGCGTCTTCGATCCGGCTACGGGCACGCTCGGCGAGCCGGTCTCGCTGCTCGTCTTCGGAGAGCGCATCGCCGCGATCGAGCCGTTCGACAGCCCCGCGACGCCGGGCGAGGTGCTGGTCGAGGGCAAGGGCCGCACGGTGATCCCGGGCCTGCACGACATGCACGCCCACGTCTCGCTGCAATCGGCACTGCTCTACATTGCCTCGGGCGTGACCAGCGTGCGCGACATGGGCAACGACAATGCGTTCCTGATCGACCTCACCGACCGCATCGAGGCGGGCGAGGTCGCGGGTCCGCGCATCGTGCGCAACGGCTTCCTCGAAGGGCGCAGCCCGTACTCCTCGCGCAACGGCTTCATCGCGGGCAGCGAGGCCGAGGCGCTCGACGCGGTGCGCTGGTATGGTGCGCGCGGCTATTTCCAGATCAAGATCTACAACAGCCTCGATCCCGCCTGGGTGCCTGCGGTCGCTGCCGAGACCAAGCGCCTCGGCATGGGGCTGACAGGGCACATTCCCGCCTTCACCAATGCCGACAAGATGATCGCGGCGGGCTACGACGAGATCACCCACGTCAACCAGCTGATGCTGGGCTGGGTGCTCGACCCTAAGGAAGATACCCGCACCCCGCTGCGCCTCACCGCGATGCGCCGCACCGCAGGGCTCGATCTTTCCACCCCGCGCGTGACCCGCACGCTCGATGCGATGGAGCGCGGCAAGATTGCGCTCGATCCGACCGCGGTGACGCTCGAACTGCTGATGAAGAGCCGCGACGGGATCATCTCGCCTGCCGTGGCGGGCTATTTCGACCACCTTCCGGTCGGCGTCCAGCGCCGCCGCCGCCAGGGCATTGCCCCGATCGAGAGCCCTGCCGACGCAGCCGCCTACGACGGCTCGTTCGAGACCATCAAGCAGCTGCTGCGCGAACTCGACCAGCGCGGGGTGACGCTGCTTCCGGGCACCGACGATGCGACCGGGCTCTCGCTTCACCGCGAGCTCCAGATCTACGCCGAGGCGGGCATTCCGGCGGCGAAGGTGCTCTCGATCGGTACGCTGGGCGCGGATCGCTACATGCACCGCGACCAGTCCTACGGCAGCGTCGAGAAAGGCAAGTTCGCCGACTTCGTGCTGCTCGACGGCAATCCGCTCGAGGACATGTCCGCGCTCGACCGCATGGCGATGGTGGTGCGCGGCGGCACGGTCTATTTCCCGGGCGAGATCTGGAGCGAGGTGGGCGTGAGCCCCTTCGCCGATGCGCCCGAGATCACTGTGCCTGCCGCCGAGGCGAAGCCCGTCGCGCTGCATGCGGGCGACGGCGCCGAGACGCACGAGGACTTCGCGTTCTGAGGATCAGGCTCTAGTTGAGGCTGCGGCCGCGCCGGTGGGGAGATCAGCCCCGCCGGCGCGGTGCGTAGCGCCACAAGGCGCCGAGCACGCCCCAGCCCAGCAGCAGGGCATAGGGCCGCCAGTCGGCCTCGAAGCCGACGAAGACGAGGCCCAGCGCGCACAGCGCGCCCGCCAGCGCGAGCACGCGCATCTTCTCGGGCGAAGGGCGGAATGCGGCCTGCGCGTGCAGCTCGGGATAGCGGCGCGCGACGCGTGCGGCGCACAGGCAGATACTCGCGTACTTGACCAGGTTGGGAATGTTGACCGCGAGGAACAGGAAGGTCAGCTCCATCGGCAGGGCCAGCCCCGCGCAGCCGATCGCGAAGACCGCGAGCAGCGCCACGTGCGGCACTTGCGCGCGCGGATGGACCCGGGCCAGCGCGCGCGGCAGCACGCCCGCCTCGCCCATCGCCATGAGGCTGCGGCTGAACATCGTGAAGATCGCATTGAGGCTGGTGCCGATGGCGACGATCGCGGCGAGCACGATCAGCGGCGTCGCGAGCGGCCCCATGAAGCCCTTCGCGCTGGCGAGGATCGGGGCCTCGTTGCCCGCAAGCGCTTCAGGCCCGAGCACACCCAGCGCGACGAAGGCGACAGCGGCGTAAAGCAGCGTCGCCGAGCCGATGGCGAGCGCAATGCCGAGCGGAATGTTGCGCCGCCCGTCGGCCACTTCGGCACCGGCCTCGGTCGCGGCCTCGATCCCGAAGAACAGCCCCATCAGCAGCGGCGCGGCGGCTACGACACCGGGCAGGCCACTGGGCAGGAAAGGTTCGAGACGCTGCGGCTCGACCGCGGTAAATCCGCCCCACAGCGCGAACACGGCAAAGAGCACCACCATCGCGCCGATCATCAAGGTCTGCGCGCGTGCGGCGACGTGGACGCCGACAAGGTTGGCGAGGAGTGCGAGCAGCAGCACCGCGAACATCGTCGGCTTGACCGGCAGTGGCACGACCATCGAGACATAGCGCACCAGGACCAGCGCGAGCACGACCATCGCGCCCATGTTGGCGATGATCCGCATCCAGGCGATGAAGAAGCCGAGAGCGGGGTGCAGGTAGCGCGAAGGCCACACGAAGCTCGCACCCGAAACCGGATTGGCCGAGCCGAGATAGGCATAGCTCACCGCGATCAGGTACATCGGCAAGGCTGCGACCACCACCGAGAGCAGCATACCCGGCCCCGCCAGCGCGGTCGCGGGCGATACTGCCGAGAAGATCGAGACCCCGACCGCGGTGCCCAGCCCCATCGAGACCACGCCCCACAGGCCGATCCCCTGCCGCAGGCGCCCTTCGCGATTACGCATCCCGGCACCTTCGCTCACGGGCAGGTGTCCGCCTTGAGGAATGCGGCGAGGTCGGACTGGAAGCGCGCGCGGCTGCCGTCGTCGGAATAGAACACGTGGCCGCCGACGTAACGCGCGTTGACGTAGCGCTCGCGCGGCAGCGAGGACTGCGCGAAGAGATAGTCCGCCGCGCCGATGGTGGTGGTGGTGTCGTAGATGCCGGTCCCGACGAAGAGGCGCAGGCAGGCATTGTCGGCGGCGTGGCGCTCGACGTCGGCCATGAACGGCCAGTCGGCAAAGGGCGAATCCGCGCTGCCGTAAGTCCAGCCACCCTCGAAGCGGGCCAGCACCTTGTAGTCGGCGGCGCCCGGCGCCTGCAGGTCACTCGCGAGGTAGTCGCTCATCGCCTTGCCGAAGATGGTCGAGATCGGCGAGGAGGGATCACCCGGCATCATGACCGTAACCTCGTCGGGGCGCGGCGCGGTGTAGCGCGCGTCGTAGCGGCCGGTGACGAGGCCCTTGCCGCGAAGCAGCTCGACGCGGAAGCGCTCCTTGGAGATGCGCAAGTCATGCGCGCGATAGAAGCTGGCAGGAATGCCGGTCAGCGCCTCGAGCCGTGCGGCGAGGCGTTCGCGCTCGGCCTCGGGCAGATCGCGCCCCCGGTAGAGCGCGGGCAGGTATTCGCTGCGTGCGAATTGCGCTGCCTCGGCGGTGATCGCCTCGGCATTGCAGCCTTGCCCGAGCATCCCGTGGTAGCAGGCGATGGCCGAGAGCGTGGGCAGCGATACCGCGTATGTCACCACGTTGTCGGGACGCTGCGAGGTCTCGATCATGTTGAGCGCCTGGCCGAGCAGGACGACGCCGTGGACCTGCTTGTCGAGGCCGCGCTCAGCCAGCGCATCGAGCATCGCGACCGCGCGGATCGTGCCGTAGCTCTCACCCAGGATATAGATCGGGGCATCGGTGCGATGGTGCGCCTCGAGCCACTGCGCGACCAAGTCGGCAACCGCCGCCGCATCGCCCGCGACGGTGTTGTAGGGCGCTGCGGCCTCGCCCTCGGGCCGCTGCGAGAAGCCGGTCCCGGGCGGGTCGATGAAGACCACGTCGGCAAGGTCGTAAAGCGCGGCCGAACCCGCGACGATCCCGCGCGAGGTCTGGTCCGCAGCCGTCGGGTCCTGCGGCACCCGCGCCAGACGCGGGCCGAGCAGCCCCATGTGCAGGAAGGACGCCGAGGCGCCCGGCCCGCCGTTGAAGGCAAAGATCACCGGACGCTTCGCGCTAGCCTCGTCTGCCCGCGCATAGGAGAGATACCCCGCACTCGCCGGTGCAGCGCCCTCGCCCGCCGAGACCTCGAAGGTTCCGAGTTCGGCGTGCAACCGGCCCTTGTCGCGCTTCTCGCCAGATCTGCCTGCAGGTGCCTGCATGTCCCTTTCGGCAAGGACCTGCGCGGCAGGTGGCGTGTGTGCCCCCGCCTGCGCAGGCCCTGCGCTAGCCGCGAGCAGGGCGAGTGCGGCGCTTGCCGCGAGGCCCCTGATCCTGTCCCCGGTGCGACCCGAAAGGAGCGGCTTGGTCAATGCGGTCATGCAGTTCTTACCCGGTAGCTTTCACGATAGGTCATCAGGCTGTCGGTCAATGCCTGGAGCCCGTAGTCGAGGCGAGAGGGCTCCATCGCGAAGCCGAGCCGGACATGGCCCGGTGCCCCGAAATAGTCCCCCGGCGCGACAAGTACCCCGCAGCGGTCGGAAAGCCACCCGGAAAAATGCAGCGTGTCCTCCACCCCGACGAGACGCGGGAAGGTGATGCAACCATGTGCCGGCAGCGGCCCCTCGACCAGCTCCTCGGCGAGCCAGTGATCGTGATAGGACTCGATGATCGGGCGCGCGCGCGCGAGCACCGAGAAGGTGTTGTCGCGAAAGCGCTGCGGGTTTTCGACGACCAGCGCGGCCATGCCGTGCGCCAGCGTCGAGATCGCGAACTCGACCTCGCCGGCAAGGCTGCGGATCGGTGCGATCACCGCCTCGTCACCGACGATCCAGCCACAGCGCAGGGTGCTCAGGCCGTAGATCTTGGTCAGGCTGTCGACCGAGAGGAAACGCGACGAGAGCCCGCGCGAGGCGACCGGGCGGGCGCTCTCCCCGGCATAGGGCGCGTAGACCTCGTCGAACACGAAGAGCACGCCGCGCCGCTCGGCGATCTCGGCCAGCGCGCGCAAGGTCTCATCGTCGAGCGCCATGCCTGAGGGATTGTGCAGGTTGCTGATGACGACGAGCCGCGTCGCCGGGCCGATCGCGGCTTCGAGCTCCTGCGGATCTATGCCGTAGTGAGGAGCGCGGCGCTCGAAGCGGTCGACCCCGTTGCCGGTATAGTGCGCAAGGTTGGCAAAGACGTCGAAGCACGGGTTCTCGACGAGGATGCGCTCACCCGGCTGCAGCATCGCGCGGTAGATCAGCGAAAGCGCGCCGGTCGCCCCGGTGGTGGTGAGAACCTGCGCCTCCTCGACCCCGTAATTGCGCGCCAGCGCCGCCACGAGATAGGGGTTGCCCTTGACGAAAGTGCTGGCGTAGCGCGCGGTCACGCCCTCGCCGAAGCCCTCGAGCACGACCTCGCGCAGCAGCGCTGTCGGCTCGGGAACCGAACTCTCGAACAGGCTGACGAGCAGGCTGCGCGAAGAGCTGTTGCGCACGATCGCGCGCCTCACCCAGTTGGCATAGGAAGAGGCTGTCAGGGAATGGGGGCTGGGAGCCATCTGAGCGGGTTCTGCCGGTGAAATGCTGGGGGGAAGCGGACAGTGCCGGGAACCACGTGCGCCGCGCAGCCCTTGCGGACGGCGCGGCGCGCGCGGGTCCTTACATCGTCACCTTTGCACCGATCCAGAAGCGCCGTCCCAGGATGTCGCCATAGGCGATCTGCGGGTACGACGGGCCTTCGTCGGTGAAGTTGTCGACGCCGGCGCGCAGGATGAAGCTGCCTGCATCGAACTGGGTCGAGATCGAGTGCGTCAGGTTGCTGTCGATGATCGGGTTCGGATTGTTCTCGATCGTCGCATCGAAGCGGGCCTTGGTCTCGTCGAGGTAGTAGGCCTGGTAGCTCACGCGCACCTTGCCCCGGGTCCAGTCGAGGTTGAAGCGGCCTTCCCAGGTCGGCTTCGCGATCGTGTTGTCGGTGCGGGTGAAGGTCTCACCGGTCACCGAAGTGGTCAGCAGCGAGTTGTGCGTGGCGTTGACACCGACATGGAAGGTGCCGAGGTCACCGGGCATGAAGGTATAGTCGAGCGCGTAGACCTCGCCGCGGTACTTGACGACACCGGCATTGAAGGTCGTGGTCGTGCCGGTGACGATGGTGCCGCCCGGGTTCAGGCCGTCCGAAGCCGCAAGGCGCTCGAAGGCACCGCAGACTGCCGGGTCCTGATCGGCATTGTCGAAGCAGGTCGCAGCGAAATCTTCGGTGGTGAAGGGCGAGAGGCCGTCCTCGAGGTCGATCTCGATGCGGTCGGCACTGATCGTGAGACCAGGGACGAACGCGGGCTGGAGCACGATGCCATACGTCAGCGTGTCCGAGACCTCGTTGCGCAGGTTCGGGTTGCCACCGGTGGTGACCATTGCGCGCTGGAAGTTCTCCGAGGGGCTCTGGAACAGTGCGAGGCGTTCCTCGGCGCTCAGGCCGGCATTCTCGCCATCGGGGCCGACACCGTAGTCGGGGTTGGCCTGGAAGACGGCAAGGCAGTTGGCATAGCGCACCTGCGGGTTGACGCCGCTGGTGATGCGGTCGGCATCGCAGGGGTCGCGCCCGGTTGACGCGAGCGTGGTGGTGGCGGGCTGGAACAGCATACCGAGCGTCGGCGCGCGGAAGTTGCGGCTGCGCGAACCACGCAGCGTCACCCCGTCGATCGGCTGCCAGCGCAGGCCGAGATCCCAGACCTGTTCCTTGCCGGCGATCGAATTGTCGACATAGCGGCCCGCGGCGGTCAGCTCGAGGAGCTGGATGCCCGGCACGTTCATTGCCCGGTCAACGATCGGGATCAGCAGTTCGCCCGAGAGTTCGTCGGTGTTGTAGCCGGCCGACTGCGCCACTTCCATCGTGCCGCCGCCGAACAGGCCCTGCTGGTTGGCCGCAAGCGGGGTATAGGAGACCTGCTCGTCGCGGTGCTCGTAGGCGACCGAGAACTTGGCAGCACCTGCGGGCAGATAGAACAGGTCGCCGCCGAACGTGGCGAGAAGGTCAACCTGCTCGTTGGTGTAATCAAGACCGGCACGAACGCTCACGTAGTCCTGCGCCGCAGCGCTCACATTGCCGTTGCCGAAGGGGTTGATGGGCGCGCAGGAGGGATCATCGTTGGTCAGATCGGCATCGGCATTGATGCCGCACACGATCTGGCCGCCCGAAAGCACGGCATTGATCGCGTTGTTGTACTTGGCATTGTCGACGTCCCAGCGGCGCTCCTTGCCTTCGACACGGGCGTAGCTGCCCGAAACCGACCAGTAGAAGTCGCGGTCACCCGCGGAAAACTCGCCATCGAGGCCGAGCAGGGCGCGGTAGGTGTCGTTCTTGTAGCCCTGGGTGTTGTCGGGGGTGAGATCGTAGAAGTACTTCGAGAGGAACAGCGGTGCGCCGAAGGCGAAGCCGGGGTTCGCGGCGGCGAGCGTCGCGCGGGCTTCGTCGGTGAGGTAGGGGTTGGCTGTCGTGAAAATGACGGGGCCGGCATAGGAGCCATAGTTCAGGATCGTGCGGCTCTGGCCCTGCGGCAGTTCGGTGCCCTCGGTGTGGGCATAGAGCATCTCGGTACGCAGGGTGATCTCGTCGGTCAGGTCGTAGTGGCCGATGAGGTTGGCTGTGAAGCGCTCGACCCCGGTGCGCAGGCCCACGAGGTCGCGGTAGGGGAAGCCGTCGCCGCCGCTGGCGAAGGGAATGCCGACATTGCTGCCCGGATCGAAGGGGACGACGTTTCCGCTGGGATCGAACTGGAGCGCGGTGCCGTTCGACTGGGTCAGGAAGCGGGTAAAGGGCGCAGGCGTGTTGAAGATCACGCCGTTGCCGTTGAACGGCCAGAAATGGGTGTCGAGCTGTTCGACGACAGAGGGGATGCCGTCGTTCGGGCCGCCGTCGTTGGGGTTGGAGACGGTGAGGCGGCCGAGCGCGGAAAGCGGGCGATCGGCAAAGCGCAGCAGCGGCGTCTTGGCGTAGTTGACGTCAAGCGCGATGTTGCCGCGCCCGCCGCCGAAGTTCATGCCCGCCGTGCCGCGCAGCGAGTAGGTGTGATAGTCTCCGCGCGAGGAAATGCCGTTCTGCGCGTCGAGTTCGATCCCTTCGAAATCGTCCTTGAGCACGTAGTTGACGACACCGGCGATGGCATCCGAGCCATAGACCGCCGCGCCGCCGCCCTGGACGACTTCGACACGCTCGAGCAGGCCGAGCGGGATGATGTTGGCATCGACCTGCGCATCGCCCAGACCCGAGGAGGTGGTCACCATGCGTCGGCCGTTGAGCAGTGTCAGCGTGCGCCCGGCGCCGAGGCCGAAGAGATTGGGGAACTGCTGGCCCGAGCCGCTGCCCTCACCGCTGTTGTCGGCCTGGTTCAGGGCCTGGCTGTTCGAGGTGAGCTGGTTGAGCGCCTCGGAGGCAGAGATGTAACCGCGATCGGAAATGACCTGCTCGTCGACGCGCAGCAGCGGGGTGCTCTCGTCCGCACGGTCGCGGCGGATGCGCGAGCCGGTGACGACGATGTCTTCGGACGACTGCATCGTGGCGGCATCGGCGACACTTTCCTGTGCCATTGCCGGTGCTGCGCCGAACACCAGCGCCGTGGCGGCGGTGGTTGCCATGAGTGCGGCAAACCCTGCCTTGCCGCCATGAACGCGTGACTTGTCGATCATTTCCTTGCCCCTCAAAGTTGCCCGCCCGCTCGTTGTCGGGTCCCGGGCCTGCCATGGAGCCATGGTAATCGAAGGTGGCAGCAAGGGGCTTGCGTAATTGGTGAATACGCCAGCCTCGTTTGCATCGTGAATCTACATCTCGGCAGGCTTGAGAATTTTCTATTCCCGGTTGGCGGCATCGGGAGAATTGCGGAAGAAGGAAGAAACATCCTTCGCAAATTGCTCAGCCTGTGCCGGGTCCTCGTACATCATGTGGCCGCCGCGATAGCAGTGCATGGCGATCCGGCGGGCCTGCGCGGGCGGGAAGTCGGCGGCGGCCTCGCGGTTGGCAGCGCAGCCATTGAGCGAATCGTAAAGACCGATGGCGACGAACACGCGCATCGCCGGGTCCTTTTCCAGCGCCCGCGCGACCCAGGGCTGCGAGGCGCTTGGCGGCCCCTCCCCCGCCATCGCCCTTGCCAGCGATTCCTTCGTGATCGGCGACTGGTCGTACTGCCAGGCCGAACCGACCGGCAGCTTCGCCCCGTCGATCCCGGCATAGGCCTCGCCACCCGCGGCCTCACCCGCGATGCCGAGGCCGTCCCGGTACCACGCGAGGATCGCATCGCTGCCCAGCGCCTCGTCCTCCTCCTCGCCGGTGCGGCGCATGTCGAATATGCCCAGCGTCAGCCCCTTGTCGGCGAGCAGGGCCTGACGGAAAGCGCGCGGCGAGACCCAGAGCGTTTCAGCGTCGATCTGTGCAGGCGCCAGCCCCATGAACCGGGCAAGGCCCGCCACCACCCTGGCGCGCGCTGCATCGTCGAGGGCCGCCGGATCACGCAGCGCAGGATACCAGATTTCGCGCGCGAAGCGCTCGGAAGCGGCCAAGGCAGCCTCGGGATCGGCGGCGAGCGCAGCGTCCGCCTTGCCCAGCGCCAGCGCGGTGGCGGTGCGGTTGGGCAGGCTCAGTGCGCGCATCAGCGAGCGGTCGCGCTCCTCGCCCATCGGGATGCCGCCCGAGATCAGCGCGATGCCCGCCACCGGTTGCCCGGCATCGATCAGCGCCTCGGCCACGCCCGAGGCGCGCCACGTGCCGAAACTCTCGCCCACGAGATAGACCGGCGCTCCTTCGCGCCCATGCGCGGCGAGCCAGTCGCGGATGAAGCGCACGGTCGCATCGATGTCGCCGGTGGTTGCATAGAGCCGCTTCGCCGCAACCTCCGAGGATACGCGGCTGAAGCCGGTGCCCGCAGGGTCGAGGAACACGAGGTCGGCTGCGGCAAGCGGGCTCTCGCGATTGTCGGCGAGGCTTGCGCCATCGAGCGTGCGCGGCCCGAGCGCGTGGAACTGGAGCAGACGCGAATCCGCACCCGGCCCGCCATTCCACACGAAGGCGACCGGGCGCTTTTCACCTGCACGCGCTGCAGCAAGATAGTCGGTGTGGAACAGGCGGGCGAGTGCAGTGCCGTCATCGGCCTCGACTTCCAGCCAGCCCCCGCAGGCGCGATAGGCGAGCGGTCCTTGCGGCGTGGACAGGCTCGCCCGGACACCCTTCGCGCCCTCATCGCACTGCGGCAGCGGTGCCTGCGCGATGCTGTCGCCCTTGCCGGAAGGCCCTGCGTGCTGGCATCCGCCGAGCGCAAGGGCAGCTAGAAGCGGGGCGAGTGCGAGGCGGGTCTGGCGAGGGATCATCGATGGCCTTTCGGATATGCGCGTCGGCTCAGCCTAGCCCATCGCAGGAGGCAATTTTATGCGCAAGGGAGCACCAAGGCCATTGCCCGCAGGCCGATTTGCAGCTTGGCGTCATGCCTTGTGCCTGAAAATGAGCAATTTCTATGCATCGACTAGCGACTAGACTGCGCAAATGATCCAGCGCAACGATTCGTCCCGCTCGCCCGCGCTCTCGCGCCGCACGCTGCTGCGGGCCTCGACCTTGGCCCCGCTTGCGGCAGGACTGGCCGGACCTGCTCTCGCCGCCGCCGGCAAGACCCTGCCCGGCTCGCTTGCGCGCGAAGGCGACTTCGCACCGCTGGCGCAGACCTATCTCGATTCGGGCACGATGCACCCGGTCCCGCTCGGCGCGAAGGCATCGCTCGACACGTACATGACCGCGCGCAGCGAGGGCCGCAGCTGGTCGAGCCACGATACCGAAGTGCGCATCAAGGGCGCCTTCGCACGGCTCATCAATGCCGCGCCCGAGGACCTTGCCTTCGTCCAGAGCACGACCGCGGGCGAGCAGCTGGTGATCGAGGCGCTCGACCTGCCCGCCGCCGGGGGCAGCGTGGTGACCGACACGCTGCATTTCTTCGGCTCGTTCTGGCTCTACCAGCAGCTGGGCGAGCAGGGCGTCGACGTGCGCTGGGTGCGCCCGGTCGAGGGGCGCATCGATCCCGAGGCTTACGAGAAGGCGATCGGCCCCGACACGCGCCTGGTCAGTGTCTCGCTGGTCTCGACCTACAACGGTTTCGAGCACGACCTCGCGCGGATCTGCGAGATCGCCCATGCCCATGGCGCGATGGTCTATGCGGACATCATCCATGCCGCGGGCACGGTGCCGATCGACGTGAGGGCGAGCGGCGTCGATTTCGCCGCAAGCGCCTCGTACAAGTGGCTGATGGGCGATTTCGGGCTGGGCTTTCTCTACGTGCGCCCCGACCGGCTCGCGGCGCTCAAGCGCCCGCGCTACGGCTACTACCAGCTCGCGAAGTTCGCACCCCACGTCTATCCCTACGATGCTCCGGGCGAGACCATCGCCGACATGGCCCCGCGCGAGGATGCACAGGGCATGTTCGCGATGGGCACGCATTCGCACGCGGTGATGGCGATGCTCGACTGGTCGCTCCCGCGTCTGCTCGAGCTGGGCATCGACAACATCGTCGCGCACCGCATGCCGATGCTCGAGCGGCTCCACGCGGCACTGCCCGCCAAGGGCTATTCCGTCGCGACCCCGCGCGATTGCCGCAGCCCGCTGTTCACCTGCGTGTTGCCCGATGCCTACAAGCGCCTGTCCGAACCGCTCGACAAGGCGGGCGTGAAGATCACGCTCAGCCGCAACCGTTTCCGGGTCTGCCCTTCGTGGTTCAACACCATGGACGACATCGAGCGCCTGATCGACGCGCTGCCCGCCCAAGATCCCGCCTGAACAGGAAGACAAAGCACGCCATGACCACAGGCACCCTTTCGCTGCGCCCCGGCCTTCGCGCCCTTGCTCTCGCCCCTGCGCTCGCTCTCGCCGTCCCGCTCGCCACCGCACCGGCCATGGCGCAGGACGAAAGCCTGCCGATGCCGCCCGTCTTCCTCAAGGCGATGGAACCGATGGTCGAGCGCGACACCGCGAGCGACAAGCGCATCGTCACCCGCCACGAGACCCGCATCGCCGGGCGCAAGATTGCCTACGAGGCCATCGTCACCGAGACGCCGGTGACGAACGAGGCGGGTGAGAAGGCCGCCGTGGTCGTGACTTACGCCTACGTCGCGAAGAACGCGCCCGGCGGGGCTCGCCGCCCGGTGCTGTTCGTCTTCAACGGCGGGCCCGGCGCGTCCTCGTCGCCACTGCACATGTCCGCCTTTGGCCCGGTGCGCATCGTCGAGCAGGAGGGCCGCAAGGCCTCGCTGGCGAAGAACCCGCACAGCCTGCTCGACGTCGCCGATCTGGTGTTCATCGATCCCCCCGGCACCGGCACCAGCATGCCGGTCAAGGGCGTGGACGCGACCGGGCTGTTCTCCGTCGAGGGCGATGCGCGCGCGGTTGCGCAAGTCGTCCAGACATGGCGCGAGGCCAATGGCCGCACCGATGCGCCCTTCGCGCTCGTCGGCGAGAGCTACGGCACCGCCCGCGCGCTGGCGATGCTCGGGGCCGAGCGCAAGCATGACCTGCCGCTGCCCGACGGTGTGGCGCTGCTCTCGCTCGCGATCGGTGACAACACCGGGCCGGTGATTTCCGAGGTGACGCTGCTGCCGACGCTCGCCGCAGTCGCCTGGTATCACGGCGCGATCGACCGTCAGGGACTTTCGGTCGCGGACTATTTCGAGAAGGCGCGCACCTTTGCGGAGGGCGACTACGCCAAGGCGCTGATCGCAGGGGCCGCGCTGCCCGCCAGCGAACGCGCGCGCATCGCGCAGCGCATGTCCGACCTGCTCGGCCTGCCTTCAGAGAGCTTCGAGAAAACCGGGCTGCAGCTGGACCGCCAAGCCTTCATGCTCGGCCTGCTCGCCGACAAGGGACTGCGCACCGGCCAGCTCGATGGCCGTGCGACGCGGCTGATTTCACAATCGAACATGCACCCTCCCTTCGACGATCCCTCGATGACCTTGGGTGGCGAGACCGGAACGCTGCTCAGCGACTACATCACCCGCGATCTCGGCTATGCCCTGCCCAGCACCTATCGCACGCTAAACCTGGGCATCAATTTCAAGTGGGGCTGGGGTCGCGGGCAGGTCTACAGCACCGCGCGCTTCACGCCCTATCTTGTCGATGCACTGGCGCAAAAGCCCGGTCTCAAGCTGATGACGGTGGGCGGCTATTACGACATCACCACCCCGCTCGCCGCCGGACAGTTCGCGCTCGACCATGCCGGGCTCGCCCCGCAGGACCGCACGGTCAAGGCCTATGCGGCCGGACACTCGGTGTTCGAGGACGAGGCGGAGCTTGCCAAGCTCTCCGCCGACATGCGCGTGTGGGCGGCAAGCCTGGGCAAGTAGGATGCGAGGCCCGGGCGGCAGGTTTACTCGCCCGGGCGCTCACCGGTATTACTCGCCGCGCGCCGCCGCGAGCGCGAGCCGTGCCAGTTCGGGGAAGGCCTCGGCCCGCTCGCGCGCCTGAGCGTTCGACGCCGTGCCGCGCAGCACGCGCCCCTTGATCCCGTGGAAGATCGCGGCAAGGCGGAAGAAGTTGAAGGCGAGGTAATAGCGGTAGTCGGGCAGGCTCTCGCGCCCGGTGCGCCGGCAATAGGCCGCGACGTAGTCCTCCTCGCTCGGGATGCCGAGCGCGGCGATGTCCGCCCCGCCCAGCCCCGCGACGATATGCGGGGGCATGCGGTACATCATCGCGTGATAGGCGAAGTCGGCCAGCGGATGCCCCAGCGTCGAGAGCTCCCAGTCGAGCACCGCGAGAATGCGCGGCTCGGTGGGGTGGAAGATCATGTTGTCGATGCGGAAATCGCCGTGGATCACCGAGGATGCGCCGTCGTCCTCGGGCATCTCGGCTTCGAGCCAGTCGATGACCGCATCCATGTCCTCGTTGCGCCCGGCAAGCTCGTCCTCGCGGTACTGGCGCGACCAGCGCCCGACCTGCCGCGCGAAGTAATTGCCCGGCTTGCCATAGTCGCCAAGGCCGATCGCCTCGGGATCGAAGCCGTGCAGCTGGGCGATGGTCGCGTTCATCGCATCGAAGATCGCCGCGCGCTCCTCGTTCGCGACGCCGGGCACGGTCGCGTCCCAGAAGATACGGCCCTCGACCATCTCCATGACGTAGAACCAGGTGCCGATCACCGTGTCATCGGTGCACAGCCCGTAGACCTTGGCCACCGGGAAGCCCGCCGCGTGGAGTGCGCTGAGCACCTTGGCCTCGCGCTCGACCGCGTGGGCGCCCTTGAGCAGCTCGCCCGGCGGCTTGCGCCGCAGGACGTAGCTGCGCGAAGGGGTGACCAGCTTGTAGGTCGGGTTGGACTGCCCGCCCTTGAACTGCTCGACCTGCATCGGCCCGGCATAGTCCGCGACCTGCGCCTTCAGCCAGCCCTCGAGAGCGGCCTCGTCGAAGGCAAAACCCTCGCGCACCGCGGTGGTGCCGGTATTGGCTTCGACAACGCTGGTCATGACGCCTCGTTCGCCTTCTTCCATTCGCGCTTGATCTTCTTGGCGAGGCTCCACTTGTGGACCTCGGTCGGGCCGTCGTAGATACGAAAGGCACGCACCTCGCGGAAGACCTGCTCGACGATGGTGCGGTCGGTGACCCCGGTGCCACCCATGACCTGCACGCAGTTGTCGGCGATCTTCATCATCGCCTCGCTGACCGAAACCTTGGTCATCGAGCTTTCGACCGTCCCGAGCGAGCCGGTGTCGAGCACCGCCGCGCACCAGTCGATCATCAGTTCGCACTGCTCGATCAGGATCTTGTTCTCGGCGAGCATGAAGCCCACGCCCTCGTGATCGATCAGCAGCTTGCCGAAGGCCTCGCGGCGGCAGGCATAGTCGGTGGCGATCTCGTGCGCGCGGATGCAGGCGCCCAGCCAGCGCATGCAGTGCGAGAGGCGCGCCGGCGAGAGGCGGACCTGTGCGTACTTGAAGCCCTCGCCCGGCTCGCCCAGCATCTGGTCGGCGGGGATGCGCATCTCGTCGATGGTCAGCGTCGCGTGGCCGCCGGGCATCGAGTTGTCGATGGTGTTGGGGATCTCGTCGATGCGAATGGCGTCATCGGGCAGGTCGACGAGGAACATGCAGGCGCCGCCCTTGGTGTCCTCCTCGGCGCTGGCCGCCATGACGATCCCGACCTTCGCGCCCTTGGCGCCGGTGATGAAGGTCTTGCGCCCCGAGACCACCCAGTGATTGCCGTCCTTGCGGCAGGTGGTCTTCATCATCGAGGGATCGGAACCCGCACCGCCCCATTCGGCCGGCTCGGTCATGAAGAAGGCCGAGCGCGCCTCGCCCGAGACGAGCGGCGCGAGGAAGCGCTCCTTGAGTTCGGGGCTGCCGACGTGGCCGATGAGGTACATGTTGCCCTCGTCGGGCGCGAAGGTGTTGCACGCGAGCGGGCCGAGCGTCGAGAGGCCCGACTTGATCAGCACATAGGCGGTCTCGCGCTGGGTGAGGTGCGAGCCGTCATCGCGGATATGCGGGGTAAGCACGCCCGCCGCACGCGCCTTCTCGCGCATTTCCATGACGAGCTCGTCGGTCGGAGCACCGTGATGATCGCGCCTCGTGTCCTTCTCGTAGGGCACGACGACCTCGCGCACGAAGGCCTCGACCTTCGCGCCCATGTCGAGCGCGTAGTCGCTGATGGCGCCTGCGTTGGTCTGGAGAACGGTCATTGCAGCACCCTCACCGGATCGCTGCCGTCCCAGTCGCGTGCAGCATCCTTCATCATCTGGAAAAGACCTTCCGAGCCGCCCATCGGCTGGAGGTACTCTATCACGAATCCCGGGCCCTGGCCCGGATCGACGTAGATCACGCCGCCATCCTCGCCCACGGTACCCTCGACGATGATCTCGGCCCCGGCCTCGGCACAAGCCGCGCGCGCCTCGTTGATGTCCTTAACGAAGACGCAGACATGGTGCAGGCGGTCGCGCACGGCATATTCGCCGTTGTAGAGCGAAGGCGCATCGCCCTCGCACTTGATCAGCTCGATCTGGATGTCGCCCCAGTAGCCGATCGCCATCGTGAACGGTGCGTCGACCGGCTGGCCCTTGTACTTCATGTCGCCAAGGCGCACATCGTTGAGCACGAAGAACGGGCCGACACCGACGGTCTCGATCCAGTACTTCATCGCAGCGTCGAAATCGGTGGGGTAGTAGGCCAGCTGGATCACGTCGCCCAGCGCCTTGAGCGGTCCCGGCTTGATCGGGCTCGTCATGCGAAAATTCCTTCGGGTTTCTCGATCAGGTCCTTGAGCGTCGCGAGGAACTGCGCGCCCGCTGCGCCGTCGATGGCGCGGTGGTCGACCGAGAGGGTGAAGCTGATGCGGTTCTCGAAGGCGATGCCTCCGGTGGCGGTCTCGACGGGCTGGCGGCTTGCAGCACCCACGGCGAGGATCGCGCCCTGCGGCGGGTTGATGATCGCATCGAAGTTCTCGATGCCGAACATGCCTAGGTTCGAGACCGAGAAGGTCCCGCCTTCCATGTCCTCCATCGACAGGCCCTTGCCCTGCACCTTGTCGATCAGGCGCCGCGTCTCGGCGGCAAGCTGGTCGATGCGCATGAGGTTCGCCTGGCGCACGACCGGGGTGACGAGACCCTTGGGCCCTGCGACCGCGATCGAGACGTCAGCATGCGGGAAGCGGTGGATCTCCTGCCCGTGGACCTGCACGTTGACGTCGGGATGGCGCACCAGCGCCATGGCCGAGGCCTTGACGATCCAGTCGTTGACCGAGGCCTTGCAGCCCAGCACGAGGTTCGCGCTCTTGCGCATCTCGAGCAGGGCATCCGCGCTTGCCGACATGCGCAGGTAGAAGTGCGGCAGCTCCTGCTTGGCCTGGGTGAGGCGCTGGGCGACGACCTTGCGGATGCGGTCGAAGGGCACGATCTCGGGGCGGTTTTCACCGGCGACGAAGTCGGGCGTGCCGATCGAGCCCGAAGCGGGCTTGGGCACCAGTGCGAGCACGTCGGCCTTGGAGATGCGACCGCGTGCGCCAGTCCCGGTCACGCCCGAAAGCGAGATGCCGTTGATCTTGGCGATGCGACGCGCAAGCGGCGAAGCGAAGACGGCGAGATCGTCCGGCTCGACCGCGACCGGCCCCTTGAGCGACGGCGAGGCCGTCCCGCGCAGTGCCTTGACCACGTCCTGGTGCGTGATCCGGCCCTCGCGGCCCGAACCCACGATATCCGAGATATCGAGCGCTTCCTCTTCGGCGAGACGCAGCGCCTCGGGGCTGATCGGACGGTTGGTGTCGATCTTGATGCGCTGCTTGGGCGCGCTCGCGGCCTCGGCCACTTCGGGCTCTGCGCGCGGCGTGCTTTCGCCTTCGCCCTTGCCCTTGGACGCACCTTGCGCGACGCCGCCCTCGGCGGGCTTGAACCCGGCGACGAACGCCTCGATCGCATCGTCGGGATTGCTGCCGTCGTCGAAGACGGCAAGCAGCGCACCGACAGGCTCGGCCTCGCTGCCACCGCCGATGACGATCTTGCGCACCGTCGCGTCGTACTCGGCCTCGACCTCGTTGGTGATCTTGGCGGTTTCGATCAGGCACAGCGTATCGCCGCGCTTGAAGCTATCTCCCTCGCTGACCATCCATTCAGCGATGGTCCCCTCGGTCATCTCGATGCCCCATTTCGGCATCGTGAAGGCACGGATACGGCTCATGTCCGGCTCCTCCTCAACGGTATTCGAGAGTCTTGCGAACCGCAGCGGCAACCTTGACCGGGCTCGGCAGGTAGGCGCCTTCGAGTTCGCGCGCGAATGGCACCGGCGTATGCGGCGGGGTGACCATCTCGATCGGCGCCTTGAGGCTGGCGAAAGCCTTGCTGGCGACCAGCGCGGCGATGTCGGTCGCGAGGTTGCAGCGCGGCGGTGCCTCGTCGACGATCACCAGGCGCCCGGTCTGCTCGACCGAGTCGAGGATCGCCTCCTCGTCGAGCGGGGAAGTCGTGCGCAAGTCGAGCACGTCGCAGCCCACACCATCCTGCGCGAGATCGTCGGCGGCGGTCTCGGCGTAGCCGACCATCATCCCGGTCGCGACCACGGTCACGTCCTCACCCGCACGGGCAAGGCGCGCGTGGCCGAAGGGGATGCAGAAATCGGGGTCCTCGTTGACCTCGCCGCTCATCCCGTAAAGGAACTTGTGCTCGAGGAAGACCACCGGGTCATCGTCGCGGATCGCCTGGCGCAGCAGGCCGCAGGCATCCTCGGGCGTGGCGGGCATGACCACCTTGATGCCGGGCATGCCGGTGACGAACTGGCTGATCATCTGGCTGTGCTGCGCGGCGGCGTTGTAGCCCGCGCCGCAAGGCATGCGGATCACTGCCGGGCAGACCGACTTGCCGCCGAACATGTAGCGGAACTTGGCGATCTGGTTCCACAGCTGGTCCATGCACACGCCGATGAAGTCGGCGAACATGATCTCGGCGACGGGGCGCTTGCCCGCGAGGGCGAGACCGCCTGCCGCACCCATGATCGCGCTTTCCGAGATCGGGGTGTCGATCACACGCTCGGGACCGAAGGCGTCGTAGAAGCCGGTCGAGGTCGACCAGATGCCACCGATGGCCTCGGGGCCGCCCGCGGTTCCCATGCCGCCTACGACGTCTTCGCCGAGGACGACGACGCGCTCGTCACGCTGCATTTCCTGGAAGATCGTGTTGCGGATGGCGTCGCGATACATCAATTTTGCCATTGTTCTCGCTCCTGCCTCAGTAGCTGATGTAGACGTTGTCGAGGACGTTCTCGGGCTGCGGGCGCGCAGCGGAGCGCGAGGCTTCCACCGCGTCCTCGATGGCCTTGAGCGTCTCCTCGTCGATCTTGTCGAGATCCGCATCCTCGAGCAGCGCCGCGCCGGTCACGTTCTTGCGGAAGATCTTGATGCAGTCGCGCTCGGCCCGCAGGCGATCGAGCTCGCCCTTGCCGCGATAGCGCTGCGGATCGCCCTCGAAGTGGCCGAAGAAGCGCTCGGTGTCGAACTCGACCGCGGCCGGGCCATTGCCGGGCACGCGCACGTATTCGAGCACCTCGCGGAAGGTATCGTAGACCGCGAAGAAGTCGGTGCCGTCGGCGCGCCACACCTTCATCCCGAAGGCCTCGGCGCGGCTGGCGATGTCGTTCTTCGTGCCGACCGCGTAGTCGTCGCCGGTGTGCTCGGAATAGTGGTTGTTCTCGAAGACGAAGATCGCCGGCGCCTTGGTCACGACGGCGAGGTTCATCGCCTCGAAGGTCGTGCCCTGGTTGCAGGCACCGTCGCCCGAAAAGGCGATCGAGATGGCCAGTTCGCCGTTCTCGTCGGGGCCGTCGATCTTGTTGGATAGCGCCGCGCCGACCGCGATCGGCGCGCCCGCGCCGACGATGCCGTTGGCGCCGAGCATGCCCTTGTCGATGTCAGCGATGTGCATCGAGCCGCCCTTGCCGTTGCAAAGGCCTTCCTGGCTGCCCCAGATTTCCTTCATCATGCCCTGCACGTCGCAGCCCTTGGCGAGGCAGTGGCCGTGGCCGCGGTGGGTCGAGACGATCTTGTCACGCTCGGTCAGGTGTTCGCACACGCCCACCGCGACCGCTTCCTGGCCGCAGTAGAGGTGGGTGAAGCCGGCGATCTCGCCAGTCTGGATCTCCTCGTGGAGCCTTTCCTCGAATTCCCGGATCAGCTTCATCTGCCGATAGGCGCGGGTCAGTGCCTCGCGGTTCAGCTGCATGGAAAATCCTCTCTCTCGTTAATCCGTTGAAGCGGTTTGCGCGATGGTGCGCCGAACGCCGTCACAGGCCAAGCACGGACTTGGCGATGATCGTGTTCTGGATCTCGTTGGTGCCCCCGAAGATGGTCCAGGCGCGGCTGTTGAGGTAGCGCGCCGAGGCGATCTGGGCGCCCTTGTCGTGCACCGGCTGCGGCGCGTCGGGACCGTAGAGCGGGCGCGTCGTCTCGAGCTGAAGCCCGGCCACGCCGAACAGGTCGACCGAGATCAGGTCGAGTTCCTGGCGCAGGTTCGAGGCGAGCAGCTTGGTCAGCGAGGTCTGCGGGCCCGGCTTGCGGCCCTTGGCGATCTCGGAGATGATCTTGAGCTCGATCATCTCGAGCGCATCGACCTGGAGGCGTGCCTTGGCGATGCGGCGGCGCCACTGCGGATCGTCGGCCAGCTTGCCGCCACGCCCGTCGCTCTCGCGCTGCGAGACCGCCTCGATCTGGTCGAGATCGTAGCACAGCTTGGGCGCGTGGCACGAACCGCCGCGCTCGTTCTCGAGCAGGAACTTGGCGATGGTCCAGCCCTGCCCCTCGCCGCCGACGAGGTTTTCCGCCGGGACGATCACGTCCTCGAGGAACACCTGGTTGACCTCGTGGTCACCGGCATTGGTGAGGATCGGGCGCACCGATACGCCCGGGCTCGACAAGTCGATCAGCAGGAACGAAATGCCGGCCTGCTTCTTCACCTCGGTATTGGTGCGGACCAGCGTGAACATCCAGTTCGCGTGGTGGGCATGGGTGGTCCAGATCTTCGATCCGTTGACCCGGTAGCTGTCGCCCTCGAGGACCGCGCGGGTCTTGAGGCTGGCGAGGTCGGAACCCGCGCCCGGCTCGGAGAAGCCCTGGCACCAGTAGTCCTCGCCCGACAGGATGCGCGGCAGGTAATGCGCCTTCTGCTCGTCCGACCCGAAGTTCCACAGGACCGGTGCGAGCAGCTTGAGGCCGAGCACGGTCAGGTTCGGCGCACCGGCAGAGGCGCACTCCTTCTCGAACAGGTAGCGCTGGAGCGGGGTCCAGCCCGTACCGCCATGTTCAGCAGGCCACTGGTAGCCCAGCCAGCCCTTCTCGTTGAGGACCGCGTTCCAGGCCTGCCCGATCTCGGGCTCGACGAAGACCGAGGGGGTCGCAGCAGCGCCGGCCTTCACTTCGGCAGGCAGGCTCTCGCGCAGGAAGGCGCGGACCATGTCGCGGAAGGCTGCGTCGTCGGGGGAAAGTTCGATGTCCATATGCGTTCTTATCGTTCCAGAATGGTCACGGCCGACACGCCGGGGGCACCGTAGACGTGGCTATAGGCCGTCTTCGGATTTCCGGGGACCTGGCGTCCCCCCGCATCCCCGCGCAGCTGCACGACGTTCTCGTAGACTTGCCTCAGGCCCGAGGCGCCGATCGGCTCGCCGCAGGCAAGGCAGCCGCCATCGGTATTGACCGGAAGCGCGCCACCGATCTCGGTGCGCCCTTCGGCCAGCCAGCGCTCCTGCTCACCATCGGCGCAAAAGCCGTTCTCGGCCATATGCATGATCTCCGCACCGGCCTCGGTATCCTGCAGCTGGGCGAGCGCGATGTCCTCGGGACCGATCCCGGCAAGCCTGAAAGCATCGGCCGAGGCAATCCGCGATGCCGTCCCGCGCGGGCCGCTGTCATTCTCGACGACGTCGACCATCGGCGCGAAGACCTCGAAGCTGTGCGGCGGGCGCGTGCGCATCGTCGCGGCCTTGAGCCGGATCAGCGGCTTGCCCAGTTCGCGCGCCTTCTTCTCGCTGGCGAGGATCAGCGCGACGCCGCCTTCTGCCGGAGAGCAGAACATGAACTTGGAATAAGGGTCGGAGACCATGGGCGCCTCGAGGATGTCCTCGAGCGCGACCGGGCTGCGGCGCCAGGCATGGGGCGCGTGGACCGCGTTGCGGAAGGCCTTCTCGGCGACCATGCCCAGCGACTTTCGCGAGATGCCGAACATGGCCATGTAGCGCATGATCTTGGCCGCAAAGAACTGGGTGGTGACCATGTAGCCGGCATCGCCGTACCACTCGGGCAGGTTGTATTCGCTGGGCAGCGCGTTGAACGCGCCGCGCGGGTGCTTGTCGAAGCCCACCGCGAGACCGAGGTCGAACTCGCCCGACTTGATCGCCATCTGCGCGCTGAACAGCGCCGAGCCACCCGCCGCGCAGCCGTTGCGCACGTTGATGAACTGCATGCCGGTCAGGCCGAGGCGGTCGACCATGGTGTCGGGATTGCCCGCGGAATCGGAACTGCCGTAGGCAAACTGGACGTCGGGCCAGGCGATCCCGGCGTCGGCCAGCGCGGCACGCACGGCGTTGACCCCCTGGTCCACGCCAGAAACGCCGTCGGTGCGCCCGAAGGGATGGATGCCGATACCGACGATGCATACGTCGCTCATGCTGCCTCTCCTGCCGGAACGTAGGCGGGGATCATCACGCCCTCGGGCGCTGCGGGATCGAGCGGGGCGGGCTTGAAGCTGACCTTCATGCCGATGCGCACGTCCTCGAAGGCGACGTCGACGAGACGCGCCTCGACGATGACCTCGCCGGGCAGCTCGACATAGGCGACGATCCAGGGTTCGAACGCCTCGGGGCCCGCATAGGGCGGGGTCTTGGGACGGAAGCGCTGCACGGTATAGGACCACAAGGTGCCCTCGCTCGACAGCGCCACCGGCTCGTGGCTCTCGCCCTCGGGGCACGGGAAGACGATGCGCCCTGACTGACGGTCACGGCCGCCGACGAGGCGCGGCGGAACATCTTGAGTGAAAAGCCTTTCGGCGATCGCGTGCATCTTGCTCCCAATCCGATACTGGCGTTCGGTCATTGCCCCTCATGTACGCCCACCCAAGCCACTATTGTGACTCATCAAAACGCTAGGGTGGCCTTTGTGCCAGCCCGTGCGAGGCATGTCGGCGGGAGAAAGAACATGCCTGACACCTGGGATTACATCATTGTCGGCGGTGGATCCGCCGGTTGCGTCATGGCCGAGCGGCTGAGTGCGGACGGACGTTCGCGCGTGCTGCTGCTCGAGGCGGGCGGCGAGAACGACAGCTTCTGGGTGACCTTGCCCAAGGGCGTCGCCAAGCTGGTCAAGAAGCCCGAGCACATGTGGGCCTACCCGGTCGCGCAGCCGCGCGAGGAAGGCGCCAACGCCTCTGGCGGCGAGGTCTGGATCCGCGGCAAGGGCCTGGGCGGCTCGTCCTCGATCAACGGCATGATCTGGAGCCGCGGCGAGCCTGCGGACTACGACGCCTGGGAGCGCGACGCAGGCGCGACCGGCTGGAACGGCGAGAGCATGACGCGCGCCTTTCTCGAACTGGAAGACCATGCCGCAGGTCCGTCGGCCATGCGCGGCAGCGGCGGCCTCGTTCGCGTGAATCCGGCCTGCTATACCTATCCGCTCGCCGAGAAGATGATCGAATCGGGCGAGTCGATCGGGCTCAGGCGCGTCGACGATCTCAACGGCACGCCCGGCCCGCGCGTCGGCCTGTTCAGCCACAACATCCGCAAGGGCAAGCGCGACTCCTCGGCACGCACCTACCTCGCCGCCGCGCGCAAGCGACCCAACATGACGGTTAAGACCGGGGTCCTCGCGCAGCGCGTGGTCTTCGAGGGCAAGCGCGCGAGCGGGGTCGAGACACTGGTCGATGGCAAGTCGCGCTTCTTCGCCTGCTCGGGCGAGGTGATTGTGTGCGCAGGCGCGATGGAAAGCCCGCTCTTGCTGCAAAGGTCGGGCATCGGCCGCGCCGAGAAGCTGCGCGCGGCGGGAATCGAGCCGCTGGTCGACCTGCCCGACGTAGGCGAACGCATGATCGAGCATCTCTCGCTCTCGATCCCCTATCGCCTCGCCCGTGGCAAGGGCACCAACAAGAGCTTCTTCGGCCTCGGCGCGGTCATGGCCATGGCGCGCTACCTGCTGCGCCACGACGGGATCATGGCGACCGGGCCGTTCGAGGTCGGCGCCTTCTGCAACGTCGCGCACCCCGACGGGCGCACCGACGCGCAGTTCTATCTGGGCGGCTACACCTTCAAGGTCGGCGACGACAACGATCCGGTCCCGCTCGACAAGATCGACCCCAAGCCGGGCGTCACCGTCTACGGCCAGCTGCTACGCCTCACCAGCGAGAGCACGGTACATATTGGAGGCCCGAATGCGGGCGATGCGCCCGATATCCGCCACAACTTCCTGACCACCGAGCACGACCGCAAGTCGGCCATCGCGCTGGTGCGCAAGATGCGCGAGTTCATCGCCGCCCCGCCACTGGGGCCGATGATGGGGCCCGAACTTGTCCCCGGTCTGGAATGCGAGAGCGACGAGGACATCCTCGCGATGTTCCGCCGCCTGTCGAGTTGCGGGCTTCACGCGATCGGCTCGTGCCGCATGGGCTCGGACCCTGAGGCCGTCGTCGATCCGCGCCTCAGGGTCAACGGGGTCGAGGGGCTGCGCGTCGCGGACTGCTCGATCATGCCCGGTCACGTCACCGGCAATACCAATGCCCCGGCAATGGCGGTCGGCCTGCGCGCAGCAGCGCTGGTGCTGGAAGATCGTCCCTGAGGCTGCAAGCCAGCAGGGTGCAAGCCGGCGCGGGGCATCGCCCCGCGCAGCTTCAGCGGTGCAGCGAGATGTAACCCAGCTGTGCGGCCTTGAAGACCGTCTGGCTGCGGTTGACCGCGTTGAGCTTGGTCGCGGCGTTGTGGATGTGGAAGCGCACCGTGGCACGGCTGCGCGACATGATCATGCTGATTTCAAGGTCGGTCTTGCCGATCGCGGCCCAGCGCAGGCACTCGACCTCGCGCTTGGACAGGCGCGATTCAGGCGGCAGCGCCTGGGTCGAGCCCATGACCTGCACATACGTCGCGATGAAAGTGCGTGCATAGAGGCCGAGCGCATCGGAAAGTTCGAGGAACTCCGCCGAAAGGTCGGTCTTCTCCTTGTCGAGCGGATTGAAGCTGACCGCGCCGATCTGGCCGAAAGGCAAGTGGACCGGCACCGCGATCGCTGCGCGGGTCATGGCGCGCTGCTCGAAATTGGCGATGTCGATGGAATCGAGGTAGGCGTTGGGCTCGCGCGTGCGGAAACCCTCGGCATTGGCCCAGAAAGGCTGGCCCTCGAAGCGGCAGGCCGAGGTCAGCGGCGAATCGAGCGCAATACGCGAATTGCGCCACCACACCCGGTCGTCATCCCCCCAGCCAAACACCTCGGTCGCGAGGATATTGCCCTCGGCATCGACCGGAGTACGCTTGTCGGCGATGTCGTGGGCAGGCGCTGCGCGCATCCCGTGATCGAGCGCGATCTGGTTCAGGGCCTCGGCAGCCGAGCGGATGTTGTCCTGCGACGTGACCCGGACCGCATCGACCTTTTCTTGTAATAGCAATTGCATGATTGTCCTCTCTTGCAATCGTTGTAGTGCCCATGACCGGTCCGCACAATGACCGCAGACAGGCATTTTTTCCGAACACCCCTAGTCTTTTGCGCAGAGGAGGCGGTGCAGGCTCCCGTGTTAGTGCTTGCAGATCAACGGGAGTGGAACGTGAACTTCGATCTCAACGAAGACGAAGAAATGCTCAAGGCTCTGACCGAGCGCTTCGTCACCGATCATTATGACCACGACAGCCGCCGCGCCTTTCTCGCGCAGCCAAGTGGTTTCTCGACAAAGAACTGGGAGCTTCTGGGCGAGCTGGGTCTTATCGCGGCTCCGTTGCCGGAAGATTTCGGCGGGCTCGATCTCGATGCAACCGGCATTGCCACCGTATTCGAGGCGCTGGGCCGCGGGCTGGTGGTCGAACCGCTCGCCGAGATCGCCGTACTGGCCGGGCGGCTCTTCGCCGCGACCGCGCCCGAAGCGCTGGCGGGCGAATGGGCAGAGGCGCTGGCGACCGGCGAAAAGCGCCTCGTCCTTGCCCATGCCGAGACCGCCTCGCGCGATGACCGTCGCTGGGTAGAGACCAGCGCACGCGAAGCCGAGGGCGGCTATATCCTCGACGGCGAGAAGCCCTATTGCGTGGCCGGTGGCGGCGCCGACGGCTTCATCGTCAGCGCGCGGCTGTCCGGTGCACCGGGCGAAGTCGATGGGATCGGCCTGTTTCTCGTCACGCGCGACACTCCGGGACTTACCGTTAGGGAATGGCACCTGGCCGATGGCAGCGTGACCGCCTCGCTCACGCTCGATGGCGCGCGGATCGATGCCGGCCAGCGCCTTTCGGGCGGCTTCGCGCAACTCGCCGAGGCACAGACCTTCGCCAATCTCGCGCGCTGCGCCGAGGCGCTGGGCATCATGAGCCGCCTGTTCGACGAGACAATCGACTACTTGCGCACCCGCGATCAGTTCGGTGCGCCGCTCGGCTCGTTCCAGGCGATCCAGCACCGCATGGTCGCGCAGTACGCGGTGATCGAACAGAGCCGCAGCCTGCTCAACCTCGCGCTTGTCTCGTGGGGCGAGAGCGGGTTCACCAAGGCGGTCGAGGGCGCACGCGCGTTCATTTCCGAAGCTTCGGTGACGCTCGGCCACGAGATGATCCAGTTCCACGGCGGCATGGGCGTTACCGACGAACTCGCCGTAGGCGGCGGGCACAAGCGCCTGCTCGTACTCTCGCGCTGGCCCGACGGCCCTGCCGGCGCGCTCGACCGATATGCAGGCCTGGTCGACTAGACCGGGCCAGAAGCAACTCTCCCACCTTGCAAAGGGGCGGCCGGAGCAATCCGACCGCCCCCTTTTTTTCGGGCCCAGAGACTTCTGCACGCTAGCGTGACCAAAGAAAAACCGGCCTTCTCCTGCGCAGAGAAGGCCGGCTCTTAATCTTTCGCTCCATGCGGGCTCGTAAGCCTTGCGATTGCCGCGTCAGGCCTTTTCGCGCTGCTTGATCCAACCGATGCCACGGCGCAGCAGATCGTAGAAGACCGGCAGGTCCCATGCGCAGCGATCGACGGTGGGCCACCAGTCGAGCATCGGCTGCAGGTCATAGTGCCCGCGGCAGTGCCCGAGCGTATTGTAGAGCACCGCGCCGAGCCCGTGCTGCTTGATGTACATGACCGGGTGCGTACCCGGCGCATCGGCAGCCTCGACGAAGCCTGTCCCTTCCTCGCTGCACTCGGTCTCGAGCAGGACGTGCAGGTCGCCGTGGCGCTCCATGTGATAGAGCTCGTCGGTGGTGTCGAAGGGCTCGATCCCGCGCGTCAGTTCGTGATCGGGATCGGCGACCGTGACCGTGTAGGGCGCGATCGGCGGGTGGCTGACGAACTGCGTCCCGAGCAGGTCCATGAACAACGGTGCCCAGCGCGGCGCATCCCATAGCCCGGCGTCGGAGCCGTCCTCGAGCATGCGCAATACCGAGTTCGTACCGTGCAGCGCATACCAGCGCCCGCCCTTGCGCAACCAGTCGCGCAGCGCTTCCTGCGCCGGAAGCGAAGGCGTCACGTCGCAGGTGTAGCTGATCAGGATGTCGGCCTTGGCGATGGCCTCGATGTTCTCGTAGTCCTCGAACACGCGGGTACGCACGCTCTGGTCCTCGGCAAGAAGCTTGAGCAGCTCGAGCCGGGCGAAGTCCATGTCGTGCCACACCCCGCCGCAGACCAAAACGCAATCGATGCGCGGCGGGTGTTCGTCTTCCTTCACCGGGGGCGCAACCTCGCCCCCGTAAGCACCTTCTCCGCTCACGCCGCGCCACCCTTCGTGCCAAGGTCACCCTCGATGTACTTCACCATGGTGTCCTGGAACTGGCGGATGCGGATTTCCTGGTAGTTGCCGAGATTGACCTGCCCCGTCTTGGAGGCGTGCAGACCTTCCTGCACGTAAGGCAGGTTGTCCATGTCCTGCTCGAACACGTCGCCGAGAATGCCCAGTTCGGGCGCTTCGGTCCACTTCTGCTCGAGCGTCAGGAACTTGAGCGGCGCGCCGCGCGGGATGGGCTGGCCCTTGGGAATGCGCGCGAGGATGCGCACTTCCATCACGCAGGTATCCGGGGTCTTTCCGGGCAGCCAGTTGTAGACGATGTTTGGCATGTAGCCGCCCCAGGGCGCGAAGTTGGGGAACACGTTGTAGACCAGCGCATCGAGCAGCTCGGCGTCAGTGGCGTCCTCGTGGTCGTAGCCGGTGCTTTCGGTATAGGCCTTGCGCATCGCCGCACCCAGTGCCGCGCGCGCGCTCGTGCCCTCGGGCACGGTGATCGCCATCGGGTTGTCCTTGGCGGCATCCTCGTAGTTGTCGCCCGAACGGCCGTTGTAGAGGATGAACTGGTCGACGATCCACTGTTGGCCGCGCTCGCCATCGGGGCCCTTCTCGAGGTGCGGGCTCATCACGCCGAACGGCGTGAGGTTGACGTTCACGTTGTCGCCCCAGGTCCAGTAGGCGGCATTGGAATCGCCGGTGAAGGGCAGCAGCTGCGGGTGCGTGACGATGGTGTGCCAGGCCTCCATGAAGGCCTCCATCACGACCTTCCAGTTGGCCGGAACCTCCTTGGCGACACGCATCACGGTGGCGCATTCCTCGTGACGCCAGCGCTTGAAGTGCTCGGGCAGCGGCGCGAGGTATTCCTCGAGGGTGGGGCCGCCCTTCTCCTCGCGGATGAAGACGTAGCCCGCCCAGCGACCGACCTCGGCCTCGGGCAGGTCGAGGTTCTGCTCCTTGAGGTGCGGGAAGTCCCACTGGCACGGCATCGAATCGAAGCTCGCGTCCTTGTTCCAGGCGAAGCCGTGGAAGGGGCACACGAACTTGTCGGCGTGCCCGTCCTCGGTGCGCAGCTTGCGACCGCGGTGGAGGCAGACATTGTGGAAGGCCCGGATCGAGCCGTCATCCTGGCGCGAGACGAGGAAAGAGCGGCCCGCGTTCTCGTAGACGATGTAGTCGCCTTCCTCGGGGATGTCCTCCTCGCGGCAGGCGAACTGCCACACGTAGGGCCACATCTTCTCGCGCTCGAGCTTCGCGAATTCCTCGCTGGTGTAGCGCTCGGCGGGGATCGGGTCGGACCCGCGGAAGGTGTAGCTTTCCTCGGTCAGGATCGCCGGCGGTGTGCGCGAGTCCTGCTCCATGAGTTCGGCCCAGCTGATGCCTTCGCTGCGGTCTTCGCCCAGCTTGGCGGCGATTTCGGGGTCGCGTTCGGCCATGTCTCTCCATGCTCCCAAAAAGAATTCTGCCTGTTTGGTTCGTTTTCTGGACCCGCCCAAGGGGAAAGTCACCTTGCTCAAATCATAGGTTGTCCCGATTGCTCGATGGGCCATGTAGGACGACAAAGTGTAACTGGGAGAATGCTGTGAAACGCCTCGAAGGCAAGGTCGCGCTCGTCACCGGGGGAACCTCGGGTATCGGCGCAGGCACCGTCGAACGCATGTGCGCGGAAGGCGCGACGGTGATATTCACCGGCTCGAACGAGGCCGCCGCCAAGTCGATCTGCGATGCCACCGGCGCCGAGTTCGTCAAGCACAACGTCACCGATGCCGCTGCCTGGGACGGCCTCATGGCCCACATCCTCGAAAAGCATGGCAGGCTCGACGTTGCCTTTGCCAATGCCGGCACCGAAAACGGTGACGGTTCGATCGAGAGCATCACGATCGAGGGCTGGAACAACGTCATGGGGGTCAACCTCACCGGCGTCATGCTCACCGTCCAGCACGCGATGCGCGCGATGGCGAAGAACCCGGACGGGCCGACCGGCTCGATCATCGTCAACTCCTCGATGAACGCGCACCGCGCGATGGGCAATTTCGTCGCCTACTCGGTGTCGAAGTCGGCCGTCGTCGCGCTGGTCAAGTCCTCGGCGGTGCACGCGGGCAACCAGAAGTACGCGATCCGCGTCAATGCCGTGCTGCCCGGCGTCGTCGAGACCGCGATGATCGGCAACCTGATCGAGACCTCGCAGGACCCGGCTGCCACCCGCGCCGCCTACGAAGGCCTCTCGCCGATGGGCCGCATGGCGCAGGTTGACGAGGTCGCGGGCATGGTCGCCTGGCTCGCCTCGGACGAGACCCGCTTCTGCTCGGGCAGCGAATTCACCATGGACGGTGCCAGCACCGCCGGCATGAACGGGGTCTGAGACGATGGAACAGCTTGGATCGCAGCGCCTTGCCGGGCGCGTCGCCCTCGTTACCGGTGGCCTTCGCGGGATCGGTCTCGCCTGTGTCGAACGTTTCCTCGCCGAAGGCGCGGAGGTCGTGCTCACCGACCTCGATGCACCCGACAGCGAGCTTGCCACATCGACGCTGGACAGGCTCGGGCAGGCCGCCAGCTACGTCCAGGCCAACGTGACCAGCGAGGACGACTGGGCCGCCGCGCGCGATGCAGTGGCAGAGCGCCACGGCAAGCTGCACATCCTTGTCAACAATGCCGGCATCGACCTCACCGGTCCGGTCGCCGAGACCTCGCTCGAGGGCTGGCGGCGGATCATGAGCATCAACGTCGACGGCGTGTTCCTGGGCGTGCGCACTTTCGTGCCGCTGATGGCCGAGAGCGGCGCAGACGTCAAAGGCGGCTCCTCGATCATCAACGTCAGCTCGATCATGGGCCTCGTGGGCATGAGCGAGGTCTCCGGCTACAATGCGAGCAAGGGCGCGGTGCGCCTGTTCACCAAGTCGATCGCGCTCGAGTTCGCGGAAAAGAAGATGCCGCTGCGCGCCAACTCGCTGCACCCCGGTTTCGTCGTCACGCCGTTGCTCAAGGAAGGCTTCCAGCGCTGGGTAGACAGCGGCGTTGCCGAGAAAGCGCAGGATCTCGTCGACATGGTCTCGGCCAAGACCCCGATCGGGCGCCTTGCCGACCCGAGCGAGCTGGCCAGCGCGGTGTTCTTCCTCGCCAGCGCCGACAGCTCGTACATGACCGGCGCCGAACTGGTCGTCGATGGCGGCTGGACCGCGCAGTAAGCGTCCGAACCTACAAGGACACAGTTCCATGACTATCGCCCTTCCCGACACAATTGCGCTCGTCACCGGCGCTGCCGGCGGCATCGGCCGCGAGATCGTCAAGGCCATGAAGGCCGCCGGTGCCACCGTCATCGCCACCGATCTTCGCGAAGACGCCGAGATCGAGGGTGCCGATCACTACTGCAAGCACGACGTCACCAGCGAGGCTGACTGGCGCACGGTCGAGACGCTCGTTCGCGAGACCTACGGACGGCTCGACGTGCTGGTGAACAATGCCGGCTACTCGATCGTCACCAAGTTCGAGGAGACCGCGCTCTCCGAGTTCCACAAGGTCAACGCGATCAACGTCGACAGTGCGATCATCGGTGCGCAGGTCATGCTCGACATGCTCAAGGCGGGCGGCAAGGCGCGCAAGAGCGGGGCTTCTGTGGTGAACTTCTCGAGCGTGGGCGGGATCAACGGTGCCGCGTTCAATGCTGCCTACTGCGTGAGCAAGGCCGCGATCGGGATGCTCAGCAAGTGCCTTGGCGCAGAGTTCGCGGCGCTCGGCTACAACATCCGCGTCAACTCGGTGCATCCCGGCGGCATCAATACCCCGATGCTCAGCTCGATCATGCAGCGCTACGTCGATCTGGGGGCGGTACCCTCGGTCGATGCCGCCATCGCGGGGATGAACGTCTCGCACCCGATCGGTCGGCTCGGCGAACCCGAGGAAATGGCAGGCGGCGTGGTCTTCCTCGCCAGCGAGGCCTCGAGCTTCATGACCTGCGACCAGCTCGTGATGGACGGCGGTTTCACGCAGGTGTGAATCCGCGAGGAAAGGACGTGACCATGACCAGCCCACTGCCCGGCGTCATCGGCGTCCACCATATCGGGGTCTCGGTCCCCGACCTCGGCAAGGCGCGCCGCTTCTACATCGACATTCTGGGCGGTGTGGAAGAAGTCGCACCGCTAGAATGGGCCGACAATCCCTTTATCGACGCGGTGGTCGGCCTCGAGGGGAGCGCGGCGCGCCAGTTCTTCTGCCGCCTCGGCAACTGCCAGATCGAGGTCTTCGAATATGCAGCGCCGAAGCAGGCGCCGCAGGACCCTTCGCGCGGAGTCAACGAATACGGCTACACCCATTTCGCGATCCAGGTCGAGGACGTGGCCGCGGTTCACGAGCGCATCGTTGCAGCCGGGCTTCCCGTCCATACCCCGCCCGCGCTCGAGGCGATCAGCACCGACGCGGACGGGGTAAAGCACGGCTACACCGGCACCTATTGCCGCGATTTCTTCGGCAACGTCTTCGAAATCCTCGAGATCCATCAGCAGGACGAGATCCGCCCGATCTGATCCGGCTAATCTTATTCAGGATATCCCGTCCGCGCGGGTCGGGGTCAGAGTCCTAGAGCGAGGAACCACCGTCGAGCACGAACTCGGCGCCAGTGGCGAACGCGCTCTCGTCGCTGGCGAGGTAGAGGCACAGCGCCGCCACCTCCTCGGGCTGGCCGAGCCTGCCGACCGGATGCAGTGCTTCCCACTCGGCAAACAGCGCCTTGGCATCCTCGGCCTGGGCAAGGACCTTGTCGAGGATCGGGGTATGGATGACGCCCGGGTGCACCGAATTGCAGCGGATGCCATAGCCCTTGCGCGCATAGTGCAGCGCTGCCGACTTGGTCATGTGCGTGACCCCGGCCTTGGCGGCATTGTAGGCGGCGAGATAGTGCTCGGCGCGGATGCTGGCCATCGAGGCGATGTTGATCACCGAACCCCCGCGCCCCTTGGCCTGAGGCTCCTCACCGTTCGCGCGCATCAGCGGGACGACGTGCTTGCAACCCAGGAACGGGCCGAGCAGGTCGACGTCGAGCTCGTGCCGGAAGGCGTCCATGGTCAGGTCCTCGACCGAACCGTATGTGGTGATCCCGGCGCAGTTGACGAGCACGTCGAGCAGCCCGTGCGTCGACGCGACCTGTTCGAAGGCCGCGATCCATTGCGCCTCCTCGCGCACGTCGAGCATGACGAAGGACGCCGATGCGCCAATTCTGGCGACGAGTGCCTCGCCCGCTTCGCGGTCGATGTCGGCAACGACGACCGCCGCACCTTCGGCTGCGAAGCGCTCGACGATAGCCGCGCCCAGACCCGATGATCCGCCCGTGACCAGCGCCACCTTGCCCGCGATACGACCTGTCATTTTCTCGGTTCTCCCATGATTTCCATGCGGATATCTCCGCCACCTGGCCAACGCCGTCCCCTGCCAAAAGTGCCAGAGGTTTTCGCTCCCCTCGCTGCCTAGGCTCAGGAGAACCGATAATACGAGAGGATTCCCGCATGCGCATCATTGTGGCCGGATGGCTGATCTACGAAGGTGGCGCGCAAGGCGGTGAGGCGACCTGCCGCGACATCATCACCGGCGCTGCCGACCACATTGCATCGAGCCGCGGCGAGACCGGCTGCATCGCCTACAATTGGGCGATCGATCCGCTCGAACCGGGCAAGATCCACGTGTTCGAGGAGTGGGAAAGCGTCGAGCACCTGCTCGGCCACTTCCGCCATCCCTCCTACCTCGCGATGCGCGCCCATCTCGAGAAATGGACGATCACCGGCTTCGGCGTGCAGATCTACGCGGCGAGCGGCATCGAGCAGGTCTACGACGAGACCGGCTGGCCGCGCCGCGAGATCTTCGGGGTGAGCCTCCCGGACTGAGGCGCCGCTCAGCTCTCGAGTGGGATGAGGAAGTCCATCGTGTAACGCTTGGCCTTCCAGCCCGCCGGCGTCTTCACCACGTCAAAGTAATAGCGGCCATGGACAGTGATCCCGCCGCCCGCCTTGTACTTGCCCATGCCGATCACATAGGCGCGGATCGAGGCGGTCTCGCCGTCGTAGGCAGTGATCGCGAAGTTGGTCAGGTAGTGCGCATGGGCCGACATCGCCTCGAAGGTGTCGGTGAAGAAACCGCGGATCTGTTCATGCCCGACGAGGCTGGGAAAGCCGATCCCTGAGAGATCGAAAACCGCATCCTCGACGAAGACGTCGCAGATCGCGTCGAGGTCGTGGAGGCTGTCGACGGCATGGGCATAGGCGACCATGACGTCCTGGATGGCGAAACGGTCCTCGACCGGGCACTGGATCATATGTGCGAAATCCTCTCGTCTGTTCTCGTTGGGGGAAAAGACGCCCGGGGCCGGACGTGTTGCTGTCAGACAAAGCCAAGACGCAAGGGAGAGAGCGCGCCGGTCAGTCCTCGGCAGCCGGAAACCCCGGGCGGATGGGATCGGTGACACCGTCCCAGTCGTGCGCGGCAGCAGCCACGCGTTCGAAGAACTCGCCCTGAAGCGGATTTTCCTCGATAAGCTCGATCATGCAGCCGATGGCCGCGCTGGTATCGATATAGGCGAAGCGATAGCCGCCGAAGGTACCCTCGACCGCGGCGACGAAGCCCTGGTCGATATAGCTGGCGTGCACCGCGTCGTAGTCGCCGGTGTAGATCGCGAGATGGTGGAAGCCCTGAGCGCCCTTCGCGATGATGTCGCGGTAGGCAGAGGGGCCATCGTCGTGCTGCTGGACAAGCTCGATCTGGACCCCGCCCGACTGCGCGATCGCCACCGAGAAATCGATGCCCGAGGCCTTGGTGCCGCGATAGTCGAAGCTGTCGAGGCGAATGTGGGGCACGTGCAGGAACGGGCCGACGCCGGTCGTGCGGGTCCAGTTCGCACAGGCGGTCTCGATATCCTCGACCATCATCGCGATCTGCATGAAGTGCCGCCCCGGCACCCCCGCTGCGGGAGCGGCGATGCCGCGGGCAAGCTCGAGTTCGCTCGTTCCGGTCATCGCCGCTGCCTCCCTTACTGACCGGCTTCGGGCAGCTTGCCCGAGACGTAGTCGTCGAGCAGCTCGTGGAAGCGCTGGATGCGCTTTTCCTGGTTGGGCAGGTGGCAGCCCTTGAAGCCGCGCGAGTTGAGGCCCTGCTGCTGGCTGGTGCCGATCGAGAGGTCCTGATCGGCGACGAAGCCGAGCGAGACGCCATCGCCGTAGACCGAATGGCGCGCGACCTCGTCATGACGCAGAGGAACGCTGCCGATCGGGGTGACGACTTCTTTCATCCCCTCGACCGGGGGGTAGAGGCACCAGTGCTGGAAGATGCACTTCTCCGGATCGGTCGGATGCGGTTCGGTGCGCAGCACCTGCAGCTGTTCCGGGCTCATCGTCAGGGTGAGATTGGGGAACAGGGTGCAGTGGAAATAGTCGACCAGCTGCTGGTCGGTCATGTTCTCGTAATTGGTGAAGCCGCGCTCGGGTCCGAGCTTGCGCTTGGCCGCGACGATCGCCTCGCGCAGGTCGCCGGTGCGCCCGTTGAACTCGGCCGGATCGAGCCCCCAGGCCGCAGCCACCTCGTCGAGCGGGGCGGGCACCTCGGTCGTGTGATAGTCGGTGCGGGTGGTGGCCTGATGGCCCTTCATCCACATCGAGTTGTGGCCCGAGGGGTACATCTCGAACAGCGTGTCGGGCAGGCCGTCATTGATGAAGGTCGCCAGCTCGGGATGGATCGTGGGCAGGTGGTAGCTCTCGTTGAAGTTGTCGCGGATGATCTTCCAGTTGAATTCCGCATCGCACGAGAGCTTGAGCACGCGCACCCAGTTGTCGATGCCATAGCCCTTGAGGCGCTCGGGGAACGGCGCGAGCCACTCTTCGAGCGGGGCTACGTCATCGTCCATGCACCAGAACACGAAGGGGCCCCAGGTCTCGCAGCGCAGTTCGCTCAGGTGGATCTTGCCGCAGGGGTTGCCGCCCTCGAAATCGTCGGGGTCCTGCACCTTGGAAAGCGTACCGTCGAGGTCGTAGGTCCAGCTGTGGTACGAGCACACGATGCGCGGAACACTGGCTTCCTCGCCGAGCACGAGGCGGTTACCGCGGTGCGGGCAGGTGTTGTAGAACGCCTTGATGCTCTCGTCTTCCTGGCGCACCAGGATCACAGACTCCTTGCCGAAATCGTGACGCACGATGTCGCCCGGCTCTTCGAGCTCGGCGAGCAGCCCGCCCAGATGCCAGACCTTGGGCCACAGGTTCTTATTCTCCGCCTCCATGTACTCCTTGGAGATGTAGCGTTCGGCGGTGATCGGATCGCCGCGCACCGGCGGGTCGAATTCCTGCGAGTAGCGTGAAACCTTGGACTGGATGTTCATGGCGGGTTCCTTCTCAGAGCTTGGCGTGATGAGAGGCGTGCAGCGCCGTGCCGTGCTCGCGCATGGCAAGGGACCACTGGAAACGTGACGCGTGAACGGCCTTCATCCGTCAGCTCCTCTCCTCTCGACCGGCACCCGCAGGTTATTCCGCGGTATGCCCCGGCGTGTCCTGTGAGCACGCAATCTGGTCGTTTTCCGGTCGGATCTCGATAAACCGACTCTTCTGCCGGTTTTTATGATACACCATTCGCAGCCGGCCTACCTGCATATTTGGCTAGGTAGCGAAAACGTAGGCCGGGCTCGACGATGGAGGCATGATGGCCAGCGAACCGATCGAGATCACCGAGCGCGTACTTGCCGCCCTCAATCCCGCGCATGCGGCCGAGCTGCCGGCCAAGTGGCAGCAGCGCAAGAGTGCGCTGATGCGCGACCAGCTGGTGCTCGCCGCGGTCGATTGCCTCGTCGAAGGCGGCTATCCCGGGCTTACCACCAGCGCCGTCGCGGCGCGCAGCGGGGTCTCGCGCGGGGCGATGCACCACCACTTCCAGACTCGCATGGAACTGGTCGGCGCCGTGGTCGAGCACGTCGTCTACCACCGCATGCGCACCTTCCTCGAGGACTACTTCACCGCGATCGAGGCGCATGGCGGCGAGCCGCTGATCGAACTGGCCTGCGACGCGCACTGGCGCTCGGTCCAGACGCGCGACTATGCCGCATGGCTCGAACTGGCGGTGGCCGCACGCACCGACGGCGAACTTGCCGCGATCTTCGATCCCGCCGCCCGACGCTACGACGCGGTCTGGTCGAGCGAGATGATCGAGGCGTTCCCCCAGTGGCAGGATCACTGGGACCTGCTCAAGCTCGCGCACGACTTCACCAGCGCGATGCACATGGGCATGCTCCTGCACGCGCCGATCTTCGGCGAGGGCGAACGCATGGAACGCCTGCGCGCCTTTTCCGCGCGCACCATGCAGCAGCTCTACGAGACTCGTTGAACCCAGGCTCAGCCGGGCGTTCTCTCACAAAGGACAGGTGCCCTCCCCTGCCCGGCTCCACCAGACTTGTCCCAAACGAGAATCGAGCGGGCGAGCCGATAGCTGACACGCAGCCTTCGTCATCCCCGCCGAGAGGACCTGAAGGAAAGGAATTTCATGGCAACCGTGGCAATCACCGGGGCCGGGCGCGGCATCGCGCTCGAACTGGCCAGGCAGCACCTCGCCGCTGGCGACCACGTCTTCGCGCTGGTGCGCAATCCTGCCAAGGCGGACGATCTCGCCGCCCTCGCGGCAGGTTCGGGCGGCAAGCTCACCGTGCACGAGATGGACGTCGGCAAGGACGCCTCGGTCGCGAGCGGCGCGGCGTCGACCGGCGATGAGCCCATCGACATCCTCTACAACGTCGCCGGGGTCACGGGCGAGACCCGCGCCCAACTCGACAGCGTCGACTGGAAGGACTTCGACGAGACCGTCGAGATCATGCTCAAGGGCCCCTTGCGCGTGCTCGTCGCCTTCCTCCCGCGCCTGCGCGACGGCAGCAAGGTGATCAACTTCTCTAGCCAGCTCGCCGCCTCGACCTGGCCCTACGGCGGCTTCTATCCCTATGTCGCGACCAAGGCGGGGCTCAACCGCATGATGCGTTCGGTCGCCATCGACCTGAAGGAGCGCGGCATCGTCGTCGGCGTGATCCACCCCGGCTACGTCCAGACCGACATGGGCGGCCCCGACGCCGAGATCACCCCGCAGGACAGCGCCGCACAGATCATCGAGCTCGCCAAGGGCTGGAAGCTCGAGGACACCGGCAACTTCTACAAGTGGAACGGCGAAGAGCACGCCTGGTAAGGAGAGCAGCACGATGCCATTCACCGGACCGGTCGAAGACCGTCTCGCCATCCGCGAACTGATGGACACCCACGCCCATGGCGTGCTCACCAAGGACCCCGAGCTGTGGGGCTCGATCTGGGCCGAGGATGCCTTCTGGGACCTGCCCGAATACCCGGACCTGGGCGGTTTCACCGGCAAGAAGGCCATCGTCGAGGCCTGGACCGAATCGATGAAGAACTACGGGCTCGAGGACATGAGCCTGCCGATGATCTACTTCATGCAGCCCGGCTCGATCGAGATCGAGGGCAACAGCGCGAAGACGGTGGCCTACACCATCGAGATCTTCGACGATCCCACCAACGGCAAGCGTACCCACACCACCGGGCGCTACGACGACGAGTTGGAAAAGCGCGAGGGCAAGTGGCTGTTCACGCGCCGCGCCTACCGCTCGATCCTCAACGAGCGCAGCTGAGCGGCGCCAGTTTCGACACGCTCTCGCACACGCAGTAAGTGCGGATGCGGGAGCGGTCGAACAGCTTTTCCTCGTCCTCGACGATCATCGCCAGGGTCTGTGGTTCGCCGATCGCGGTGAAGCAGGCATCGCGCGTCGCAGCATCGGGAAAGTCGATCTCGAGCACGACGTCGTAGTCCATCGGCAGGTCCACGCCGTCGCTTGGCGTGAGGTATCGGCGCAGGTAGCGCGTCGCATAGCCGTCCAGCACGCGCTCGCCGATGCGGCGATGATGCTCCTCGTAATAGGCGCGGAAAGCGTCGCGGCTCATCCCCTCGCGCCGCTTGAGCAGGGTCACGACGGTGACCGTCATGCCGAAACCCGGTGCGCGCCCGCCAGCCAGTTACGGGTCGCGGCCAGAACCGCCGCCGCCCGCGCAGCAGGTTCGCGATAGCCATCGCGCAGGGCCTTGCTGCGCAGCTCCACCGAGAGCGGGATGCCCGCAGGCAGCGCATCGAGGAAAGCCGTCAGGTCCAGCGCTCCCTCCCCGCACTGTTCGCGCAGGTCGATCGCATCGGTGATCACCGCGTCGAAATCCGCCGGGTCGGGCCGCTCGGCACGCGCATCGCAGATCTGCGCATAGGGCAGCAGCGCCCGGTCCACCTCAGCCAGCGCGGCCCATGTGGTACCCGAGCGGTCGAGATGGATCGGGTCGGCCAGCAGCGCGCGCAAGGAGTGCCCTACCCGCTCGAGGATGCCGAGCGCCTGCGCCAGCGACTTGACCTCTGTAAAGATACCGAACTCGAGCGCGACGCGTATGCCCGAACCTTCGGCATGGGCACATAGTGCGCCAAGCTGCGCCACCGCCTCGCCCTCGTCGGGGTGCGAGGAGACGCACAGCACGTTGGCCGCGCCCAGCTCCGCCCCGACGTCGATCACGCGGCGATGGTCGTCGAGCCGGGTGTCGGGCCTGATCCAGATGACCTCGACGTCGAGCACCGGCATGCCCGTGCGTTCGAGCGCGGCGCGGGTGTCGCGCGTCGTCTGCGCGCTCCACTGCGCCGGATCGACCCACAGGCCGACCGCGTCGAAACCGGCCGCGTGGCCGGCCTCGATCACGTCGACGGCGCCGAATTCGGGCAGGACGCCCGAGGCGAGCGAGATGCGGTTCACCGTGGCCCCGCTCTCCATGCTCCCGCCCACCATTGGCGCGCCCACCTTACATCTTCGGTTCGGGGGCGGAGGCGTCGTCCTCGAGGTACCAGTTGAGCCACTCGTGGAAGTACTGGTTGCCGCGCTCGTTGCGACCGAACACGAGGTCGTCGTGCGCGCCCGATTCCAGACCCTTCTGGATCTGCAGGCCGATCACGTAGTCTTCCTCGTAGGTCACGTCGCGGAAGAAGTTCATCGCCCCTTCCACCGCCTCGCGGTCGGCCTCGTCCTTGATCGGCTCGCGGCGCAGGTAGTTGAGCACTGTGCGGTTCTTGTCGGGCGTCGGCCCGGGGAACAGCTGCGCCACCTGCGTGATCTCGGGCGCGACGAAGATCGAGACGTTGGGGAAGAAGATGCGCACGAAATCGTAGCCCTTGTTCTCCTGCTCGCCCCACTTCTCGCGCGGCACGTCCTTCAATTGCTCGGCGATCGAGTGCTGCGGGAAACCGATGCGGATGTTCGGGCCGAAGCCTTCATAGTGCGCGGTGTTCGACGGGGTGCGCGGGAAGATCGTCTCGGGGTGCAGCGACTTGAAGTGGTAGCCCTCGAGATAGCCGTCGAAGGCGATCTTCCAGTTGGCACCCTCGATCGTGCGGTTGCCCAGATACGTCCAGTTGGCAAAGTCGAGCGCCTCGAAGTCCTCGAGGAAGCCTTGGAAATAGGTATCGAGGTTCATGGGCGCATTGGGCGTGAGGCACACGAAGATCATGCCGCCGCGTTCCTCGCAAGGCAGCGCGCGCAGGCCCATGCCAGCCTTGTCGACATCGCCGAAAGTGCTCGATTCGGAAATCCCGATGAGGCGGCCGTCGCTGCCGTAAGTCCACGAATGGTACTTGCAGGTGAAGCGCGAACAGTTGCCCTTGCCCTCTGCCACGGGCGCGCCGCGGTGCGAGCAGACATTGAGGAAGGCGTGGACCTTGCCCTGCTTGTCCCGATTGATGAGGACCGGCATGCCGACCGCGTCCATCGTCTTGTAGTCGCCGGGATTGGGCAGTTCCGAGGTGAAGCCGAGCATCAGCGGCACCCGCTTGAACACCAGCTCGATCTCGGCGGTGTACTGGTCGATGTCGGTGTAGGTGCTCGTCTTTACCTTGAGCGGCTTTTCCGTCTGGAAGGTCTTCTTGTTCTCGACGTAATCGAGCATGATCTCGGCGACGTCGCCGACCTGCTTGATGCGTTCCACGCTACTCTCCCGGCTTATGCTGGCCATCGAGACTGACGATCCGCGCCGCTCGCGGCAAGCTGCCCAAGATGCTAGGTGCGCCATGACGGCTTGGCACTTTTGACAGGTGCCCTTGCCGCGCGAAACGAGGCACTGAAGAGACATGATGGAGAGGAAAAGCCCGCCCTGGGCATGGCTCGAGATACCCCCGCAGCACCTGGCGCACTATGCCGGAGCGGGCGTATGGGACCCACGCACGATCGCCCGGCAGGCCGCGGACCTTGCCGAGGCCGATCCCGATTTCATCGCGCTCGTCGACGGCGAGACGACGCTGACCCGCGCGCAGGTGATCGCGGATGCCGAGGCGCTGAGCGTGGCGCTCCATGCACGCGGCCTGCGCCCCGGCGACGTGGTCGCCTTCCAGGTGCCCAACTGGGGCGAGGCGATGGTCATCAACCTCGCCGCCGCGATGTCCGGCCTCGTCGTCAATCCGATCGTCCCGATCTACCGCGACCACGAAGTCTCGCAGATGCTCGGCGACTGCGGCGCGCGCGCCTTCTTCGTCGCCAGCAGCTTTCGCAAGTTCGACTACGCGGCGATGGCCGCACGCATCCAGGCCGACCTGCCCGGTCTCGAGCACGTCTTCACCGTGCGCGGCGAAGGGGATCGCGACTATGCCGCGCTCGTCGCGGAAGGGCGCGGCAAGGCCTTCGCCTGGCCCGAGGTCGACCCCCATGGCGTCAAGATGGTGCTCTATACCTCGGGCACCACCGGGCGCCCCAAGGGCGTGCTTCACTCGCACGTCTCGATCGCGCGCATCCTGCGCGAAAGCGGGGCCTACTGGGGCCTCGAAGCGGGCGAGGCGACGCTGATGCCATCGCCCGTCACGCACGTTTCGGGCTATGCCAACGGGCTCGAGGCCCCGTTCATCTGCGGCACGCGCACGGTCCTGATGGAAAGCTGGAATGCGCAGGATGCCCTCGCGCTGATCGAGCGCCACGGCCTTGTCGGCACGGTCGCCGCGACGCCGTTCCTGGTCGAGCTGGCCAATGCCGCGCGCGAGGCAGGCAACCCGCTTCCCTCGCTGCGCTTCTTCGCCTGCGGCGGCGCGGCGGTACCCTCGGACCTGATCCCGGGCGCCAATGCCGCCTTCGCCAACTGCAAGGCGTTCCGCGTCTTCGGCGCCTCGGAAGTGCCGCTGGTGACCTTCGGCTGGCCGCGCGACGAGGCCCTCGCCGCGACCACCGACGGCGCCATCGTCGACTACGACGTGCGCATCGTCGACAACGACGATATCGACGTGCCCGATGGCCAGGAGGGCGAGATCCTCGCGCGCGGTCCCGGCATGCTGCTGGGCTATGCCGACGAGCAGCAGACCCGCGAGGCGCTGACCAGCGACGGCTATTTCCGCACCGGCGACCTTGGCGTGCGCAGCGCGCAAGGGGCGCTCACCATCACCGGTCGCAAGAAGGACCTCATCATCCGGGGCGGCGAGAACATCTCGGCCAAGGAGATCGAGGACGTGCTCCACAACCACCCGCGCATCCGCGAGGCCGCGGTCGTGGCAATGCCGCACGAGCGTCTCGGCGAAGGCGTGTGCGCTTACGTGATCCTAGAGGATTCGACCGATCCCGCGGTCAGCGCGCAGGAGCTGGCGAGCCACGTGATGAGCAGCGGCCTCGCCAAGCAGAAAACGCCCGAGCGCTTCGAATTCCGCACCGATTTCCCGCGCACGGCCTCGGGCAAGGTGCGCAAGGATCTGCTGCGCTCCGAGATCAAGGCGCTGGTCGCCGAGATCGCGAAGGCAGGCTGAAGCTGCGCGGCGGTCCGGGCCGATCCCGGGACGCCGCGCCGCCTGGTTACGCAGGCCTAGGAGGCGCCCCCTGTCGCTTCGGCGATGGCGGCCTCGATCTCGACCTTCATCGGGTTGCGCCGCAAGGTCAGTCCACCGTTCACCTGCAGGTTCTCGCCGGTCATGAAGCACTCGTCGCTGGCGACGAAGACGGCGGCGGCAGCAATGTCGTCGCTGGTGCCGATGCGGCCCAGCGGATAGCCCTTGAGGAAAGCCTCCTCGAGCCCGGGCGCGGTCATCGCCTGTGCCGTCATCGGCGTCTCGGTCAGCCCCGGCGAGATAGAGTTGGCGCGCACGCCCTCGGCGCCGAACTCGTGCGCGATGCAGCGGATCACGTGATCGGCCCCGGCCTTGGTGCCCATGTAGGCGGCGTGGTCGTTGAGCATGATCGTTGCGGTCGCAGAACTGATCTGGATGATCGAGCCGCCGCGCCCGCCTGCAGAGCGCGCCATCTTGCGCAGCATCGCCTGGTAGAAATGGAAAGGCCCCACGTACTGCAGCATGGTCATCGCCATGAGCTCCTCGTGCGTGGTCTCGAGGAAGGGCTTGAGCAGGCCCCAGCCCGTCGCATTGATCGCGACGTCGATCCCGCCGAGCTTTTCGGCTGCCGCGTCGGCAAGCGCGCTGACGCTCGCCTCCTCGGTCAGGTCACAGGTCGCAAAGGCGCATCCGGTCTCGTTCGCGAAGGCCTCGAGCACCTCGGCCTTGCGGCCGGAGACGAGCACCTGCGCCCCTTCGGCGAGAAACCGCCGGGCGATGTGCTGGCCCATGTTGTCGGGGCTGCTCGCGCCCAGGATGACCGCCCGCTTGCCCTGCAATCGCGTCATGTCGCTCTCCTCTCGTGTTTGTTCTTGTCTCGAGTGCCCAGCGCTATCACGCTGCACCGGAGCCTGATTCCTGACCAAAAGGGCAGTGGTCCGTCCCGGCTGCGGAGGCGAAAGGGTAGGGTGACCGCATATCGTTCAAGACAGCCCGGGCAGCGATCCCGGCAACGGCAGAGGAAAGTGAGAACATGGATCTCGGACTGAAGGGCAGGAAAGCCATTCTCGTGGGCGCCAACGGCGGCATCGGCCGCATGGTCGCGCTTACGCTTGCCGCCGAAGGCTGCGACGTCGCCATCTGCGGCCGCACCCAGGTCAAGGTCGACAAGCTGATCGGCGAGCTCGCCCCCTCGGGCGTCAAGACCTACGGCGAGGCGCTTGACGTGACCGACGCGGCGGCCGTGCCCGCCTTCGTCGAGAAGTCGGCGGGCGAACTGGGCGGCTGCGACATCTTCATCAGCTTCACCTCGGTCAACCCCGGCGAGGACAGCGACGAGGCCTGGAACACGATCCTCGCCACCGACGTCCTGCCGATGCGCCGCGGCATCGCCGCCGCCATGCCCTTCCTCGAGAAGTCGGACGCGGGCTCGATCATCGTCATGAGCTCGACCGGCGCGGTCGAGGAATTCATGGGCGTGCAGCCCTACAATGCGCTCAAGGCGGCGGTGATCAACTATTCCTCGGCGCTGGCACAGGCCAATGCCGCCAAGGGCATCCGCTGCAACTGCATCACGCCGGGTCCGGTCTGGACCGAGGACGGCCCCTGGCCGCAGATCAAGGAAGGCGCGCCCGAGTTCTTCGATTCGATCGTCGCAGGGATTCCCACCGGCTCGATGACCACCGGCGAGGAACTGGCCAAGACCATCGTCTTCACCGCTTCGCCGGCCTGCAAGTCGATGACCGGTGCGAACATCGTCGTAGACGGCGCCTTCACCAAGCGCGTGCAGTTCTGATCCGGCAACACGTTCGAGCGGAGCGCAGGCCCGTCCAAGGGAGCGCGCTTCCGGCTCGTTTGTGACAGCGTAACACCTGAATGGGCGGCGGCATCCCGGGGAGCCGCCGCCCTCTTTTTGAGCACGCCCGCGAGCGAGCGTTCCTGGGGCCTCAGGCGATCTTGAGCACCAGCTTGCCGGTGTTCGCCCCGCTGAACAGGCGCATGAAGGCAGCGTAGGCGTTCTCGAGACCTTCCTGCACGTCCTCGTCGGCGCGCAGGCGTCCCTCGGACAGCCACTTGGCCATCTGCGCCCCGCCCTCGGCGAAGCGGTCGGCATAGTCGGCGATGAGGAAACCGTGCAGCACGCCGCGCCGGGCGAGAATCTGCCACAGGTTGCGAATTCCGATCTTCTCCTCGCTGTTGTACTCGGCGATGAGCCCGCACAGAACGATGCGCGCATGCATCGCGAGGTTGAAGACCTCGGCCTCCATCACCGCGCCGCCCACGTTCTCGAAGACCATGTTCGCCCCGTCCGGCGCTGCCTCGGCGATGGCGGCGACGAGCGCCTCGTGATCCTTGCCCTTGTAGTCGACAGCAGCATCGAAGCCGTAGTCCTCGATCAGGCGGCGGCACTTCTCTTCCCCGCCTGCGATGCCGACGACGCGGCAGCCCATGATCTTGCCGATCTGGCCGACAGCAGAGCCCACGGCCCCGGCCGCGCCCGAGACCAGCAGCGTCTCGCCCGGCTGGGGCTTTGCCACCTCGACCAGCCCGAAATAGGCGGTAAGCCCGACCGCGCCGAGCGCGGAGAGGTAGTTCGAGGGCGAGGGCACCGCGTCGACGTCGATCGCCATGGTGAAGCCGCCGGGCATCGCCACCGAGTAATCCTCGAGCGCATTGAGCCCCATGACCCACTGGCCGACCGCGAAGTCGGGGTTGTCGCTGGCGTGGACCACGCCCACCGTCGTCGCGCGCACAGGGTCGCCGAGCGCGATCGGCGGCATGTAGCTTTCGGCATCGTCCATCCACCCGCGCTGCGCCGGATCGAGCGAAACGAATCGGTTGCGAATGACGATTCCGCCCAGCGGAGGGGCCGGGACGGGCGAAGTCTCGATCCGGAAGTCATTTTCGACGGGTTCGCCCTGCGGACGGCGAACGAGCAGGAAGCGCCTGTTTTCTGACATTTCTTCATCTCCCATGGTTGCCCGCTTGGTCGACCCCCACAGTTTTTCTCGCACCTGATCAATTTAACAGGGGATGACCTGCGACGAACCGAGGCATAAAAGGGGTCCAGATAAGAAGGGCCACGAAAAAATTTCGGGCCACGAGGGAGGATTACTGATGGCTTACTCACGCAAGCGTGGGGTGAGGTCTGTCGCGCTCATGGCGAGCGCGCTGGGCACCACCGCGATTTCCGGTATCGCCGCTCCGGTCATGGCGCAGGAGGCAGAGGCCCCTGCCGCCGTCGACCCCATGGAAATCATCGTCTCTGCCCGCCGCCGCGCGGAATCGCTCCAGGATACCCCGGTCGCGATCACCGCGGTCAATGCCGCGATGCTCGAAAACAAGGCCTCGGCCAATATCGGCGACCTGCAGGGCGCAGCGCCCGGCCTGCTCATCACCCAGCAGAACTCGGGCGCACAGGCGGCCAACATCTCGATCCGCGGCCTGACTTATGCCGACATCGAGAAGTCGCAGACCCCGACCGTCGGCGTGGTCATCGACGGCGTGACCATCGGCACCAATACCGGCCAGCTGCAGGATGCCTTCGACATTGCCCAGATCGAGGTCCTGCGCGGGCCCCAGGGCACCTTGTTCGGCGCCAACACGATCGGCGGCGTCATCAACATCACCCGTACCGAACCCACCATGGAGCCGGGCGGCAAGGCCGAATTCACGATGAGCCGCTGGGGCACCTGGGCGGCCAAGGCGATCCTCAACTACGGCGACGGCGAGAACTGGGGCATCAAGGGCTGGTACTTCCACAACCAGAGCGACGGCTTCTACTACAACGCCATCACCGACAAGCGCGCGGGCTTCTCCAATGGCGACAGCTACGGCGCGACCCTGCTCTTCGCCCCGGTCGGCTCGGACTTCGACGCCAAGCTCACCGTCGAGAACGTCGAGCAGGAATTCGAACCGGTCGTATCCAACCTGACCAACAGCTCGGAACTGTTCTGCGGGCTGATCCCGGCCAACGAGTGCAACCGCAACGCAACCACCGACCTCTACACCGTCTTCACCCTGCCCGCGGTCAGCACCTATTCGGCGCCCGCAGCCACGCTGGAGATGAACTACGAACTGGGTGCGGTCACCCTCACCTCGATCACCGGCTGGCGGCACAGCAAGGAAAAGCAGACGCAGGACTTCGACGGCTCGTCGAGCGACCTGTACTACGTCGACCGGCGCCAGCACTACACCCAGTGGAGCCAGGAACTGCGCGCCGCGGGCAACCTCTTCGAAGGCTTCGACTACGTCGTGGGCGGCTTCTACTTCCACTCCAAGTACGACCTTACGCAGTGGACCCGCTTCTTCGGCTTCGATCCTTCGATCCCGCCGACCGAATTCGACAACAACGCCCAGACCAATGTGGGCAAGACCACCAGCTACGCCTTCTTCGGCGACTTCAACTGGGCTTTCGCCGACGACTTCCGCCTCTCGTTCGGCGGTCGCTGGTCGCACGACAACAAGAAGCTGACCAACTCCTTCGCTGCGGCAGGACTGATCGGCTCGGGTGATGCCAACTTCACCAAATTCACCCCCAAGGTGGGCCTTGACTGGCGCCCGAACAACGACCTGATGCTCTACGCCAGCTGGTCGCGCGGCTATCGTTCGGGCGGCTTCAGCCCGCGCGCGGCTACCGCCGAAACCGCGAGCACGCCGTTCCAGCCCGAGACCGTCGATGCCTACGAGGTCGGTGCCAAGCTCACGCTGCTCGACAACATGCTCGAGCTCAACCTCGCCGGCTACGTGTCCGACTACAAGGACATGCAGCAGAACCTGACCGTTCCCGGCGGGCCGCTGGGCAACCAGACGATCACCGGCAACGTGCCGGGCGGCGCGATCATCAAGGGTATCGAGGCCGACGCGGTGCTGCGCCTGTCCGACCGCCTGCGCGTGACCGCCTCGACCGCCTACATGAAGTCCAAGTTCCGCGACTTCATCACCTGCGGCGCCTATGCTGCCGGGACGGCCGCGACCAACGACTGCGGCATAGGCCTGGTGCCCTTCGACTACTCGGCCAACCGCCTGATCTATGCCCCCAAGTTCACCGGCTCGATCAATGCCGACTACGAGGTCCCGACCAGCTTCGGCAGCGTCGTCGCAACGGCAGGGTGGCGCCACATCAGCCCTTACGACGAGCAGATCTCGCAAGGCTCGCTGACGCCGACGCTCAACGGCGACGGAGAGGTCACCGAGGTGACCGTGGGCGGCAACGACCCGCGCGTGCGTACCACCACGCAGGACCTCGTCGATGCCAGCCTGACGGTCAACTTCGAGGTCGGAGACAAGGAAACCTACTTCCGCATCTTCGGTCGCAACCTCGCCAACGAGAAGACCACCACGCACGCGTTCACCGTCGCCGGGCTGTTCTCGTTCGGCATGGCCAACGAGCCGCGTACCTACGGTGCGACTTTCGGCGTGCGTTTCTGACGTTACCCATCACCAATGCTAGGCGTTGAGAAGACGCAACAACGCTAGACATGCACAACGCCCGGCAGGCCAACCCCTGCCGGGCGTTCAATCGTTGAGAACAGGAGAGAATGCATGGCACGTCTGGAAGGCAAGATTACCCTGGTAACCGGCGCGGGCAATCCGCGCGGCCTGGGTGCCGCAACCGCGCAGCGCTTCGCCGAGGAAGGTGCCTTCGTCTATGTCACCGACCTCGATGAAGGCGGCGCCAAGGCCGTCGCAGATGCCATCGTCGCTGCTGGCGGGCAGGCAGAAGCCATGGCGCAGGACGTCACCGACGAGGCTTCGTGGGACGCGGTCTTCGCGGCAATCGAAAAGGGCCACGGACGGCTCGACGTGCTCGTCAACAATGCCGGTATCGCCATTCTGAAGCCCCTCTCGATGCTCGAGGCGGCGGACTGGAAGCGCCAGAACGAGGTCAACCTCGACTCTGTGTTCTACGGCACCAAGCGCGCGGTCGAACTGATGCGCAGGGTCGGTGAAGGCGGCTCGATCGTGAACATGTCCTCGATCGCCGGGCTCGTCGGCGTGCCGGGCTGCGGCGCCTATGCCGCGGCCAAGTCGGGCGTGCACATGTTCTCCAAGGTCGTCGCGGTCGAATGCGCCGCCGAGAACATCCGCTGCAACTCGGTCCACCCGGGCATGATCGAAACCGCGATGCAGGATGTCGCACGCCGCGACAATCCGGAGGAATTCAAGCTGATCGTCGCCAGCATCCCGATGAAGAAGCTGGGCGAGCCGCTCGACATCGCCAACATGAACCTGTTCCTCGCCTCGGACGAGGCCAAGTACATCACCGGGGCCGAGTTCATCGTCGACGGCGGCGTCACCACGATGTGATCGCACGCGGGCCGGGCTGCGTGCATGTCCGGCCCGCGCTTCGCGCGCGGTGCAAATGACCGGTTCCGCCTCCGGAATGCACGTCGGGGCAATGCCCGAGAAGGGCCCTCAGCGCCGCTTGCCTCTCACCTTGGCCTTGCCGAAGATCCCCATCTTGCACGTCCCCGCAACCGTGTCCGCCGCGAAGGCGAGGTCGTACTTCAGCGTGATCTTCATCGGCTTGGCGACCTTGAGTTCGAACAGCAGCCGCCCATCATCATAGCGCCCCGCGAAGGCCATCGCGCCTTCGGGGCTGCTCAGCGTACCGCTCGCCTGCACGCCCTCGCAGGCAACCTCCATGACCATCTCCTGTGGCCCCATCGGGGTCGAGAGGACCATGTCCCATTCCCCCTCGATGGTGGTTTGCGGCGCCGCCTGCGTCTCGGCGACACTGGCCTGTGCCTCGTGCGCGCGAGCAGGGTCAGGAGCGGGCGGCGGGGCTTCACTTGCGTGGCGCGGGGCCGCGAGGTCGCGCCCCTCGATCACGCTCATCAGCCGCGTCGGGGTGAGCGGCAGCGCGACCGGCACCTCGCCGAATGGCGCGAGCGCATCGGCAATCGCGTTGACCAGCGTGGGCGGGCCGATGATCGCACCACCCTCGCCCACCCCGCGCATCCCTCCGGTCGAGGCCGAGGGGCGGTTCGCATGGACGAACTCGAAGCGCGGCACGTCGTGGATCGTCGGCAGGAGGTAGTCCTTGTAGGTCGCCGCGTCCGAATTGCCCTGCGCATCGTGGCCGATCTCCTCGAGCAGCACGGTGCCGATCGCCTGCGCGAGCCCGCCCGAGATCTGCCCCTCGACGACGGCGGGATGGATCACGGTCCCGCAATCCTCGACCGAGAGCCAGCGCCGGATCGAAACCATCCCGGTATCGGCATCGACCTCGACGATCGCGGCATGGGCCGCGCTGGTGAGCGTCATAGCCGGGGGCTGGTAGCGGTGGTGTACTTCGAGCCCGGGGACCATGCCGGGCGGCAGGCGATCGGGCTCGCCATAGGCGACGGCGGCGATCTCCGAGAGCGGACGCGACATCTGCGGCGCGCCCTCGACGCTGACCATGCCCTGCTCGATACGGATCGCCTCGGGGCTGGCGTTGAGCAGGTGGGCTGCCAGAGTGCGCACCTTGTCCGCGAGCAGGCGACTCGTCTCGACCACCGCGCCTCCCGCGATCACCCCCTGCCGGCTTCCGGTCGCGCCGGGAGAGAAGCCCGCACCGGCATTGTCGCCCTCGAACACGGTCACGTCCTCGTAGCGCACGCCCAGTTCCTCGGCGACGAGCTGGGCCATCGTCGTCGCGGTGCCGTGGCCCTGGCTGTGCGTCGAGAGCGTGGCGACGACATTGCCACCCGGCTCGATGCGCAGATGCGCAGGCTCACCCGTACAAACCGCAATGCTGCCCGCACAGCCGGTGGGCTCGACATAGGCGGCGATACCGAGGCCGAGATAGCGCCCCTGTTCTCTTGCTTGCGCCTGTTCGGCGCGGAAGGCGGGGAGGTCGATCTCCTCCATCAGCCGCTCGAGGCATTCGGCCGCGCTGATGTCCTCGACCGGCACGCCCATCGCGCTGGTCACCGGCAGTTCCTCACGGCGCACGAGGTTGCGGCGGCGCAGTTCGACCGGCTCGATCCCGCGCTCGCGCGCGATGGCGTCGAGCGCGGTTTCGCGGATCAGCGTCTCCATCGCCCATGGCCCGCGATAGGCGGCAAGGCCGTTGGTGTTGGTGAACCAGCCCTTCGCGGTGAAGCCGTGCGCGGGCATGTGATAGCACGACCACAGGAACATCTGCACCGCGATATTGGCATCCGCGCCCTGCGGGAAAGCCCCGTTGTTGACCGCATAGTCGGCATAGCTGGAGAGCAGGCGCCCGGCATCGTCATAGCCCAGCGTCAGCGTCATGTCCTGCTCGCGCGCCTGGCACGAGGCCGTCAGCGCCTCCCAGCGATCCTCGATCCACTTGAGCGGGCGGCCCAGCAGGAGCGCACCGAGCACGACTGCGCATTCCTCCTTCCACGGATGGTTCTTGAGCCCGAACGAGCCGCCCACGTCCTTCGCGAAGACGCGGATCGCGGTCTCGGGAAAGTCCAGCGCCTGCGCGAGCCAGCGCGCGACCATGTGCGGGCTGGAACAGGCAATGTGCAGCGTCAGTTCTTCCGGCCCCTCGGGAACGGCGAGCACGCCGCGCGTCTCCATCGGCGACTGCGAGACCCGCGCATGGGTGACGCGGTGCGCGATGCGATGCGGCGCGGCATCCAGCGCCGCGCGCAGGTCATCCTCGATCTCGTCGCCGATTTCAGCGGCGATGTTGTCGTCGGCATCGGGATGGATCGGCGGCGCAACCGCGGCATCGGCCATCCTCACCACCGGCGTCCCCGGCGCATAGTCGACCTCGACCAGCGAAGCCGCGTCCTCAGCGAGCGCGCGCGAGGTCGCGACGACCAGCGCCACAGGCTCGCCCGCATAGGCGACGCGGCCATCGGCCAGCGGGGTCACCGCAATCTCCAGCGGCGCGAGGAAGAAGCTGAGCATGCGCAAGGGTCGCGCGGCGAGATCGGCCTGCGTCAGCACGGCGTGGACGCCGGGCAACGCCAGCGCCTGTTCGGCATCGATGCCCCGGATCTGCGCGCAGGCATAAGGGCTGCGCACGAAGGCGCAGTGCAGTATGCCCGGCACGCTCACGTCGTCGACGAAGCGCCCACGCCCGGTGACGAGGCGCGCGTCCTCCTTGCGCGGCACGCGCTGGCCGACGTAGCGTGTCGCCCCGCTTCCTGCGCGCTGTGCGAGCGGGTCCGGACTGTCGTTCATGGCGCGTCTCCGGCCAGCCTGTGCGCGGCGCGGCGCAGTCCCTGATAGCCGGTGCAGCGGCACAAGTGACCGCCGATGGCCTGTTCCAGCGCCTGCGCGTCCGGCCTCGTCTCACCCTCGACAAGCGCGGCGAGCGTCATCGCGATGCCCGGCGTGCAGAAGCCGCACTGCAGCGCATGCTCCTCGCGCAGCACCTGCTGGACGCGGTGCAATGTGCCGTCGCTCGCGGCGAGGCCCTCGACGGTGCGGACCGCGCAACCCTGCGCCTGCACCGCCAGCATGAGGCAGGCGCGCACGGCCTTGCCGTCGACCATGACCGTGCAGGCCCCGCAGGCCCCGTGCTCGCAGCCAAGATGCACGCCGCAGTGCCCCGCCGCCTGCCGCAGGTGATCGGCGAGCGAGGTGCGCGCCTCGGCGCGTCCCTCGTGGAGGTGGCCGTTGAGGGTAAAGGAGATCGCGTGCTCGCTCATGCCATGGCCCTCCCCGCGCATGTCTCGCGCAAGGTACGTGCGAACATGCGCCGCGCCACCGTCTCGCGGTAGGCCGCGCTCGCCGCCTTGTCGTCGAAGGGCGCAGTGCCCGCCAGCGCCAGCGCGGCAATCGCCTCGGGCTCGATCTCGTCGAGCGCGGCTCCCACGAGCGCGGCCTCGGCCTCGCGCGCGCGCAGGGCGGTGTGGCCCATCGCGAACCACGCGAGCCGCGCCGCGACGATCGTCCCGCCATCGAGATGGAGTTCGCCCGCAAGCCCGGTCAGCGCGAAGTCTCCGGGCCTTCGCGCGACCTCGAAGAAGACTTCCACGCGCTCGCCTGCGGGCGGGTCGGGAAAGACAAGTGCGGTGACGATCTCGTCGAAAGCACAGGCCGTTGCGTAGGGCCCATGAAGAAAGTCCGCCATGGCGACCTGCCGCATGCCGCGCACCGAATGGAGCTGCACCCGTGCATCGAGGGCGAGCGCGACGGCGGGGCATTCCGCGGCTGGTTCGGCGAAGGCGATCGAGCCGCCGATGGTGCCCCGGCTGCGGGTCTGGTGATGTCCGACGTGCCCGAGCGCACGCGCCAGCAAGGGCAGGTCGCTGCGGACAAGGGGATGGCCTAGCAGTTCGTTCTGCACGGCCATCGCGCCGACCCGGATACCGCCTGTGTGGCGCTCGACCGCGCGCAATTCGGGAATGGCGCCAAGGTCGACGAGCAGGAAGGGCTGGCTCATGCGCAAGTTGAGCAAGGGCATCAGCGTCTGCCCGCCCGCGATCACGCTTGCCCCGCCGCCCGCCTCGGCGAGCAGGCGCGCGGCTTCATCGAGGCTTGCGGGGCGCGCGTAGTCGAAAGGCGCGGGCTTCATCGCCGCTGCCCCCATGCAAAGCCGGTCGCCGTGGCAAAGACCAGCAGCAAGGCCATGACGAGGAGGCGCGCCTCCTCGGTTGGACTGACCATTTGCGCCCCTCCGCCAGCCAGGAAAGCCGCGAGGGCCACGGCGACGAGCGCAAGCACCCAACCCCATGGGAAACCCTGCGGTCCGGCTACGCGCGGCGCTGCTGGCGTGCGGGCTGCGGGCGACGCCGCGCCCTCGTCGGCAACTTCCGCCCCGGTCACGATCCGCTCGAAGCGGGCGAAGAACTGCTCGGCAAGACGGCGTGCGGTCGCCTCGACCACCGCGCCGCCCAGCTGCGCGAGGCGCCCGCCGATCTCGGCGCCGACCTCGTAGCGAAGACGCGTGCCGGACCCTTCACTTTCGAGTGTGACGCGCGCCGCACCGCTGGCATTGCCCGCCATGCCGCCCTTGCCCTCACCGACGATGCGATAGCTCGCGGGCGGGTCGAGGTCTTCGAGCCTAACCGTGCTGCGGAATGTCGCGCCCATCGGGCCGACCTTGACCTCGACCGTGGCGCGATAGGCGTTCTCGCCCTCGGCCTCGAGGCTCTGGCAGCCGGGGATGCACTGGCGCAGCACCGCCGGATCGTTGAGCGCCGCCCACACCGCCTGCCGGTCGGCCGCGATGAATTGCTCTCCGCCAAGGTCCATAGCGCAGCCGTCTCCCTTTTGCCCCGTCATCGCGCAGGGCTCTTTGGGCACGACTGTCTGGCGGCGCGCACCGGCTTGGCAAAGCAGACGCGCGATTATCGCCGGGGCGCTGAGTAATGGACCCGAGACCCCGGCGGCTTGCCCCTGCGGGCAATGCCGCAGGGTCTCACCTCATTATACGAAGACTAGAGCGTCGGGATCAGGAACGCGTTCGAACCGTCGCCCCCGCCATCGGGCCAGCGCTGGGTCACCGTCTTGACCTTGGTCCAGAAGCGCATGCCTTCCATGCCGTACTGGTTGGTGTCGCCGAAAGCCGAGCGCTTCCACCCGCCGAAGCTGTGGTAGCTCACCGGCACCGGGATCGGCACGTTGACGCCGACCATGCCGACCTCGACCCGGGCCGCGAATTCGCGCGCGGCATGGCCGTTGCGGGTGAAGATCGCGACCCCGTTGCCGTACTGGTGCTTCGATGGCAGGGCGACGGCTTCCTCGAAATCCTTCGCGCGCACCATCTGCAGGACCGGCCCGAAGATTTCCTCGCGGTAGCTCGCCATATCGGTGGTCACCCGGTCGAGCAGCGTGGGGCCAAGGAAGAAGCCCTTCTCGTGGCCCTGCAGGCTGAAGCCGCGACCGTCGATCACCAGCTCGGAGCCCTCATCGACCGCGGTCGCGATCCACTGCTCGATGCGCGCCTTGTGCTCGGGCGTGACGACCGGACCGTAATGGGCTTCGGGATCGTTCGAAACACCCACGCGCAGCGCCTCGATCGCGGGGATCAGCTTTGCGCGAAGGCGATCGGCGGTGTCCTCGCCGACCGGCACCACCACCGGCAGCGCCATGCAGCGCTCGCCCGCCGAGCCGAAGGCCGCGCCGCACAGGTCGTTGACCACCTGGTCGAGATCGGCGTCGGGCATGACGATGCCGTGGTTCTTGGCCCCGCCCATCGCCTGCACGCGCTTGCCCGCCGCAACACCACGCGAATAGACGTATTGCGCGATGTCGGAGGAGCCCACGAAGCTGACCGCGGCAATGCCCGGATGGTCGAGGATCGCATCGACCATGACCTTGTCGCCGTGCACCACCTGCAGCAGCCCTTCGGGCGCGCCCGCCTCGACGAAAAGCTCGGCAAGGCGCACCGGGACCGAGGGATCGCGCTCGGAGGGCTTGAGGATGAAGGCATTGCCGCAGGCGATTGCCATGCCGAACATCCACATCGGGATCATCGCGGGAAAGTTGAACGGGGTGATCCCCGCACCGATGCCGAGCGGCTGGCGCATCGAGTAGACGTCGATGCCGGTGCCCGCGCCGACGGTATATTCACCCTTCTGCGCCTGCGGGATGCCGCACGCGAACTCGATCACCTCGAGCCCGCGCTGGATGTCGCCCTTGGCATCGTCGACGACCTTGCCGTGCTCGCTGGCGAGCAGTTCGGCGAGCGACTGCATGTTCTCTTCGAGCAGCTGCTTGAAGCGGAACATGACCCTTGCGCGGCGCTGCGGGTTGGTCTTGGCCCATTCGGGCTGGACCCTGGCCGCGATCTCGACCGCGCGGTCGAGCAGCGCGGCATCGCCGAGCGGCACTTCGGCCTGGATCTCGCCGGTCGAGGGGTTCCAGACCTGGTGCGTGCGTCCGGTCTCGGGCGCGGTCGCGCCGCCTGCCATGAAATGATCTATCCTGCGCATGTCCGGTCTCTTTTCCTGATTTGTGGCGCCGCTCAGGCCTGCTGGTCGACCCAGGTGCTGGTGAGCGCGCGGGGCGAGAGGTACTTGGTTCGGGTCCAGCCCCCGTCGACGACGATCGACTGGCCGTTGATCATCTCCCCGGCCGGCGAGCACAGGAAGGCAATGGCCCCTGCCACGTCCTCGGCCTCGGCAAGGCGGGGGTAAGGCGTGGTCTCGACGTTGACGCGGCGGAAGGTCTCGTCCTCGAAGCGGTGGCGGACCATGTCGGTCATGGTCACGCCCGGCGCGACGCAGTTGGAGCGGATGCCGAGCGGGCCGTACTCGACCGCCATGTGCTCGGTCAGCGACCTGAGGCCGCCCTTGGCCGCCGAATAGGGCCCGCCGCGCCTGCCGCCGATCATCGCGTAAGTGCTGGTGACATTGACCACGCTGCCGCCCGGCCCCATGTGTGCCAGCGCCTCGCGGCACAGCCGGAACGGCGCGCGCAGCATGACGTCGAGGAAACGGTCGAGCGTGGCATCGTCGGTGTCGAGCAGCGGGGTCGGGCTGCCCAACCCCGCGTTGTTGACGAGACTGTCGATGCGCCCGAAGCGTTCGAGCGCGAACGCGACGATGCGTGCCGGCCCATCCTGCGCAGTGATGTCTACGGCCAGTGTCGCGATGCGCTCGTCGGTGCCGATGGCATCGCGCAGGGCGGCAAGCTTGTCCTCGCTGCGCCCGACCCCGACCACGGCATCGCCCGCGGCATGGAGCATCTTCGCGGTGGCAAGGCCGATGCCGCTGCCAGCGCCGGTAATGATGGAAGTGCGGGTCATCTCAGCGTTCGCCCCTGTCGCTCGTCATCCAGGTCAGAAGTCGAAGGCTTCGATCTTGCCGTCGAAGTTGTGCTGCAACTTGCGCGTTGCGGCGGCGACCTTGTCGGCCTCCACGCCGCGCAAGTGCCCGTCGATCACGCGGTTGTAGTTGCTGATCAGCCCCTCAACGCCTTGGCCCAGACGCATGAAGTCGAAGCCCTGCGCGTGCAGGCCCTGCTGCTGGATGGGAATGTTCGCATAGTCCTGCCGCGGGATCGGCGGAAATTCCTCGCTGTCGTGCGGCAGCACGGTCGGCTCGGTCACGCTCTCATGTCCATCGCCCGGCGCAAAGTGCGTCAGCGACCAGAGCTCGAACAGGCATTCCTCGGGGCCGAGCGGACGGATGCGGTAGGCCGACGCGCTGCTCATCGTGGGCAGCACGAAGTAGTGCGGGAAGATGAATTCGACCGCCTGCACCGGGTGGGTCTGCGCGACGGTGTTGAGGTCGGGCAGGTCCTCCCCGCGCGCGCGCAGCTGTTCGACCACCTGATGCTGGACGATGCCGTACCACATCGGAATGGCCTGCGCCGGGTCCTCGGGCAGCTCGACGTCGAGCAGGTGGCTGGCGATCTCCACTTCCTTGGCGTGGACCATGCCCGCCATGCCCTCGTTGAGCAGCTTCATGTGCTCGAACTGGGCCTGCACGTTCTCGCGCACCGAGAGGTTGGGATTGATCGGCAGGCCGATGCCCCCGGTATCCATGCCGTACATCACGTTGTAGAGCTGCGGCAGCTTCTGCTGGAGCTGCGGGTGCGTGCGCATCACGTGGTAGCCTTCCATGAAGGCCTCCATCGCGATCTTCCAGTTGGCGGGCAGCTTGGTCGCATACCACCATTCGGCGCGCAGATCGTCGAAGCCGCGCGCCTCGAGCGCGGCGAGCATCGGGCCGATGCTTTCGCGAAGGGAAGGCGCATCGTCGTCGAAGTTGATGAAGGCGCAGCCGATCGCGGTCTCCACCCGGCACGGGCGCAGTGCGAGATCGGCAGCATCGAGCTGTTCCTCGGAGAAGAAGTGCTTGCCGTAGACGAAAGTGTTCTCGCCCTCGAGGTTCCAGCGCCAGCCATGGAAGGGGCAGATGAAGCCCGCGCTCTTGCAGTTGCCGTGGCCGCCGGGCTCGGCGATCGGCACACCGCGGTGGCGGCAGGCATTGTGGTAGGCCCTGACCCCGTCCTTGGTGCGCACGACGATGACCGACTTGCCCAGGTTGCTGTACTCGATCCAGTCGCCGACGTTCTCGATCAGTTCGAGACGGGTCGCCATCTGCCAGACGTGCGGCCACAGGCGCTCGGTCTCCGCGCGGTAGAAGTCCTCGTCGTAGTAACGCGGCGTGGGGATACGCTCGGGATCGGTGACGAGGTGCGGGATGTCGATGCGCGCGGCGGGATCGGCCTCGGCCATGGCGGAAGGTCCTCTCGAATTAGTCTTTGACCGTGGTCTAGCCCCTGCCCCGGCGATCCCGAAGGCATGGGCCGCAGCCACCGCAGGGGCGATGTAGACGCAAGGAAGCCTGGCGCAGGGCCTGCCTCCAGGGCCTTGCCTCTAGCCCGCCAGCTCGGCCCGCAGGACGTGCTTGAGCACCTTGCCCGCCTCGTTGCGCGGCAAGGCTTGGCGCAGCACCACCGCCTCGGGATACTTGAAGCGGGTCACCCCCAATGCGGCGAGATGTTCGCCGAGCATGGCGACGTCGGGACTGGCTCCGGCGACCGGGACGATCACCGCACAGGCCCGCTCGCCGGTCCGCGCATCGGGCACGCCGACGATCGCGACGTCGGCGATCGCGGGATGGGCAAGGAGAAGGTCCTCGATTTCCTTGGGCGCGATGTTCTCGCCGTTGCGGATGATCAGGTCCTTGATCCGCCCGGTCACGGTGAGGAAGCCCTCGGCATCGAGCGTGCCCTGGTCGCCGCTGCGGTAGAAACCCGCCTCGTCGAAGGCGCCGGCCTCGTGTTCCTGCCGGATGTAGCCCGCGAGCATCTGCGGCCCGCGCGCCCTGATCTCGCCGTCGCTCGCGATGACGACTTCGGCGATCCCCGCGCGCCCGTCGCTATGCGCGGCCTGCGCCATGCCCCGCTGCGCCAGTGCACCAACGCTCGTCACCGGCACCTCGGTCGAGCCGTAGACCCGGCTGACGCGGGCATGGGCGAACCAGGCGGTGGCCTCCTCGATCAGCGCCGGAGGCACCGAGGCCCCGCCGCAGATGAAGACCTTGAGCGCAGGCAGGTGTGCGCCTGCAGCCTTTGCCGAGGCGAGCAGCTGTTCGAGGAACGGGGTCGCGCCCGCCATGTGCGTGATCGCCTCGCGCTGCATCAGCGCCAGCGCTTCTCCAGCATCCCACTGGTCCATCAGCACCGCGCGACTGCCCAGCATGAGCGGGGCCTCGAAGGCGTAGATCGAACCGCCGATATGGCTGATCGGCGAAGGCACGAGAAAGCTGTCGCCCGGCTCGACCAGCCAGTACCGGCCGATCTGGCGCAGCAGCGCGCCAAGCGAATTGTGCGTATGCAGGACGCCCTTGGGCGTGCCGGTGGTGCCCGAGGTATACATCACCATGCGGACCGCATCGGCCTCGGGACGGTGGATCGCACCCGGCTGCGCCTGTGCGAGGATATCGGCATAGGACAGGGTCCCCGCGAGCGCGCCGGTACCACGCACGACCACGATCTCGGGCGCGTCCTCCATCTCGCCCGCGATCTGGCCGAGCATGCGCGCATAGTCGAAGCGGCGGAATGTCTCGGGCACGAAGACCGCGCGGCTGCGGCAATCCTCGAGGATGAAGCGGGTATCGCGCTCGCGCAGCGAGGGCAGGATCGGATTGGCGACGAGCCCGGCATAGGTCGCGGCACAATAGATCGTCGCAGCCTCGTGCCAGTTGGGCAGCATGAACGAGATCACCGAGCCGGGCGCGAAGCGCGCGGCAAACCAGCCTGCCAGCTTCTCGGCGCGGGCATGAAGCTGTGCCGCGCCGACCCGGTGCGCGCCGTCGACGAGGAGCGTGCGCGCGGGGTCCTTCGCAGCGATGCGCGGGAGCAGGTCGGCAAGGGTCTCGTCGCCCCACCAGCCCTCGCTGCGGGCGGCAGCGGCGCGCGCCTCGTCCCAGCGGATGCTCCAGCCCTCGATCTCGCGGCGCGTCATGTCATGCCCTTTCCCCGGCCCGTACTCAGGCGCCTGGCCCGGCGCTTCGCCCGGCAGTTTGCCCAACCTTTCCCTTTGCCGCGCAATCAAGTCCGCCCGATGATCAAAGGCAACCGGCAGGCCCCGCACGCAGGCCACTCATCGCGAGGGTGATACCCGCGCCCCTGCCCCACCGCTGCGCGCCGCTTCGCGCTATTGGGAGGCAAAACGGCAACTGGAGGATGGGAATGCAGCTCGAAGGCAAGGTCGCGGTCGTCACCGGGGCGGGGTCGGGAATCGGTCGCGCCATCGCGGAGCGTTTCGCCCGCGAGGGCGCGATGGTCGGCGCCTGGGACCTCAACGGCGAGGGCGTCGCCGCGACCGTGGAGACGATCACCCGGGCAGGCGGCAAGGCCGTCGCGGTGACCGCCGACTGTTCGGATGCCGCCGCCATCGCCGAGGCCGCCGCCACCACGCGCGGAGCCTTCGGTCCGATCCAGATACTCGTCAACAATGCCGGGATCGCGCCCTTCGTCCCCTATCTCGAGATCACCGACGAACAGTGGGACCAGATCATGCGGATCAACCTCAAGGGTCCGCACCTGTGCATCCGCGAGATGCTCCCCGCGATGCTCGAGGCGGGCTGGGGCCGGGTGGTCAACATCACCTCCTCCTCGGTGCAGAGCGGCTCCTTCGCGCAAGTTCACTACGTCTCGTCGAAGGGCGGCGTGCTGGGCATGACCAAGGCGCTCGCGCTCGAATACGCGGCCAGCGGGGTGACCTTCAACATGGTCCCGCCCGGCTTCGTCGACACCCCTGCCCTGCGCGCGGCGCCGGTCGACATCGACACCTTCTCGAAAACCCTGCCGATGAAGCGCGTGGGCCAGCCCGACGAGATCGCCTCGGCCTGCGTGTTCCTCGCCAGCGAGGGCGCGAGCTACGTCACCGGACAGACGATCAGCGTCAACGGCGGGCGCTACATGGGCTCTGCCTGACACGGGAGCCTCGATCCGTTCCGGGCCCCGATCCGGTCCCGATATCGCCGGGGCGTACTTCATCGGCGGGCCCGGCGGGTCTATATTCAGCGCGACAATAGGGAGATTATGCCATGGCCGTCGAAACCCAGACGACGCTCAAGCACGAGGCCATCAAGGACCTGATCGGCAGCCGCGTGCTCAATTCCAAGGAAGACCTGCTTGCCGGAACGCTCGGCGAGGATCTGCGCGACCTGCTCGAACAGCGCGGCGTGCTGGTCTTCCCGCAGATCGGCTTCACCGACGAGGAACAGATCGCCTTCACCAAGACGCTGGGCACCTACGCGCCCGAGCGCCGGGGCGACGAGGAAGCGGTGACCAAGATCTCCATCGACCCCGCGGTCGCCGGGCCCACCGCCGAATACCTCAAGGGCTCGCTCTACTGGCACATCGACGGCACCATGCAGGACGTGCCGATCCTCGCCTCGATCCTGTCGTGCAAGAAGCCCTCGCCCAAGGGCACGGGCAATACCGGCTTTTGCAACACCTACGCCTCCTACGACGCACTGCCGCAGGAGGAGAAGGACCGGATCGAAGATCTCAAGGTGCGCCACGGCGCCTGGGCGACACTGTTCTTCTACAACCCCGAACCCCCCGTCGCGATGCTCAAGGGCATGCAGGCGATCGGCGACAATACGCTACCGCTGGTCTGGACGCACAAGTCGGGGCGCAAGTCGCTGGTGATCGGCAACACCGCCCATACCGTCGAGGGCATGGACGTGATGGAAGGGCGCCTGCTGCTTAACGAACTGCGCGAATGGGCGACGCGCGAAGAATTCACCTATAGCCACGAATGGTCCGAGGGCGACCTCGTGATCTGGGACAACACCGGCACCATGCACCGCGCCGAATGGTACGACGTGACCAGCGGCCGCCTGATGGTCCGCACCAAGCTGGAAGGCGAGGAACCCTTCGCCTGAACGGGACGGGGCGCGCGGGGGCAGAGGAGCACCGCGTGCCCTGTGGCGGTGATGCGTCCGTATTGGTTGATTTGATGTTTCCGAAACCTGCTCTTCCGGTATCACCTGCTTACGAGGTTCGCCAGCGGCGGACGGTAAGAAATGGACTTTACTAGGAATGTCGCTTTGACACAGGTATGGTCCGCATATGATTGAGAAAAAGCTTTTCGGGAAAGCAGTATTGTTGATCGCGTCTGGCGCGGCCTTGATCTCTGCATCACCCCCAGAAGAGGCGCCAGGTCGCGGCGTTCTCTGCCTTGGCACACTCATCTATTTCGTCGAGAAAACTGGGAGCCAATGCCACGCCGGAGAGGACGCAGATTTTCAGGCTCGGATCGCGAGCTACGCCCGTAGGTTCGACGAATATATCATTCGCAACACCGGAGGAGATCCGTCCGTTCTCGCGAAATTCAAAAACCGCCAAAATCTTACTAGCCAAGATTCAACGTACATTTGCGAAGGCGATGTTGCGCAAAGTTACGACCACTTTAAGGCCTCGCCAGCTGAAGAACTCGATGCAGCCGTCGAGAAACTTCTGGAAAAGGATGGTCCGCCCAGTTTTGGAGATTGCGTTTAATCCTCCCCGGCGACGTCAGGGCGCGGAAGGTGCAACCAGCCCACATCGCCCCCAAGCCTGCTGAACCCGGATCGAGAACGCTCTCTCGAAACCTCTCCGTCCAGCATACCTTGCCAAGCTTTAAGCCTCCGCCGCTCAGGCTGAGCTTGTCGAAGCCCCCACATGCAAAGTCCTTGGCCGCCCATCCTTCGACAGGCTCACGATGAGCGGGGTGAGAGACAGTCACTGATCAGTTCAATGATTGTGGCGTTTATCGACCTACCCCCTAACTTGACACCCACCCCTCACCCCTGCTGCTCGGGCATGCCCGCCTGCATGTAGCGCGCGAGGTTGGCGTGGAGGCTGGCGACGGCGCGTTCCATGTAGGGGTTGGGCTGGGCGCCGCGAAAGCCTGCGCTCTTCATGCCCTGCTGGACCGCGGCCATGTTGCCGAAGTCCTGCTGGAGCACCGGGGGCCATTCGTGCGGCTGGGTGTAGGTCCACTCGGTCTCGGGCGCCTCGCCCTCGGGGTAGAGTTCGTAGACGGCGGCCTCGAAGATGCACTTGTCGGGGTCGGTGCCATAGGGCCGCGCGGCGTAGCACAGCATGTTGTTGACCGCCTGCCCGATCTGGAAATTGGGAAAGACCTGCCACGCAGTCCCGGCCTGCGCGGTATGCGCGGGCGCGACCACCGGCCAGTTTACCCCGCGAGCCGCGTCCGCCTCGCGCGAGGCCTTGATCCAGTGCGCCGAGACCTGCGCGGGCTCGGTCCCCTCGGGCAGTTCCTCGGCGAGCCGCTCGGCGGCGCGGACCATGGTCATGGTCGTGTTGGTATTGGCGTTTTCCCAGGTGAAGCGCTGCATCTGCGCGGTAGAGATACGCGCATCCCCAGTGCCCACGCGCAGCTTGCCCGCGTCCTCCTCGCGGTCCTTGGCCGCCTCGTAGCCGATGTGCGAGTGCAGTCCCTTGTTGCGTGCCCAGCCCCGGAACTGGCCGAAGGCGTTGAACTCGGGATGCGTGGTGGCGACGTGGTAGGTCTCACAGAACGCCTCCATCGCCACCTTCCAGTTGCATTCGAACACGATCCACTTGCGCCAGCGCGCGCGCATGTCCTGCAGGCGATAGGGATCGAGCATCTCGGGGATCACGCCGAGGTAGTCTTCCAGGCTCTCGCCATCGGGATCGAGCGAGATCCAGATCCATCCGCCCCACAGGCCCACGCGCACCGGCGTTAGATCGGCACGCCCGGCGCACAGCGATCCCTGCCAGTCCTCTTCATGCGGGACGTGCGTGTTGGTGCCGTCAAGCGCGAAGCTCCAGCCATGGTAGCCGCAGGTGAAGCCGCGCGCATGGCCATGGGCATTGCGCGCACCGGGCGGAGTATCGACGAGGCGGCGACCGCGGTGCGGGCACACGTTGTGGCGCGCGGTCACGCTGTCGGGCCCGGTGCGGGTGATCAGCACGGTGTCGGGCCCGATGTCGTAAGTGATGTAGTCGCCGGTCTCGGGGATGTCCTCGATCCGCCCGGCCTGAAGCCAGACCTTGCGCCACAACCGTTCCTGCTCGGCGCGCGCGTATTCGGGAGAGACGTAAGCCTCGGCCGGAACCAGCACGGGCTTTTCGAGATCGGGTTGGGTGGTCATGTCGCTATCCTTCGCCATGCCTGTGAGCTTGCGCCCGGCAGGCACGGCGCGACAAGGATCGCCGCCTTCCATCGCCCCGGCGAAAGCGGCGCGCGCGCGTTGCATGGGCTCGCCGCACACGCCTAGCTAACCGGCGAAAAGCCGAGGAGAGGACGATGGACGAATTGCGCTTCGATGGCCGCGTGGCCGTGATCAGCGGCGCCGGGCGCGGGCTGGGGCGGGCCTATGCACTGCTGCTCGCGAGCCGCGGTGCGAAGGTCGTGGTCAACGACAACGGCAGCGCGATCCTCGGCGAAGGTGCGGACGAAGGGCCCGCTGCGCAAGTCGTGCGCGAGATCCGCGATGCGGGCGGCGAGGCCGTCGCCAGTGTCGATTCGGTCGCCAGTCCCGAGGGTGCGGCGGCCATCGTCGCGACCGCACTCGAGAGCTTCGGGCGCGTCGACGTGCTGATCCACAATGCCGGCAACGTGCGCTACGGCACGCTCGACGAAATCAGCATCGCCGACTTCCACTCCGTGCTCGACGTGCACCTGATGGGGGCCTTCTATCTCGTGCGCGCGGCCTTCCCGCAGATGAAGGCGCAGGGCTTCGGACGGGTGGTGCTGACATCCTCGATCGGCGGCTTCTACGGCAACAAGGCCTGCGTGAACTACGCCGTCTCGAAATCGGCGATGATCGGGCTCTCGAACGTGATCGCGCTCGAGGGCGAGGCACACAACGTGCGCTCCAATCTCATCCTCCCCGGCGCGATGACCCGCATGGCCGACGGGCTCGATACCTCGCAGTACCCGCCGCTCGGTCCCGAACTGGTGGCGCCGATGGTAGGCTGGCTGGCGCACGAGGACTGCCCGCTCTCGGGCGAGGCACTGGTCGCGATCGGCGGGCGCATGGCGCGCATCGACATGCTCGAGACCCAGGGCGTATTCCAGCCCGAGTGGACGATGGAACAGGTCGCCGCGCGCATCGACGAGATCAGCGACCCGGCTACGTACCGCAACCTTGGCCTCAACGGCTACCTCACGCACCTGGGCTCGAGCTTCGAGATGGCCAAGGAGGGCCGCGAGAAGGCCGCCCATGCCGTCCGCTAGACCCGCCGGCGCGCGCGTGCAGTCGACGGCCCGTGCCGAGTGGAAAGCCCATTGGGGCGTGCCGCTTGCGGGCGCGCTGGGCTATGCAACCAGCGTCATCCACATCTATGGCCTTGGCGTCTACATCGAGCCGATTGCGCAAGGGTTCGGCTGGACCCGCGTCACGACGACCTTCGGGCTGACCATCGCCACGCTGATCCAGGCGCTCTTCGGGGTGCCGATCGGCATGTTGGTCGACAAGGTCGGCCCGCGCGTGCTCGGCGTCATCGGCGTGCCGCTGACCTGCGCCGCCTTCGCGCTGCTCGGCACCGCCGATGGCAGCGCCTGGCAATGGTATGCGCTGTGGGTGGTCATGGCCATGGCGACGCTCCCCGTGCAGGCAACCATCTGGACCGCCGCGGTCGCGAGCCGTTTCGCCCATGCCCGTGGCCTCGCCTTTGCGCTCACCTTGTGCGGGGCATCGGTAGCGGCCGCGCTGTTCCCCTGGCTCGGCGCGAAGCTCATCGCCGCGCATGGCTGGCAAAGCGCGATGGCGTGGCAGGCGCTGATCTGGGGACTGGTGGCATGGCCGGTGATCCTCGTCCTGTTCCGCGGCGCGAACGACACCCGGCGCACCGAGCGTGACGGGACACCTGAGCCGGACACCAGCGCGCCCGCCATCGAAGGCATGAGCTTTCGCGAGGGCCTCGCCTCGTCGATCTACCTGCGGCTGATGCTGGCGAGCCTGCTGTTCACCTTCACCATCCTCGCGCTCGTCGTCCACTTCGTGCCGATCCTTACCGATGCCGGCCTTGGCACCGCGCAAGCGGCAGGAATGGCCTCGATCATCGGCCTGTTCTCCATCGCCGGGCGGCTCGCCACCGGCTTCCTGCTCGACCGCTTTCCCGCCTCGCGGGTCGGCGCGGCAATCTTCCTGCTGCCGGTGGTATCGAGCCTCGTCCTGCTGCTTGCGGGCGCCAAGGGTGCGGCGGCGGTCGCCGTGCTGGTCGGGCTGACGCTCGGCGCCGAAGTCGACGTGATCGTCTATCTCGCCACGCGCCACTTCGGGCTCAAGGCCTTCGGCGCGCTCTATGGCGGCCTGCTCGTCGCGCTTTCGGTCGGCACCGCGCTCGGCCCTCTGGCCGCAGCCGCGGTCTACGACGCGACCGGCAGTTACGATGCCTTCCTCGTGCTCACGCTTGCACTGATGGCAGCGAGCAGCGCCGCCATCGCGAGCCTGCCGCGCCCGGCATTCGGGCACACAGCGCCGGGCTGAACGGCGAGGCGCGGTCGCTGCGCTTGTATTTGTATCTTTATAGATACATCATGGGCCCCTGGCCAGATTCGCTGCAGGGACACCGCGACCGCTCATGCCTTCCACGATCTCACTCGATGCGCTCACCCGCCGTACCCTCCTGAAAGGCGCGGCAGGCCTCGTCATCGGAGCCGGCGCGTCGGGCCTGATCGGTGCGCGCGCGCTTGGTGCGACCAGCGATGCAGCACATACCGAAGCCTTCAACGCCTTCGTCACGATCACCGCCGACGACCGGGTGATCATCACCTCGCCCGGCGCCGAGATGGGACAGGGCGTGGTCAATTCGCTGCCCAAGATCATCGCCGAGGAGCTTTGCGCCGACTGGGACCGGGTCGAGGTCCGCCTGTCGGGCGCGGATGCGCGCTTCAACAACCCCGCCAACAAGCAGCGCAGCGCCAACAGCGACGCGGTCGTCAGCTACTACGCGATGTTGCGCAGGATCGGCGCCGCAACGCGGGCCGTGCTCGTCGAAGCCGCCGCCCGGCACTGGAACGTCGAGCCTGCCAGCGTCACGGCGAAAAACGGCAGGCTCCATCGCGCAAGCGGCGAAAGCCTGCCCTTTGGCGCCATGGCCGCCGCCGCCGCGCAGTTGCCCGTACCGCAGGACCCGCCGCTCAAGTCCAGCGCCGAGCACGAACTGCTCGGACGCGATTTCCCGCGCAAGGACCTGCCTGCCAAGGTCGACGGCAGCGCGGTTTTCGGCATGGACGTCTCGCTGCCCGGAATGCTCTATGCCTCGATCCGCCATTCGCCGTGCACCGGCCTCGCGCTCGAGGGCTACGCGGACGAGGCAGCACTCGGCGCGCCAGGTGTGCACCGCGTGGTCGCGCTCGATAACGCGGTCGCGGTGATCGCCGAGAGCTACTGGCAGGCCGAGCAGGCCGCCAACCTGCTCGAACTCACCAGCGCGCAGGGCGGCAGGCTCGACACCGCACAGGTGCGCACGATGCTGCGCGAAGGTCTGGAGGACGAGGCCGGGTTCCTGCCCTTCCCCGTCACCGACACCGCGGGGACGCGTACTCCCGGCGCCGAACGCGCCCGGATCGACGAGATCGTCGCTGGCGCAGCCGTGACCTTCGAGGCGGACTACGAAGTGCCCTACCTCGCTCACGCGACGATGGAGACATTGTGCTCGACCGCGCTGTGGGCCGATGGGCGCTGCGAGATCTGGGCCCCGACGCAGGCGGGCAACACCGTCGCGCCCAAGGTGGCCGAGGCGACCGGGATCGCGCCCGAACGGATCACCGTCCACCGCACGTTCCTGGGCGGTGGCTTCGGGCGCAAGTTCGAGCCCGACTTCGTGATCCAGTCGGTGCAGCTGGCGATGACCATGCGCGGGCGGCCTGTCATGCTGGTCTGGCCGCGCGAGGAGGACACCCGACACGACTGCTATCGTCCCGCCTTCATGGCCCGGACGCGCGCCGGGATCGATGCCGACGGCCGCATCCGCGCCATGCGCGCGCGCATCTCGGGCCAGTCGCTCACCACCATGAAGGACTACCGCGTTGCCGGGCGCGCCGATGCCTCGGTTGCGAGCGATCTCGTGCCCTCGTGCTATGCCATCGACGAGCGGCGCATCGAGCACCACGAGATCACGACCCCGCTGACCACCGGCTACTGGCGCTCGGTCAGCGCCTCGCACAACCTGTTCTTCACCGAAAGCGCGATCGACGAAATCGCCGCGAAGCTGGGCCGCGATCCGCTCGACTATCGCCTGCAACTCGCAGCGCACGATCCGCGTGCCGTCGCCGTGCTCGAGGCAGTGCGCGCGAAATCGGACTGGGACACGCCGCCCGGTCCGGGCCGTGGCCGCGGCGTGGCGCTGGGTTGCGGCTGGGGCGCAAGGGCTGCGTGGGTAATCGAGGCCAGCATCGCCCAGCAGGTTGGCAACGAGGACGGCCCAGCCCCGCGCCTGCAACTCGATGCGATCACCTGCGTATTCGACTGCGGCACCGCAATCGAGCCCGACACGGTCAAGGCGCAGATCGAGGGCGGCATCGTCTATGGTCTTTCGGCAGCGCTGTTCGGCGAGATCACGCTGAGCGGCGGGCAGATCGAGCAGGCCAGCTATGCCGACTACCCTGTGGTCCTGATGGAACATTGCCCGCCGATCGCAGTCCACCTGCTCGACAGCGGGGCTGCGATGGCAGGTGTCGGCGAAGCCGGGGTCCCCGGCGTCGCCCCGGCGCTCGCCAGTGCCATCGCGCAGGCGAGCGGACGCCGCCTCCGCCGCCTGCCTCTCGTCAATCTCGCCATGGAGCTGCGCGCATGAGCAAACGCGTCATCAAGGTGAACGACCGTCTGCACGAAGTCGAAGCCGCGCCGGAAACACCGCTGCTGTGGGTGCTGCGCGATGCGCTCGGCCTCAAGGGCACCAAGTTCGGCTGCGGCATCGGCGTGTGCGGCGCGTGCACCGTACACATCGACGGCGAGGCGGTACGCGCCTGCGTCATGCCGCTCGGCGCGCTCACCAGCGAGAGCGTGACCACGATCGAGGGGCTGGCGGGCACGAGACCGGGGCCGGAGAGCATGCACCCGGTGCAGGAGGCCTGGCTGGCGGAACGGGTGCCCCAGTGCGGCTTCTGCCAGCCCGGCATGATCATGGCGGCCAGTGCCCTGCTCTCGCGCGATCCCGACCCTGACGACAGGACCATCGACGAGCAGATAACCAATGTCTGCCGCTGCGGGACCTATCCGCGCATTCGCCGCGCGATCCGCCGCGCCACCGGGCGGAGAGAAGCCTCTTGAGCCGCGCACCGATCCGCCCGTTTCAGGGTCGCGCGCTGGCGCGCCGCGGCGTGTTGCGCGCGACGGCGGGGGCATTGCTCGCGGGCGCGGGCGCCTTGCGCGCCGCCCCTGCGCTGCTGGGCCGCGCGCGCCTTCCCGAAAGAGCCGAGGTGGTGGTGATCGGCGCCGGGCTGAGCGGCCTTCGCTGCGCCATGCTGCTCGCCGACAACGGGCTCGACGTGCTCGTGCTCGAAGGGCGCGAGCGGGTGGGCGGGCGCGTGCTGACCCTCGATCAGGTCACGGGCAATCCCGAAGCAGGGGCCAACACCATGCTCGCGGGATACGGGCGCACGCTCGATGCCGCGCGCAGCCTCGGGCTCGACCTCGTCGAGTGCTCCCGGCGGCGCAGCAAGGGCGACCCGCTCATCGCCATCGGCGGCGAGGCGATGACCGCGCAGGCATGGGCAACGAGCCCGCGCAACCCGCTCGCCGCGCAGCGACGCGCGCTTCTGCCCGGTCCGGCCCTGCGCGCCGAGCTGGCCAAAGTTCCGCTGCCCGAAGCTCCCGACGGCTGGTGCGCCCCCGAACATGCGGCCCTCGACGTCGCCATGCGCGACTTTCTCGCCGAGCGCGGCTTTTCCGAAGCAGAGATCGCGCTGTGCCATGACACCAACCCCTCGCAAGGCAGCAACGCCGCCAACGTGAGCCTTGCCAACTGGGTCTTCGTGCGCAGCTTCTTCGCCGCGCAACGCGCCTCGGGGCCCGACGAATGGGCCGTGAAGGGCGGCAACAGCCGCTTGCCCGAGGCGATGGCGCGCACCATTGCGGACAGGATCCACCTTGGCCGCACGGTAAGCGCGATCAGCCAGCGCGGGCGCGACAGCGAGGTTCGGCTCGCCAGCGGCGAGCGCGTCCTCGCCGGACACGTGGTCTGCACGCTCCCGCTCGCCCCGCTGCGCCGCGTCGCCTTCGACCCGCCCCTGCCCGCAGCGCACGCCGAGGCGGTCGCGCAGGCGCCGAACATGAAGATCACCCAGACTCATTTCGAGGCCGAAAGCCCGTTTTGGGAAGAAGACGGCCTGCCGCCCGACATGTGGACTGACGGGCTGCTCGGCAACGTGCAGGTCAACCGCGGCGGCGAGGACCCCTGTGCGATCACCAGCCTCACCGCCTGGGGACGCGGCAACACCGCGCTCGCGCTCGACCGGCTTGCGCCCGCACAGGCGCAGGCACAGCTGCTGGCCGAGTTCGAGCGGCTGCGTCCCGCAGCGCGCGGCAAATTGCGCGTCGCCGGGTTCAAGTCCTGGCAGGCCGATCCCTTCGCCGCCGGCGACTGGACCGTCTGGGCACCCGGTCAGGCCCACCGCCTGCCGCGCGCGAGCGGCCTTGCCCATGGCCGGGTACACTTCTGCGGCGAACACACCGCGCTCGCCGACAGGGGCATGGAAGGCGCAATGGAATCGGCCGAACGCGTCGCGCTGGAAATCCTGACCGCCTGACCGCGCGCTTCTCGCTCGGCCCCTCAGTCCGAGGCCTGGGGCAAGGTCATGGCGACACGAAAGCCGAAGATCTGCGACTGTTCCTGTGCCGGGTCGCGGCCACGAAACGTGGGCCGCTGGCGCGAGAGGCGCGAGCGCCAGCTACCGCCGCGCACCGCCCGCTTCTCGCACGAGGGGCGCTCGACCGCGCTGCCGTCGCTCGGGGCATCCGCCGGATAGGGCAGGACCGAACAGTCCTGCACCCATTCCCACACGTTGCCGATCATGTCGTGCAGCCCCCAGGCATTGGCCCGCAGCGCGCCGACCGGGGCGATCCCAGCAAAACCGTCGCTGCACGCGAAGCCGTTCTTGCCGGTCAGCGCCGCGCGTGTCCTGTCGGGCACATTGGCCTGACTGCAGATGTCCGAGACGTCCTCGCCCCAGGGCCAGGATGCAGCCTTGCCGCTGCGCGCCGCATATTCCCACTCGGCCTCGCTGGGCAGGCGATAGGGCTTGCCGGTACGTGTCGCGAGCCAGGCGGCATAGGCGCGCGCATCGTGCCAGGAGACGCAGACCACCGGCTCGTCGTCGCGCGGCGGCCTGCCGAGGCCCGGGTCGCGCCAGCTGACCGGCTGCGCGCCATCCTCTGCATTTCCTGAACCCGCGCAATCGGCCGCGGGCTCGTAGCCGCTCTCGGCCACGAAGGCGGCGAACTGGCGATGGGTCACCTCGGTGCGCGAGAGCGCGAAGCGGCGTGCGAAGACCACCTCGTGTGGCGGCCCCGAACTGCGGACCTCCCCGTCGCGCATGGTTTCGGCGCGATCCTCGCCCATGACGAAGCGGCCTGCGGGCACCTGCACCATCTCGGGGAGCGGCTCACCGGCATGGGCAGCCCCCGCGAGCAGCAGCCCGCCGAGCGCCAGCATCCCGCCCGTCCCCCTCATGCGCGCGGATCGTTGCTGTGCGCGAGGTCGGGGGTCTTGGCGAAGTCGATCCAGATCGCCTTCTGGCGGCTGAAGCCCTCGATCCCCTGCCGCCCGGCCTCCTTGCCGAAGCCCGAACGTCCGAACCCGCCGAAAGGCGCGGTCATCATCTCGGCAGTGCGCCCCCAGCGGTTGACCCAGACCGTGCCTGCGTCGAGCCGGCGCGATGCGGCGAGCGCGCGCTCGATATCGCGCGAGAAGACAGAGGCGCTCAACCCGTAGCGCCCGGCACGGGCAAGCGCGATGCCCTCTTCCTCGTCAGCGAAGGTCTCGACGGTCAGCACCGGACCGAAGATCTCCTCGTCGCAGGCCTCCATGCCGGGGCGCACCCCGGCGAGCATGGTCGGGGCGAAGAACTGGCCGCCCTCCTGCTCGAAGGCCTCGCCGCCGGTGAGACATTCGGCCCCTGCAGCGAGCGCGCGCTCGACGATGCCGGTCATGCGCTCGACCTGCTTGCGCGAGATGATCGGCGCGAGCGTGGTCGCATCGTCCCATGTCGCCCCGGGCCTGAGCGCGAGCATGCGCGTGCGCACGCGCTCGACGAGTTCGTCCGCGATTGCCTCGTGGACCACGAGCCGCGATCCTGCGTAGCACAGCTGGCCAGCGTTGCGGGTCACGCCCCAGGTCACGTGATCGGCGACCGTGTCGAGCGGACCGCAGTCGGCGAAGACCAGCTGCGCGCCCTTGCCGCCCAGTTCGAGCGCGACCGGCTTGATCCCGCTCGCGCCGATGTCGGCCATGATCCGCCCGCCGACCTGGCTCGACCCGGTAAAGGTCACGTAGTCGACGTCGGGGTGCGTGGTCAGGGCCTTGCCGGTAACCGGTCCATCGCCCTGGACGACGTTGAACACGCCCGCCGGAATGCCCGCCTCGATGGCGAGCTGGGCGATGCGCACCATCGAGAAGGGCGTCATCTCGGAGGGCTTGAGCACCACCGTATTGCCTGCCGCAAGCGCGGGAGCGACCTTCCAGGTCGAGAGGATCACCGGGAAATTCCAGGGCGTGATGATCGCGACCACGCCGTGCGGCTCGCGCGCCACCAGCGAAAAGGCCTCGCGTCCCGATGCGGTGATCGTGCCTTCGAGCTTGTCGCAGTACTCGCCGTAGAAGCGCAGGTATTCCGCTGCAGTGCCGACGTCGATCGGGCCTGCTTCGGCCTGCACGCGCGAGGATACGACCGATTCCAGACGACCGATCTCCTCGGCATGGGCCGAGACCAGTTCGCCGAAGCGGATCAAGAGGCGCCCGCGCTCGCGCGGCTTGAGCGCAGCCCATGCAGGTGCGGCGCGGCGTGCCGCAAGCACGGCGCGATCGACCGTGTCGGCATCGGCGAGCGGGAGCTGCGCATGGACCTTGCCGTCCGAGGGCCGCACGACCTCGAGCCTCGTGGCGCTTGCCCCCCCTGCTTCGACGATTTCACCGTCGATCCAGTGCGCGGCGCTCACCGCGATGCTGTCGGGCTCGTAAAGTCTTGCCACAAGTGTCCCTTTTCATTGTCGTTTCGCGTTGGCGAGGAGGCGCACCGGCCCCCGGTGCATCAGGCGGGAAGCGGCGCGGGCTCGGCGTCGATATCGGGATGATCGGCACGAAAGCCCCCGCCCGAGAGCGCGATGAGCACGGTGCCCGCCACGCCCGCGAGGATGGCGACCGTGGTCATCGAATAGCGCAGGTGCGCAGGATCGAGGAACACGTAGTCGGTCAGGATCGCGACCAGCGTCGGCCCGAGTGTCAGGCCGAGTGCGTTCTGGACGAAGTTGTAGGTCGCAAAGACCCGCGCACGGAAATGCGGGGCGGTCAGGTAGACGAAGGCGGCATGGGCGGCCGCGGCGGGTGCGGCGCCGGCCATCGTGCCGGGCACCAGCACGGCCAGCGTCAGCCATCCGCTCGGCATCAGCGGTGCGATCGCGTAGCACAGCGCGAGCATCGGGATGCACACCATCAGCACGCGCCAGTGCGCATCGCGGTGTCCGGCGGCGAGCAGCCGGTCGCAGGCCAGTCCACCAAGGTAGGCGCCGAGCGGCCCGCAGATGAGCGCGACCAGACCATAGCACAGCCCGATGGTGGTCACGCTCCAGCCATGGGTGCGGATGAGCAGCGTCGGGATCCAGGCTCCGTAGCCGATGCCCAGCACGGTCAGCGCGGAAAGTCCGCACATGAGCGGCGCATATGTCCCGCGCCGCGCCCAGATGTACCCGGCCACGCCGCCGCGCGGCAAGGCGCCGTCCGAGCGCTCGCCGGAACCCTGCCGGGGCGGCTCGCGCAGCATGAAGATCAGCGGGGCGAGCAAGAGTCCGGGAAGCGCGACGAGCACGAAGACCACCTGCCATGGGCGGATCGGTCCGAGCACGGGCGCGAACGCCTCGGCGATCGTCGGCGCGACCTGCATGAGTGCGCCGCCGCCGATCAGCGCCAGACCCATGCCAAGCGGGATCGCCGCAGTGTAGATGCCCATGGCGCGGCTGCGTCGCTCGCGCGTGTACTGGTCGCCGATCATCGAGACCGCTGCGGGCGAATAGCCCGCCTCGCCGATGCCCACGCCCATGCGCGCGAGGAAGAGCTGCGCGAAACTGCCCGCCATCCCGCAGGCCGCGGTCATGAACGACCAGACCACGAGGCAGGCAGTGATCAGCCGGGTGCGGTTGACACGGTCAGCGAGGACACCCAGCGGCAGCCCGGCGCCCACGTAGAACAGCGCGAAGGCGGCGCCGACGAGAAGGCTCGCCTGAACGTCCGAAATGGCGAGGTCGATGCGCACCTGTTCGAGCAACAGGTTGAGCACCTGCCGGTCGACGAACGAGACCACGTAGCCCGCAGAGAGCACGAAGGCCATCGTCCACGATGCGCCGCCCTGCCCGATCCCGTCCTGCCGTATCATCCGCAATCTGCTTCCCCCGATTGGCGCCCGCTACGAAATGTCCTTGAACATCAGGCTATACGCCTCCATGCTAGTTGTCTACATACCGATACAACTTTATCACGGCAGGAGAAGCAAGGCGCATGGCACACGGACGCAAGGCCGCAGCTCGAACGATCGGGGCGGATGCTCTGGCCGAGTTCCTGCTGGCGCAAGACATTCGTACCGTCTTCTCGCTGGCCGGAGCTTCCTTCACCTACCTGCTGCGCGCGCTGGAGCAGCGCGGGATCGCGGTGATCCCGACAAGGCACGAGAGCGCGACGGTCGCGGCGGCAGACGGCTATGCCCGCGTCACCGGCAAGCTGGGCGTGGCACTCATCATCGCCGACCAGGGCGTGCCCAATGCCATCGGCGGGTTGACCAGCGCCTTCTATGCCTCCTCGCCGGTTATGGTCCTCGCCGCGCGCCTGCCGCTCGCCTGGGAAGAGGCCGAGGGCGAAGTCGACCACGATGCCAACCAGCTGGTCCGGCCCGTCACCAAGTGGGCGCGCAACGTGCCCGATGCCAGCCGCCTGCTCGAATATTGCCAGGCCGCCGCCAAGCGCGCGCTCTACGGGCGTCCGGGTCCGGTGGTGCTCTCGTTCGAGCAGGACATCCTGGCCGATGAACTAGCCGGGGATGGCCCCGCGGCACAGCCCCTCCCGGCCGAGTGCAAGCCGGCGCTGGCGACAAGCACATGCGCCGCGCTCGACGCCCTTCTCGCCGGCGCGCAGCGTCCGCTGATCGTCGCGGGCAGCGAGGCGACGCGCGACGGGGCAGGTCCCGCGCTGCGCGCGCTGGCCGAGCGCGGCATCCCGGTGCTGGGCAACGGGCTTGGCCGCGGGCTCGTGCCCGAGGACCGCATTCGCGGCTTCTCCTGGCCCTATGCGCAGATCGCCGCGTGCAAGGCCGACCTCGTGCTGTTCCTCGGCGCGCGCACCACGCGCCGCGTCGGATTTGGCCTGCCGCCCCGCCTCGCACCCGATGCGCGCGTCGTGCAGATCGACTCGAGCGCCGAATTCCTGCACCGCAACCGCATCGCCGACCTGGCCGCACAGGCCGACATCGCGCAGGCCGCGAGCCAGATCGAGGCACTTTGCGCGCAAGGCAACCGGCAGTGGTCGGGGCAGTGGCTGAACGAAGCGCTGGAGGAGCGGCGCACCGCGCTCGGCGCCCTTGCCGCACGCGATGCCGGGCCGATCCATCCGCTCGAAACGGTCGCGGCGCTGGTGCGCCACACGCCCGAGGATGCCATCGTCATCGGCGACGGCGCCGACATCCAGAACTGGGCCTATGGCCTTCAGACCATCCACACCGCGCCGGGCTTCATCGAGCACTACCCGCTCGGCTCGATGGGCATCGGCCTGCCGATGGCGCTGGGTGCCGCCGCCGCCGCGCGCGAGATGGCAGGCGAGGGCCCTGCCCGTCCGGTGGTCATGCTCACCGGCGACGGTTCCTTCGGCTTCTACCCCGCCGAACTGCAGAGCGCGGCGCAGGCCGGGCTCAAGTTCACCGTGGTCATCGCCAACGACGCGGCCTGGGGGACCGAGCTGCACGGGCAGAAAGTTGTCACCGGAGCGGCCTACAACACCGCCCTCACCCCGGCGCGCTACGAACGCGTGGCGCAGGCCTTCGACCTGGACGGCTACCATGTCGAACGGCGCGAAGACCTCGAGGGCGCAATCAGCGCGGCCATGGCAAGTCCGGGCACCGCGGTCGTCAACGTCATGATCGACGACGAGGCAGGCATGGCGCTCAAGCGCGACCCGCGCGTCAACATGATCCTGTTCAGCGAAGTGACCGAGGGCATCCGCACGCTCTCGCAGGGCAGCGAGGCGGACTGATCGCGCCCCGGCGGCGGACAGTGCCCGGCGCGGGCATTGTCCGCAGGCGCTCTCAGGTCATCAATCCACCGCCGTTGACGTGGAGGGTCTCGCCATTGATGAAGCGCGCGCCGGGCCCGAGCAGGAACAGCACCGGGTCGACCACGTCGAGCGGCTCGGCGATCCGCCCCATCGGGATCGCGGCGCCATAGCGGCTCGCCTTGTCCTCGATCGAGGCCCCCGCACGCGCCTCGCGGCCTGTTCCGCCCGCAAGAAATGCCGTCCTGACTGCACCCGGTGCGACCATGTTGGTCCGCACGACGGGCGCGTGTTCGAGCGCAAGCGACCGGCCAAGCGCGATCAGACCGGCCTTGGCGACACCGTAAGGCGCGAAGCCCGGGACCGGGCGCACGCCCTGTCCCGAGGAGACCAGCACGATCGATCCCGCTCCGCTCGCCTCCAGCCAGGGCAGCGCGGCGCGGCAAGCCACGAAAACCGCGCGCAAATTGCCTTGCTGCACCGCGTCCCACTGCCCGAGCGGAACCTCGCCGACCGGCGCGGGATCGTTGGTGAAGCCGATCAGGCTGACGAGCGCGTCGATCCTGCCGCCTTGCCCGCCGGCGATCTCGGCGAAGGTGGCGCCCATCGCCGCCTCGTCGTCGAAATCCACCGGGATCAGCCGCGCATCGTCGCGCGGATGCGCGGCGACGCTGGCGGCGATGTCGAGGACGGTGACCTCCAGCCCGCAGGCCAGCGCGCGATCGACGAGCACGCGCCCGATCCCCCCGCATCCGCCGAGCACGACAAGATGGCTGCCGGGGGCAGGGAGAAGTGTGGACTGTTGAGGCAGGTCAGACAACGATCAGAGGCTCATCCGCAGAATTCATCAGCTCATAGCCGTTGTCGGTGATCAGCAGAAGGTCCTCGTTATGCCCTGCGCCCCAGCCGATCTCGAGGAACGGCAGGTCGAGCGTGACCGCCATGCCCTTCTCGAGCACCCAGTCGCCGCCGATGTGGTAAGGCATCGTGTCCGAACGATAGGGCTGGTCGCCGTGCTGCAGGCCGACCGAGTGCAGCAGACACGCCGCCACGACGTCGGAGGGCATGCCCGCCTTGACCATGGCTTCGCGCGCGGTGGTCTGGATCTCGGAGAACTTCACCCCCGGCTTGATCTTCTCGTAGGCCGCCGCGCGCCCGATCTGCTGCGCCTTGAAGCGCGTCTTGAGCGCCGCGCTGGGCTCGCCGATCGAAACCGTGCGCGCAAAGTCGCCCATGTAGTGACGGTAATAGGCCCCGCAGTCGATCATGTAGCTGCGCCCCTCGCGCACGACGCCGTCGGGCAGCAGCCCCTGCGTCACGCCAAGCAGCAGGAACGCCACTTCCGCGCCATGGCGCGCGGCCTCGGCAGCAAAGCGGACCCGCGCGTCCTCGTAGGTCATGCCCGGCTCGAGCGAATGCGCCGCCGCGCGTGCCGCCCACTGGCTGGCGAGCTGCGCCTTGCGCATCAGCTCGATCTCGTGGGCCTGCTTGATCATGCGGATTTCGAGGAACACGTTGTCGCCGTAAGGCAGGATCGTGATGTCCTCGAAGCCGATGGTCTGCAGCATGAAGGCAATGCGCATGTCGTCAACCGCGACCTTCTTGCCCCGGAGCCCCGATTCCTTGAGCGCCTTGACCAGCGCCCACTCGATCGAGGGCGCCGCCGAAGGGTTGTAGGATTCCTGGACGTGGCGCCAGACCTTCTCGCGGTCGGCGAATTCACCCTTGGGCTTCACCGCGAAGCCGCCGTTGTTCATCAGCCCCGAGACCGACTGCGGCTCGATGGCGAGCTGCTGCGCGTCGGCGGCCATGTAATCGCGCCAGTTGGCGACCCCCGAGAAGGGCATGAAATCGCAGACCTCGCGGTCGCCGTTGAAGAATTCCCAGCCGCTGCCCGTCGTGCCGATGAAGAAGTCTGGCTGGTTGGGATCGCGCGAGAACGTCGCCAGTGCGGGGATCTCGCCCCCGAACTGGGTCGTCACCGGCCAGGTGTTGGTCAGGTAATAGACGTTCTGCGGGCGCAGCGCGATCAGCCCGTCGATGCCGAGACGGTCGAGGATCTCGTAGGCGCGCGGCTTGTTGACCGGCAGCGGGCGCTTGCCATCGCCCGGCAGGCGGTCGGGCATGGCGCGGGTCGCCGGCGTGGTGCCGGGCTTCGCGGCTGGTTCGGCGGCGCGCGCGCCACCTGCCGAAAGGGCGGCGGCGCCGATCAGGCCGGCACCGGCCCCGGTGAGGATTTCGCGACGTTGCATGGGAACTCTCTCCACTCGGGATTTGCAGGTCAGACCACGATCAGCGGTTCGGAAGGATCGTTGAGCAGCTCGTACCCGGTCTCGGTGACGAGGATCATGTCCTCGTTGTGACCGGCGCTGCCGCCGACCTCCATCCACGGCAGGTCGAGCGTGAGGACCATGCCCTTCTCGAGGATGAAGTCCTCGCGCATGGGATAGGGGCTGTCGAGCCGCTTGGGCTGGTCGTCGTGCTGCAGGCCGACCGAGTGGATGTAGCAGCTGGCGATGGCATGTTCGGGCATGCCCGACTTGACCCAGGTCTCGCGCGCGACCTTCTCGATCGTGGCGAAAGGCACGCCCGGCTTGATCTTGTCGAAGGCCTCCGAGCGCGCGGCCTGCTGCGCCTTGTGCTTGGCCATGGCCTCGGCGGGCGGCTCGCCGACCGCGAGCGTACGCGCGAAGTCGCCCATGTACTGGCGGAACTTGGCCGAGCTGTCGATCATGTAGACCTTGCCCTCGCGCACCGTGGGATCGGGCAACATGCCCTGGGCCACGCCGAACAGCAGGAAGCTGGGATCGGTGCCCTGGCGCGCGCACTCGACATTGAAGGCACGACGGAAATCGTCGTAGGTCATGCCTGCCTCGAGCTGGCGCGCCGCCGCCATCACGCCTTGTTGGGTCGAAGTCTGCGCAATGCGCATCATCTCGATCTCGTAGGGGCTCTTGATCAGGCGAATGGCGCGAAAGATGTCCTCGCCGCGTGGCACGATGGTCGCCTTGTCGTAGCCGATGGTCTGGAGCATGTAGGCGATGCGCATGTCGTCGACCGCGATCGTCTTGCCTTCCAGCCCGGCCTCGCGGATCGCCTTGACCAGCGCCCATTCGCGGCTCGGCGCGGAATTGGGGTTGTAGGTCTCCTGCTGCTCCTTCCACATCTGCTCGTAGGCCGTGTAGGGGCCTTCGGGCTTGATGCCGTAGCCGCCGGTGAAGGCCTTCGGCTCGACCTTCATCTGCTCGGGCGTTGCATTGAAGTAGTCGCGCGCATTGGCCGGACCGGTGAAGGTCAGCGCATCGGGGACCTCGCGGTCGTTGCGCACCCGGTCCCACAGGCTGCCGTTCGAGCCGACATAGAACGACTGCTGCGTCTCGCCGCCGAACACGCCGAAGGCGGGCACGTCGGTGTTGAACGCCACCACCACCGGCACCGTATTGGTGATGTAGTAGGTATTGTAAGGCTGCAGCGAGATCAGCCCGTCGACCCCGTAACGCTTGAGGATCGCGGAGGCGCGGTCCTTGTTCATCGGAATCCTGGGCCCGACGTCCATCGGCACCTGCCGCTCGGGCGGGGTGATCGTCTTGACCTTGCCCCCTTCACCTCCACCAGCGGTGGCGGCGCTGGCGGCAAGGGCCGAAGCCCCTGCCCCCGTTCCGGTGATCGCCGCGGCGGCGGTCAGGCCCGCCGCTCCGAGGAATTGACGTCTTTCCATAACAGGCTCCCGATCTTGCTGGGCCGATTGGTTGCTCAGAACTTCTGCTTCACGCGCACGCCGATCTCGCGCTTGTCGGGAGCGCCGACATAGAGACCCTGCATGAACTGGTAGCCGCCGTTGAACGGGTGCTGCAGCGCGCCCGGCTCGCCGAAGGCGACGTTGCGCACGGCGAAGTCCCAGGAGTTGTCGTTGAACAGGTTCTTGGCGAAGAGCTCGAAGGAAAGGTCGCCCTTGCGCACGCCGACGCGCGAATTGACGCGGAAGAACGAGTCGGTCTTGACGATGTTCGCCTCGCTGTCCCAAGCCGAGCCGGTGTACTTGACCTCGCTGCCCGCGTACCAGTCCCACTCGCTCGAGAGCGTGCCCTCGTAGTTCGCGGTGACGTTACCGGTCCAGTCAGGGATGCGCGGCAGGTGCTTGCCCTCGAAGTCGCGCAGGCCGAGCACCAGCCCCGAGGCGAGCAGACCCTGGGTATAGCTGTCGTACTTGCCCTGCTGCCAGGAAATGCCCCAGCCCAGCGTCAGCCCGTCGGCGGGGCGGATCGTTCCCTCGAACTCGACACCCTTGAACGTGGCATCGCCCGAGGTGATCAGCGCGGTGAAGTTGTTGCCCAGCGTATCGCCGGTAACCGCCGAGCTGGACGGCAGGTTGGCCCACTTCATCAGGTAGAGCGCGAGCGACCACTGCAGCTTGCCGCCATAGAGCGACTGCTTCATGCCCACTTCGTAGTTCTTGAGCTGCTGCGAGGGCAGGACCTCGGTCGAGCCGGGCAGGATCGTCTCGATCTCGGCACGCTGCTCGGGGGTCGCGTTCATGTACTGGGTGTTGAACTGGCCGGGCAGCACGCCCTTCGAGTACGATGCGTACATCGACCAGTCCGGGGTGGGCTGGTACTTGACGATGAAGCGCGGCAGCCAGTCCTTGAAGATCGCCGGTTCGGGATCCGAAGGACTGCGCGACTTGTCGTACTGGTAGCGCAGTTCGCCACTGACAGTCAGGCTATCGAAGATATCGTACTCGACCGAACCGAACACGGCCCAGACATCGGCGGTCTCGCTGTTCGCGCCCTGCGGGCTGAAGGCCACCGGCCCGGTCGACTGCGGGAAGTAGTCGCGGAGTCGAACCTGATAGGTCACGTCACCCGAGAAGTTCGCGTAAGTATCGGAATTGTAGTAGTTCCCGCCAAGCATCCAGCGCAGCGGACGGTCTGCCGCCGACTGCAGGCGCAGCTCGGCCGAGAAATCCTCGTAGAAGGCCGGGACCGCCGCGAAGACGTTGGGTTCGTCGGTGCGGTCGGTGTCCTGAATGACGATCGTGTCGTTTTTGTTGTACCCGACGTTGAGCACGGTCGAGAGATAATCGGAGATTTCGTAGTCGACCGAGGCCGAGAGGCGCAGCATCTTGCGCGCCATGCCGAAGCGATCGAGCTTGGGCGCGCGGTCGAGCGAGTCGAGGCCAAGGCTGTTGCCCACCAGTCCGTTGTACAGGTTGCCCGGCCCGCCCAGATCATCCCAGAAGGCGTTCGCGAACGAGGTGTTCGAGGTGATAACCCCTTCGCCCAGTTCGTCGAGGCCGGGGATCGACCCGCAGAAATAGGGCATGGTAACCGCGAATTCGGTCTGGTTTCCGGCAGCATCGCCGCCGGTGATGACCCGGTTCGAGCAGTCGTTGCCATACTGCGAGCCGCGCAGGTAGCCGGTCTGCGCCGGGCCGTCCTTGTCGTACTGGTAGGCCGCGCGCAGGCGCACCTTGAGCGAACTCGATGGCTCGATCACGAGCGTTCCCGAGATCTGCTTGGTGGTCTCCTCGCCGAGCGCGCCACCATCGTTGGCAGTGTACATCGCCGCCTTCTGGTTGGCGCTGGCGACGAGGCGGCCGCGGATGATGTCGCCCGCAAGCGGACCCTCGATCACGCCGGTGAGGTTGAACGAACCGCGATGGGTGGCCTCGGCCTCGAACTTGCCGGTGAGGTAGTCTGCCGGATCGGCGGTCACTAGGTTGATCGCGCCGGCGAAGGTGTTACGGCCGAAGTAGGCGTTCTGCGGACCTTTCAGCACCTCGATGCTGGAAACGTCGGCCGTGTTGACCGAGCCGATCCCGCCAAGGACGTAGATGCCGTCCTGGAACACCGCGGTGGTCGCAAGACGACCCACGGTTGCGGTGGAATAGACGCCGCGGATGAACAGCGAAGGCGTATTGCGCCCGCCGACCGCCTGGAAGGTCACGTTCGGCGAAAGCGAGGCGACATCGCCCAGATCGGTGATCTGCTTGTTCTCGATATCGTCCGCGCCGAATGCCGTGATCGAGATCGGAACGTCGACCAGACGTTCCTCGCGCTTGCGCGCGGTGACGAGAATTTCGGTCCCGCTGCCAGCTGCGCCGCGCGCCTCGGCATCGGCCGCCGGAGCGGTTGTCTGTGCCAGCGCGGGCATTGCCGCGATCGTTCCAAGAAGCGACGCCGAAGCCATGAATGCAGCGCGCGCGAATGTACCGTTATAAGCCATGCTTACCCCCCGATTTGTCTAGCCCTTGAACCCTGCAAAGCTGGTCGGGCCTGTTCTCGATGGCGCCCGCCTCGCTCTCTCTGTGAAAGAAGTTTGTACTCATTTAGATACAACTGCAAGGGACAATCAGAATCCGCGCAGCATTTTTTATCGCTGTTTTTCAAATGGTTATGGAAAATGCGGGAACGAGTTGAAAATTCCCGTCATCAAATTGACGTGAATCAATGGAATTTGCGTACAACTGACAGGCCCTCGATTGGGGCCTCCGGACTAGAGTCGAGCGAGGAAGTCGCCGACCGCGCCAAGCCACTCGGCAGGGCGCTCGCGAACGACCGCGGAGCCGCCATCGAGCGCGACGTACGAAAAGTCCTCGCGCGCCAGCATGATCCTTGCGGCACTGGCGAAGATCGCATCGGCGCGGCTGGCCAGCACCAGCGTCGGGCAGGCGATCCGTTCGAGGTCGTGCGCGAGGTCGTGGCGATAGGCCGCGGCATGGCCCCACTCGGGCTCACCGCTCGCCTCGTAGTAGCGCAGCACCGCCTCGTGGACCGTGCGATCGCTCGCCGCCGGGTCCATCACCCGGCGCAGGTAGCGCCAGCGCTCGGCGAAATGGGTGCCCTCGGCACAAGGCGCGAAGCTGCGATGAACCCGCGCCTGACGCTCGCGGCGCTCGGACGCGGTGTAGAAAGGGGCGTTGTCGAGCAGCACACCGGCGCAGCGGTGCGGGTGGCGCGCCGCGAAGGCCGCTGCGACGAGCGCACCGGTATGGTGTCCGCCAACCACCGCGCGCGCGATCCCCAACTCGTCGAGGACGACGCGCAGGTTCTGCGCATAATCGGCGATTTCGGGCGCTGCGGGCGGGGCATCGGACTGGCCGTAGCCGGGCGTGTCCAGCGCGATCGCGCGCCGCCTGGCGCCAAGCTCGCCAAGCACGAACTCGAACTGGAGCGAAGACCAGGGCGTCTGGTGGAGCAGGACCAGCGCGGTGCCACCCCCGCCGCATTCGCGCCGGTGCACCTGCCCCCACGATCCCGTGCAATAGCCACGCACGAGCGCGGGCGCGCTCATGCCCGGCGCTCGCGCGCGATCCGCTCGCCCAGCAGGCGTCCGAAGGTCAGCGCCGGCGTAATCATCATGCCGCCGCAGGCCGCCTTGCCCATGGTCTGGCCCGCGCCGAGGATCTCGCCGATGGCGTGGAGGCCCTCGATCGCGCTGCCGTCTTCGCGCAGGACCTGCAGGTCGATGTCGACGGCGAGCCCGGCGGCGCTGCTGATGGTGCAGCCCTGCTGGCGGATGGCATAGAAAGGAGCTTGTGCGATGGGCGCGGGCAGATGCCGGCGGCCCAGAGCATCCTCGCCGCTCTCGACCCCGGCGTTGTAGGCTGCGATACTCGCGCGCAGACCCTGCGCGTCGATCCCCGCCACCCGCGCCAGATCGGCGAGGCTCGCGGCCTTGTGGAACGAGGGATGCCCCTTGGCGAACTGCGCGGCGATGGCCTCGCGGCTCCAGCCCGAAAGGATCGGCTCCGCCTGCTCGAGCATCGCCTGATCGAACACGATCCAGTAGCGGTGTCCGGGCTGGCGCAGCAATGCCTGCTCGCGCGAATCCACCGAGGCATCGTCCTCGCGCACGAAGCGTGCACCCGCCGCATTGACGTAGATCTCGCAAGGCGCGCGCAGCGCGGGGTCGGTCACCACCCGCGCCACCGGGCGCGAGGGCACGTCGAGGCGCTCGAGCGGGAAGCCGAAATTGGTGAACAGGTTCTCGATCCCGCGCAGGTGGCCGCCCGCCTGAACGGCAATCTCGTGGCCGATGCCCTGCGCGTGGGGATAGGCCATGGCGCAGTGCTGGGGCACGCCGCTGATCTTCTCGTAAAGCGCGGCATTGGCCGAATATCCGCCCGTCGCCAGCACCACGCGCGGCGCCGACCAGCCAAGCCGCACGCCTTGCGCATCGCGCCCCAGCGCGCCGCTCACCCGCCCCGCCGCGTCGAAGCGCAGCGCGTCGATGCCAGTTTCGCACCACAGCGAGATTGCCCCGCGCCCCACCTGCTGCGCAAGCAGCGGTTCGAGACAGGCCAGCACCGCGTGCCCGCGCTCGCGCGACCAGTAGTAACGCGGGCGGCTATAAGGCTCGTGGCTATTGCCCAGCACCGGATGCCCGGGCTCGACGGTGAAACCCTGATCGCACAGCCAGTCGAAGGTCGTCGCGGCATTCTCGACCGCAAGGCGCACCAGCGCCGGATCGGCGGTGCCCCGGCTGATGCGCATGACGTCCTCGAAATGCAGGTCGGCGCTGTCGGCGATGCCCTGCTCGCGCTGGAGCCGGGTTCCCGCCGCGCTCATCTGCCCATTGGCGACGAGCAGGCAACCGCCCAGCCGCTCCGCCCGCTCGACGAGCGCCACCCGTGCACCGCCGCGTGCGGCGAAGAGCGCGGCCATGATGCCCGCTCCGCCGCCACCCACGATCAGCGCATCGAAGGACCCGGCATCCTTTATCTCGGTCGTATTTCGCGAAGCATCGCTCACGCGCCGTTGCGCCCGTCGACCGGCCTGCGCGGATCGAGCACGATGCGCAGGACCCGCAGCAGCATCGCTTCGCTTGCCTGCGCGCGCTCGGCCGCGTCCTCGCCGGCGAGCGCCTGTGCCTGCCAGTCCGCGACGGACTTGCCGCTCAGTGCCGCGACGCTGCTTTCCAGCCGGGCGATCTTGTCGTTGGCAACGCTCAGTTCGACCGCGAGGCTCAAGGTCATGTTGAGCACCGTCTCTGCCTCCTGGCAGCTGAAACTGAACGGCCTCTCGCCCCGAGCGAGGCGGATCATCTCGACAATGGCATCGCTGGAAGAAGTCACCGGCGCGCCTCCGCGGCCCGCGTGATGGTCTCGAAGGCAGGAATACGGTTGGCGATGGTCACGTTGTGCAGGTCCTTCTGATAGGAGAACAAGTCGATCTGTTCGACCAGGAACAGCGCCGGCGCGGCCTCGTGAAACCCGCGCCCGACCGCGCGCAGCGCCTGCTCGCGGCGGGCGTCGTCACCGATCCGCTGCGCCGTGACGAGCCGGTCGGCAAGTGCGCGATCACAGAAGAAAGGGTTCGCACGCAGGCACGAGAAGCTTTCCATCGAGCGGATCGCATCGTTGTAGGGCGCGGCATTCCACGAGGCACCGAAGGCCCCGGCGCTCCACCCGTTGGTCGCGAGCTTGCGCAGGTATTCGGGCAGGCTGGTCACGCGCAGGTGCGCGCGCACGCCCACTTCGCCCAGTTGCCAGGCCACCGCCTGGTAGATCAGGCTGTCGGCAGGCAGCGAGTTGGTCAGGATATCGATGTCGAGATCGAAGCCTTGTGCATGGCCTGCCTGCGCCAGCAATTCGCGCGCGCGCCGCGGGTCGTAAGGGTAAGGCGCGATGGCCGGGTCCTGGCCGCTCACCCCGCGCGCGGCGGGCTGGCCTGCGAGACGGCCCATGCCGCGCAGCAGGAGGCGGGCGAGCGCCTCCTTGTCGACCGCGAGATTGAGCGCACGGCGCACGCGCACGTCGCGCAAGGGGCTGGCCGCATCGCCCTCGGTGCGAAAGGCGATCGACATGACCGCCATCGAGCCGGTGACGCTGACCGGATAGCCCCGCTCCTCGAGCCGGTCGATCTCCTCGATCTCGACCGGCGCAATGTCGACGTCGCGCGAAAGCAGCGCCTGCGTGCGCACCGCCGCATCGGGCAGCTCGATGAAGCTCAGCCGCTTCCAGCCGGTCGAACGCCAGCTCTGGCGGCTCGCCACCAGCTCGACACGGCGCTGGCGGTGATCCCAGCGCAGCAGGCGGAACGGCCCGGTTCCGACCGGCGCCTGTGCGAAGCCCTCCGCACCAAGTTCGCGCCACAGATCGGGCTCGACCATCCACGCCGAGACGAGGCGCTTGGGCAGGATCGGGTCGGGCTCGGACGTCGCGATGCGCAGATCGAGTGGCCCGGCGGCCCATGCCCGCTCGATCGCCTTGAGCTCCGCCCCGACGACGGTGCGCCGCCCTTCCGGCGATGCCAGCCAGTTGAGCACCTTGGCCGCACCGGGCGCGTCGAAACGCTGTCCGTTCGAGAAGCGCACCCCCGGTCGCAGCCGCAGGCGCCAGTGTGTCGCGTCCTCGGCCTCCCACGAGAGCGCGAGCGCAGGCACCAGCGCGCCCTCCTCGTCGAGGCGGGTCAGCGCATCGAAGAGTTGCGACCACACGAAGATGCCCGGACGGCCATTGCCGCGAAACGGATTGGCCAGACTGCTCGGCAGCCCGTTGACGCCGATGCGCAGGGTCTGCGCCTCGGCCCTGCTTCCAGCCGTGTCCTCACTCTTGTCCTCAGCGCCGCGCGAACCGGTGCACCCCGCAAGGAGCAGGCAGGCCAGCAGCAGGGGCATCGCGAATATGCGCATCGTCAGCCAGCCTGTCCCTCGAGCAGGTACCAGCCGCCGCGCCCGTCGGTCTTTTCCAGCTTGAGCTGCGCGACGCGGTCGGGCGCGAAGCCCGCCTCGCGCATGTCGGCGAGAAGATCGTCGCCCGCGTAGATGCTCCAGAAGGCCTCGCCGTTGAAGCGCACGTCCCAGGCCCGCTCGACCTGCGCGACCTCGCCCTCGACGAAGCGGGTCGGCACGTCCTGATGAACGACGAGGCCGCCGGGCGCGACCAGCCGGTGCGCCTCGCGCATCATCGCCCTGCGCTTGTCGCGCCCGATCTCGTGCAGCAGGTTGTGCGAGACGACGAGATCGAACCCGCCATCCTCGAAGCGGGAGAGCGCGGCCGCGTCGGCCTGGTGGAAATGGACCCGTGCCCCCAGCGCCTCGGCGCGGGCATGGGCATAGCGCAGCATCCCTGCGCCGATATCGACGGCCTGGACCTCGGCCTCGGGGAAGGCGAGCGCCCAGGCACAGCTCGCAGCCCCCGCCGAACACCCGATCTCGAGAATGCGCGCGGGCGCGAAGCCGGGACGGACCTGCTCGAGGTGCCGCATGACCGCCCCTGCCTTGCTGTCGGCCTTGCCGATGCCCTGCCCGAAGGCATAGATATTGCCACCTGCCTCGTAGAGCGCGCCTGCCAGCCAGTCCTCGCCGTGACGCTCGAGCGCATAGCCGCCGGGCTGGAGGTGGATGTCGATATCGGCGATCTCGGCAACCGGCTCGAAGGCAGGGTCGAGCGCGAGCGAGCCGCCCGCACCTTGCCGCGCGCCGTTCCCGAGACGGTGCGCCGCTTCGGCGATGCGCTCCTGCTGGCGCAACACGGGCTCGCCGACGGTCAGCCAGATCATTTCCTGCGAGGCACGCGCCAGAGCACTCCAGGTACGATAGCCGGGCGAGAGGAACAGGGCCTGCGCGATCTCCTCGCGGGTTTCGGGTTCGCTTGCCCGAGCGGCGCGATAGGCGGGCAGCGCCTCGGCCTCGTAAGCCGGCAGGTTGCGCGCGCGCAGCCTTCCCGAAACGATCCGGCGCAGGGCGACGACGGCGCGCTGGCGGCTCTCCTGCTCCGGCTCGGGCCGGGCGAGAAGATCGTGGCGAAGGTCTCGAACGTTCACGGGTGGTCTCCCATCTCGAGGATCTCCTGCGTGGCGAGGGTATCGAGCGCAGTGAGGTCGAGGCCTCCGCGCAGGACATCGGGCGTCGCGCGCACCAGCGCACGGGTATAGGCATCGGCAGGTTCGTCGAGCACTTGCGCGACGCTGCCCTGCTCGACGATCCGCCCTGCCCTCAGCACGATCACCCGGTCGGCGAGGCGGCGGACCATGCCGAGGTCGTGCGAGACCATCAACATGCCCAGCCCCTGTCCGCGCAAGGCCTCGAAACGGCGCGCGACGGCCAGCTGATTGACCACGTCGAGCGCCGAGAGCGCCTCGTCGCAGACCAGCACGCGCGGCTCCATCGCCAGCGCCCGCGCGATCGCGACGCGCTGCTTCTGGCCGCCCGAGAGGCTTGCCGGTTTCGCGCCGAGCAGCCTTTCCGGCAGGCCGAGCAGCTCCATCAGCCCCGCGAGCGCACGCTCCATCGCCGGGCGATCGCGCAACCCGCGCACCACCATCGGTTCGCGGATCGTGCGAGCCACCGTTTGATTGGGATTAAGCGAGTTCGAAGGGTCCTGGAAGACCATCTGCACACTGCGCAGCAAGGCCCTTGCCGCGCCGCGCGGCAGGTCCGCAGCGATCTCGCCCCCCAGCAGCACGGTGCCTTGGTCAGCCTGCTGCAGTCCGGCAGCGACACGGGCGAGCGAGGACTTTCCCGAACCCGACTCGCCCACAAGCGCGACGATCTCGCCCGCCGCGACCTGCAGCGAGCATGGACCGATGGTCGGCGCCCTTGCGCCCCGGCCGTAACGTATGGCGACATCGCGCAGTTCGATCAGCGGCTTCGTCATGGTCCCTCGCTTGTTGGCGCGGGCCGGGTCAGGCCGAAACTCGCGGCGGCATCGACCAGCATCCGCGTATAGTCCTCGCGCGGATCGGCCACGAGCGCGCGCGCCCCGCCGCGCTCGACGACCGCGCCCTCACGCAGCACGATGATCTCGTCGCACAGCGAGACCGCGACGCCCAGGTCATGGGTTATCAGGATCGAGGCGCGGGTCGCGGCCTCGCGCCGCAGCAAGGCGAGGATGCCGAGCTGGACGGTCGCATCGAGCGCGGTGGTCGGCTCGTCCGCGATCAGCAGGCCGGGATCGTTGAGCACCGCAAGCGCGATCATCACCCGCTGGCGCTGCCCGCCGGACAACTCGTGCGGGTAGCGCGCGAGAATGCCCTCGGGATCGGGCAGCTGCATCTGCGCCAGCCGCGCCGCGGCGATCTCGCGCGCCTCGCTCCGGCCGATCCGGCGATGGCGCATGAGCGTCTCGATCAGCAGCGAACCGATCGGCCTTACCGGGTTGAACGCGGCCAGCGGGTCCTGGAAGACATAACCGATGGCGCTGCCATTGAGCCGGCGCCGGTCACGCGGTGACAGTGCGGCGAGGTCCTGCCCCTCGAGCGTGATACTGCCCTCGCTAACAGCAAGGCCGGGGGCCAGCAGCCCGGCAATCGCCATGGCGAGGGTCGACTTGCCCGAACCGGATTCGCCGACGATGCCCAGCACCCTGCCGCGCTCGAGCGAAAAGCTCACGTCGCGCAGGATCGCCGCGCCCGAGGCGCGGGCCGCGATGGACAGGTGTTCGACCGCCAGTACCGGATCGCTCATCGCCGCGCCTCCCTGCGCACTGCGTCGCCCACGAGATTGAGCGCGATGACGACTGCGACGATGGCCAGCGAGGGGACCAGCAGGAGCCAGGGCGCGCTCAGCAGGTAGGCGCGCGATTGCTCAGCATCACCCCCCAGGTCGGCTGGCCCAGCTCGGCACCGATGCCGAGGAAGGAAAGCGCACTTTCGGCGATGAGCATCTCGGCGAAGTGCAGGCACAGCAGGGTTACGATGCTGGGCACCAGTCCGGGCAGGACATGATGGGCATAGAGGCGCAAGGTGTTCATCTGCATCGCCCTTGCGGCCAGCACGTATTCGCGCACGAGCAGGCTCGACGCCTCGGCCTGCACCACGCGCGCGAAGACCGGCCAGGTGGCAAGGCCCAGCACCAGCGTGACGCTGCGCCCGCCATTGCCGAAGATGGCCACCGCGGTCATCGCAATCACGAACGAGGGCAGGCTTTGCACCAGCGCGGTGAGCTCTCCCAGCAGCCGCGCCGGCAGCGAAGTGGCGCGCGCGCTGGCGAGACCGACGAGGCTGCCCACGAGACAGGCGATCACGGTCGCTCCCCCGGCGATGGAAAAGGACCAGCCCAGCCCCGACACCAGCCGGCTCGCGACGCTGCGCCCGAGCTGGTCGGTGCCCAGCCAGTGACCCGCACCCGGAGCGAGCAGGCGCTCGCCAAGCTCGACCGCGCGCGGATCGGGCGCGAAAGCCGGCCCGGCCAGCGCGAGCGGGACGAGCAGCACGAGCAAGGCCAGCCCGACCCGCGCGCTCCACGGCAAGCCTGCCCCCGTCATGGCTCCGCGCTCAGCCATGGGCGCCGCCGATGCGCGGGTCGAGCCAGCGCTGGGCGAGCCGGGTCAGCGCGGTGACCATGGCAATCACGAGGACGATGAGCAGGACGGCTGCCTGCACCACGGGAAAATCGAGGTTGGTGGTGGACTGGACCAGCAACCAGCCGATGCCCGGCCAGGCGAAGATCGATTCGAGCACGACCAGCCCGGTCATCAGGAACGCGACCTGCGCGCCGATGTAGCCAAGCGTGCCGAGCAGGGCGTTGCGCGCGACCTCGCGTACCGCAATGCCCAGCTCGCTCGCCCCGGTCGCCCTTGCGGTCAGGACATAGGGCGAGGCGGCGGCGACTTGCGTGTTCGCCTCCAGCAGGCGCGCAAGCGTGGGCGCCATGAAGGTCATGATCGAGACCGCGGGCAGGATCCAGGTCTGCGCCCCTGCCCTGCCCAGTGCGGGCAGCCAGACGAGCTGGATGGCGAAGACCTGCACCAGCAGCAGCGCGACGATGAAGCCGGGCACGCCCTGCAGGCAGAACACGATTCCGCGCACGATGCGCCGCGCGCGGGCCTGCGGGTTCATGCCCAGCCACAGGCCGAGCGGGATGCCCACCAGCAAGGTCAGCCCCATGCCCAGTGCACCAAGCAGCACGGTCGCGGGAAAAGCGTCGAGCACGACGTCGAGCGCGGGCCGTCCACTGGCGAAGGAAAGGCCGAAATCGAGCCGCACGAGATCGGCGAGAAAGGCGAGATACTGGACCCACAGGCTCCGGTCGAAGCCATATTCGGCCCGGATCGCATCGAGCTGGGCCGGCGTGGGTTCACCCCCGGCGATGACCAGCGCCGGGTCGCCCGACAAGCGCAGCAGGAAGAACAGCAGGCTCGCCGTGGCGAGGACGAGCACGGCCAGCGAGAGCAGCGGTGCCGCTATCGCGCTCCAGCGTCTGCCTGCCTGCTCACCCGCGCCCAGCAGCCCGTTCAATCCTGCCACAAAGCTTCATCCCACCTCGGCGCCGGGGCCGTCCTGTCTTGCACAAAGCGAAAGAGTGCGCTTGCGTAAGTTGTATTTATAGTAATACAGGACATGGATCAATGAGGAAACACACATGAATCAGCACAGAGTGGGAATCGTGGGTGCCGGGCCTGTGGGGCTGACCTGCGCGATGCGCCTGGCACAGATGGGAATCGCCAGCGTCGTCATCGAACTCGAGCCCGAACTGAAGCGCGACCTGCGCGCCTCGACGTTCCATCCGCCCACGCTCGACCTGCTCGACGAGTTCGCGATCACGCCCTACCTGCTCGAAAAGGGACGCATCTGCCCCAGCTGGCAGATCCGCATCCACGAGACCGGCGAGAACGTGCAGTTCAACCTCGCGCTGCTCAAGGACGACACCGCCCACCCCTACCGCCTGCAGTGCGAACAGCACTGGCTGACCCATGCGCTGATGGAACGGCTCGAGGCGATGGACCTGGTCACCGTGATGATGGGAACGAAGGTCACCTCGGTCACGCAGGACGCGGACAAGGTGACCGTGCTCGCCGAGCGCGGGGGCGAGAGCGAGACGCTCGAATTCGACGTGCTGGTCGGCGCCGACGGGGCGAAAAGCACGGTGCGCGGGCAAGTCGGCCTCTCGCTCGACGGCGAGACCTACCCCGAGGAAACCATCCTCGCGACCACCACCTTCCCCTTCGAGGACCATCTGCCCGGGCTGTGCAACGCCAATTACGTGTGGACCGAGGCCGGGACCTACAGCCTGCTGCGCCTGCCCCAGTTCTGGCGGGTCAGCCTCTACCCGGATGCGGGCGAGACGATGGAGGAGGCGATGGAGCCCGAACGCATCGAGGCCAAGCTGCAGCGCATCGTGCCGCGCCCGGGCGAGCGCTACGACGTCGACGAGGTGCGCCGCTACCGCGTCCACCGGCGCATCGTCTCGGATTTCCGCGTGGGCCGGGTCGCGCTCGCCGGGGATGCCGCGCACATCAATTCGCCCTCCGGCGGCATGGGCATGAACGGGGGCATCCACGACGCCTTCTGCCTGAGCGAGGCGATCCGCGACGTGCTCGCCTCGGGCGACACCGGCATTCTCGACCGCTATACGCGCCAGCGCCGTCCCATCGTCTCGGCCGACATCCTCGCGCAGGCCAACACCAACCGCTCGCGCATGCAGGAACGCGACAAGTCCGCGCGCCAGGCGATCTTCGCCGATCTCAAGGCGCTCGCCGCCGACCCCGAACGCCACTACGATCGCGTGCTCGAATCGAGCATGATCGCAGGCCTTCGCCGCGCCGCCGAGATCGCCTGACATGGCCGATGTTCCCGCACGCAGCCTCGAGCAACGACCTGAACACCGGGCCGACTACGGCCAGGGCGGGCGCATCGGCATCGGCACGCCCCAGGCCAATCCGACGGTCGAGGCGGAAATGGCGATTGCCCTGCCGCGCAGCTGTGCCCTTGCCGCGACCCGGCTGCGCAGCACCGCGGCAACGCCCGCGGCGCGCCTCGAGGCCTATCTGGAGGGGCTGGGCGAGACGCTGGAAAGCTACGACAGCTATCGCCCCGACGTCTTCGGCTTCGCCTGCACCGGATCGAGCTATCTCGTCGGACACGAGCGCGAGGAAGCCATCGTCGCACAGGCCTCGGCCAGGGCGGGTTATCCGGTCATTACCGCCACGCACGCCATCGACGATTGCCTCTCGCGCATCGATGCGCGGCGTATCGCGGTGATCGCACCCTACCCCGAAGACCTGATCGCGGCCGGGGAACGCTACTGGCGCGCGCATGGCTACGAGATCGCCGCCTTGCACCGCATCCGCACCGCCGGCAGCGATACGCGCGGCATCTACGCGCTGGGCTCGAGCGACGCTGCCGATGCTCTCGCCGGGCTCGACCTGGACGGTCTCGACGCGGTGCTGCTGAGCGGCACCGGACTGCCGACGCTGCGCCTGCTGGCCACCTGGCAGGGCCCGGTTCCGCTGTTCAGCTCGAACCTGTGCCTTGCCGCAAGACTGTTCGAATACTGCAATCCGCAGGTCCGGCTGGACCCGCGCCGCCTGCACATCCCCGGCCTTGCCACGCGCTGCGCCGAAGCCGGTATCGCCTAGCCGATATGACGCCAGCGCGGATGCCCCGAACTGTGCTCGCGCGTGAGCAGCATATGGTACTCGTAGCGATCGGGGCGGTAGAGGCTCTGCTGGAACAGCAGCGTGCGCCCTTCGGGATCGCGCACCGCACGCCGCACGCGCACGAGCGCCGAGCCGATCGAGACCTCGAGCAGATCGGCGGTCCGGTCGTCGGCAAGCGTCGCGCTGATCGTCTGCTCGGCATCGGCAGAGCGCAGCCCCGCCGCCTCGAGCGCCTGGATCACCGGCTGCGCGCCGAGCGCCTCGGGATCCAGCAGCGAGGCCTCGTTCTCGCGCAAGTAGACGTTGGTCAGCGAGAACGGCTGCTCGCGGTAGAGACGCAGGCGCTCGATCTCGAACAGCGGCTCGTTCATCGCCACGTCGAGCGCGCCGTAGGCCTGCGGCGGGGCATAGGCAGCCTCGCCATGACGGATCAGCCGCGTCTGCGTCTCGAAACCGATGGTGATGAGATTGTCGACCTCGCCCGAAATCGGGCCGCGCGCCTGCGGGCTGCGCTCGGCGACGAAGGTCCCCGCCCCGCGCTTGCGCACGATCAGGCCCTCTTCCTCGAGCCGACCCAGCGCGCGGCGCACGCTGACACGCGAAACGCCGAAGACCTTGGCCAGTTCGAACTCGGAGGGAAAACGGCTGCCCGGCGCATAGATGCCCTCGCGCACGCGCTGGCTGAGGACGAGGTGCAGCTGGTGGTAGACGGGCAGGCTGGTCGCTCCGCCCGAACCGAGCTGGCGCCGTCCTCCGCTACGTGGACTCTTGACGGGCGGTGCCGTGGATTTCGAAGCTGGACTGCTCATGTAGGTGGCTCGGTTTCTCGCTTGCACGCCGCATCGCGCGGCACGGCATATTGTCTGCCTATAAAGTCAACTCTTGGGAATTGCTATTCATGATCACCCACTTTGCATGTCCCCGCTCGGTCGGTGCGATCATCGACGGCTGCACGACGGCCCCGGCCGATGCCGGAACGCTGGAGGTACGCTACCCCGGAAACGGTGAGGTTGTCTCCACCCTCGTCGAATCCGGCGCCGACGAAGTCGACCGCGCGGCACGCGCCGCGCGTGCCAGCTTCGCGCAAGGGCCCTGGCGGCGCAAGTCGGTCGAGCAGCGCGGCGAGATCCTCGGACGGATCAGCGACATCATCCTCGAGAATGCCGAGGAACTGGCCTGGCTCGAATGCATGAACGCCGGACTGCCGATGGCGCGCATCCGTCACACCCAGATCGCGCGTGCGGCCTGGAACTTCCGCTTCTTCGCCGAAGTCGCCTCGCAATCGGTCGGCCAGGCGATCAACCAGGACCCGCGCTATCTGACCACCGTGCTGCGCGAGCCGGTCGGCGTCGCCGCGCTGATCTCGCCGTGGAATGCGCCCGTCGCGCTGTCCTCGATGAAGGTCGCGGCGGCCATCGCCTTCGGCAACAGCTGCGTGCTGAAGCCATCCGAGCTGACCCCGCTCGCGGTGCATCGCCTCGTCGAGCTGATCCACGAGGCCGGCGTTCCCGAGGGCGTGGTCAACCTCGTCAACGGGCGCGGCCATGTCACCGGATCGGCGCTCGTCGCACATGAGGATGTCGATCTGGTCTCGTTCACCGGCGGCACCCAGACCGGCCGCCTGATCGCCGCCGAGGCAGGACGGCGCCTGATCCCCACGACAATGGAACTGGGCGGCAAGTCGGCCAACGTGATCTTTGCCGATGCCGACCAGGACCTGGCCCTCGACGGCGCGCTCGCCGGGATTTTCTCCAACAACGGGCAGCAATGTCTCGCCGGATCGCGCATCCTCGTCGAGGCCTCGATCCTCGATGCGTTCGTCGCGCGCTTTCGCGAACGCGCCGCGGCGATCCGGGTCGGCGACCCGATGGACCCGGCCACCGAGGTCGGCCCGGTCATCTCGCGCGAACACCGCGATCGGGTTCTGGGTTTTGCCGATGGCGCCAAGGGCGGCGAGGTCATTGTCGGAGGCCACGCCCTCGACATCGACGGCGGCTATTTCATGGCCCCCACCGCAGTGCTCGCCGACAACGACAGCCCGGTCGCGCGCGAGGAGATCTTCGGGCCCTTCGCGACGATCATTCCCTTCAGGGACGAAGCCCACGCGATCGCGCTCGCCAATGCCAGCCGCTTCGGGCTGGCCGGTTACGTGTGGACCAGCGATGTCGGCAAGGCCCTGCGCTGCTCGCGCGATATCCGTACCGGCGTCGTCTGGATCAACACCCCGATGGCGCGCGAGCTGCGCGCGCCCTTCGGCGGGTTCAAGGACAGCGGCATCGGGCGCGAGAGCGGACCGGACTGCCTTGCCTTCTACACCGAGCCCAAGACCACGACGCTCGCCCTCGACCCGGTCGCGCCGCCCACCTTCGGCAAGGGGACCAACTAGGACCCGCTCTACCGGCAGGCCGGGGCGGCGCGCGGCGGCCTCAGCCCCACAAGGCATCGGCGGCCGCGCGCGCGTTCGCGCCGCGTCCGCCCAGCTCCCCGATCAGGGCCTTGAGGCGATAGGTCCAGAAGTGCAGCGGATGCTCGAGGGTCATGCCCATGGCACCGAGAAACTGGTGGAAATCGTAGACGCTCGCCCGGGCCGACTCCTGCGCATGCCAGGCCGCCAGCGCGGCGTCGCCCGGATCGAGCGTCGCGGCAGCCTTCATCGCCATCCAGTAGACACCGTTGGTGCGCACCTGCGCCTCGGCAAGACGATGGCGCAGCGCCTGGAACGTCGCCAGCTTGCGGCCGAACTGCTCGCGCTCGGACAAGTGCGCGCATGTGCTAGCCAATGCAGCGGCGAGCAGGCCCGCCGCTTCCGCCGCGATCGCCGCGCGCCAGCGCGTGCGCGCCTCGGACACGGTGATGGCGAGCGGTTCGCGCTGCGCCGGGAGTTCCAGCAGGCTCGCCATCGGGTAGGCGAAAAGGCTCTCATGCTCACTGCGAAGCTGCGCCTCAGTGGCGGTGAAGCAGGTGACACGCTCGTCCTCGACCACAATCACCCGCGCGCCGGGAGCAAGGTGGCGCACCAGCCGCGGTGTGCGCGTGCCCTCAACGAGACAGACCGGCGCGGGCCCCTCGCCGATCACCGGCCCGAAGAAGGCGCGCGCGCCCGCCTCCACTGCAAACGGCAGCCGGGCCAGACGCTCGACCACCACGGCGGCGGTGGCGGTGCCAAGATCCGGGTCGGCGGCGACCTCGAGGAAGCCGGCTTCGGCCAGCTGCGCCGCGAAGGCCTCGCTGCTCGCCACCAGCGGGGCATCGTGTACCGGGGCCTCTTCGTAAGGGCGTGCGAGGGTATCGAGCGCATCGAGGATCGCGCGCTGGTCTTCGCTCAGTCCGACATGCATCAGCGCGGCTCCCTCGGCAGGCCCAGCACGTCGCTGGCTATGATGTTGAGCTGGATTTCCGCCGCGCCCGCCGCGATCCCGGCAACGATGCCGCGCTGGTGGTGCATCTTGAGATAGGGATGCGCATCGGCCAGCGCCTCGGGCACATGCTCGACCACGAATTCGGCGACGGTGCGCTCGCACAGCACGGTGGCGTAGCGCGCGGAGGAACTCTCCTGCCCCACCACCTCGCCCTCGGCGCGGCGGGTGACGATGGCGTAGCTGGCAAGCCGCGCCGCCTCGCACAGGGCTGCGGCCTGCGCCGCCTCGATGCGCACGGCCTCGCGCGCGAAGTCGCCGCGCTCGCGCAGGATCGCGACCGCCCGGTCGAGCGCGGCACGGGCGAGCGCATAGCGCGGGATGCCGAGCCGCTCGTTGCGCAGCGAGTAGGCGATGATCTCCCAGGCCTGCCCTTCCTCGCCCAGCCGCGCCGTAGCCGGCACGCGCATGTCGTCGAAGAACACCTCGTGGATGTCGCCCTCGCCGATGATCGAGGGGATCTGCCTGACGGTGATGCCCGGCGTATCCATCGGCACGAGCAGGATGGTGATCCCGCGCTTGCGGTCATCGCTGGTACGGCACAGCAGGAAGCAGGTATCGGCAAGCCCCGCATAGCTGGTCCAGATCTTCTGCCCGTTGACGACATAGTCATCGCCGTCGCGCACCGCTCGGGTGCGCAGCGAGGCGAGATCGGAGCCCGAACCCGGCTCGGAAAAACCCTGACACCACAAGGCCCTGCCCTCGGCGATCGGCGGCAGGTAGCGCGCGCGCTGCTCCTCGCTGCCGTATTTGATCAGCGTCGGCCCGATCCAGTTGACGTTCATGTACTGGCCGCCGCGCGGCTCGCCCGCGATCCACATTTCCTCGGCAAGGATCGCCTGATGCCACGGGTCCTGCCCCTGCCCGCCGATCTCGACCGGCCAGTGCGGGGTGAGCAGTTCCTCGCGGGCGAGTGCGCCGCAGAAAGTCTCGGCGTAGCGGGTCAGCGCAGGCGAGGCCGGGCCATGCTGCGAGAAGCGCTCCCAGTCCTCGGGCAGGGTCTTGGCGAGAAAGGCGCGCAGGCGCTCGCGAAAGGCCTGTTCGGCTGAAGTCCATGCGAAGTCCATGGCCCGGTGACTAACCGCGCCGTGGGGGCAGCGACAGCATCGCGGCGTCGATATCGCCGCGGCGGGCTTGAAGCGAGCGCCGACAATCTGGCCTAGCTTTGCGCATGAGCGACACTCCAGAAGACCTGAGACACGAGATCCGCCAGTGGCTCGCGGACAATGCCCCCGGCGACTGGCGCGACCAGTCCACGCACGAAGGCTTCGTCGCCTCGCAGCGTGCGTGGTTCGCGCAACTTGTCGCGGCGGGCTACGCGGTGCCGCACTGGCCGGGCGAATGGCCGGGCGGGGGTCGCTCGCTCGCTGAGCAGAAGATCATCTACGAGGAACTGGCCCGCGCCGACACCCCGCGCCTGCTGCTCTCGTTCGTCTCCACCTACCATGCCGCCGCGACGCTGATGGAATGCGCGAGCAAGGAGCAGGCCGCGCACTACCTGCCGCGCATCCTTAAGGGCGAGACCTGGTGCCAGGGTTTCTCCGAGCCGGGCGCCGGATCGGACCTCGCCGCGATCCGCACCAAGGCAGTACGGCGCGGCGACGTCTACGTCGTCTCGGGCCAGAAGATCTGGTCGACCATGGCGCAATATGCCGACATGTGCCTGCTGCTGGTGCGCACCTCGAGCGAAGGCGCCAAGCAGGCCGGGATGACCTACCTGCTGATGGACATGACCTTGCCCGGGGTCAGCGTGCGCCCGATCCACCAGATCCAGGGCGACGAGGAATTTGCCGAGATCTTCCTCGACGAGGTCGAGATCCCGGTCAGCCAGCGCGTCGGCGAGGAAGGCGCGGGCTGGGCCGTCGCGCAGGCGACGCTCGCCTCCGAGCGCGGCCTGACGCTGATGGAACTGTCCTATCGCATGCGCGGCGCGATGACCCGCCTCGTCAGCGAGATTGCGGGAACCGACAGGACAGAAGACAGGGGCGTGCTGCGCGACCTCGGTGCGCTCGCGACGCGGGTCGATGCGGTCTGCGCGCTCGCCGACCGTTTCCTGCAGAAACGCATGGAGGACGAGGAGAAGATCGGCGACGCCTCGGTGGTCAAGCTCGCCTACGCGCGCTGCCTGCGCGCCTGGGCCGAGATGGGCGTCACCCTCTCGGGCCTTTCCGGACAGCTCCACGCGCCGATCACTTATGGCGACCTCAATAGCGGGAACTGGATGGCCGACTTCATGAACAGCTACGCCTGGACCATCGCCGGCGGCTCCGACGAGGTCCAGCGCAACATCATCGCCGAACGCATGCTGGGCATGCCCCGCGAACCCAGAGGCTGGAAGCTGGAGGCCGGACAATGAGCACGATGCGCCGCGAACTCGAGGACAGCGCGCTCAAGGCCTTCCCGCACTGGGAAGTCGTGCGCGAGCGTGAACAGGCCCGCGCGACGGTTGCGGAGCTCGGCTGGTTCATGGCCGGTGTTCCCGAAGACATGGGCGGCCTTGGCCTCTCACGCGCCGAGCTCGGCGTGATCTTCGCCCAGCTCGGCCGCGCACTGGTGCCCGGCGGCCTCGTCGCCCAGTTTCTGGCGGTCGAGGCGCTGGCAGGGGCGCAAGCCTTCGCGGGCCGCGACGAACTGCTCGAAAGCGCCATGGCGGGCGAGCCGCTCACCGCCTCGCTCGCCATCGGGCGCGAAGGGCTCGAGGCGGTACCCGATGCCGACCTCGCCAGCCATGTTCTGGTGCGTGGAGTGCAAGAGATCGCGCTGGTCGCGCTCGAGGGTGCCACGATCGAGCCGACGCCTGCCTGGGATACCTCGCGCGCGCTGTTCAGCGTGAAACCTGCCGAAGGGGGCGCGCGTCTCGTGCTGGCCAGCGGCGCTGAGGCCGCAGCGCTCAACGCGCGGCTCGACGAACTGGCGTGCCTCGCGCTTGCCGGCGATGCGCTCGGCGGGGCGAGCGCAGTGCTCGCCATCTCGATCGATTACCTGGGCACCCGCCGCCAGTTCGACCGTCCGCTGGCGATGTTCCAGGCGCTCAAGCACCGCGCCGCCGACCTCAAGGCCGCAATCGACACCGCCAGCGCGCTCTACGATGCAAGCAGCGACGCGAGAGGCACCGCGATGGGCGCGATGAAGGCGCATTGCTGCGAGGTCTACAAGCAGGTCGCCGAGGAGGCGGTGCAGTTCCACGGCGGGATCGGCCTGACCGTCGAATACCCGGTCCACCTGTTCCTCAAGCGCGCATTCCTCAACCGCGAACTGGGCGGCAGCGCAGGCTTCTGGAACGAGCGCGCAGGCCGCGCGCTGCTCGAAGCCTGAGCACAAGCGCACATGTGCAGGAGGGCCGCACCCAGCGGCGCGACCCTCCCGAAACTGCGACGCCGTTCGCGTCAGGCTGCCTTGCGACCCTGCATGGCATGGATGTCCGCCGCGCCGAGACGCTGGCCGCCGATGGCCCAGTCGCCCTGCTCGACTTCGGTAATCCGCACCCAGGTGACCGGGCGCATGGCCTCGCCCTCGACCTCGACCATGGCTTCGGTGACCTTGTCGATGAGCGCGTGCTTCTGCTCGGTGGTGAAAACATCCTTGATGACGTCGATGGTTACGAGAGGCATTTTTCAATCTCCTGGCTTGTGTGTTGCGTCGATCCGGCCTTGTCCGGCAGTGGGCCGTGACCTTGTCGATGAGCATGGAATACCGCCCCGGCGCCCGCGATGCTTGACGCGGACGTGAAGATGTCTGACCTTTTCGTGAAGATTTGACCGGAGAGGCTGGCATGACGGACGCAGGTTCCGGCACCTTTTCCTTCAACGGTTACGAAATCGACGCGGCTCGCTTCGAACTGCGCCGCGAGGGAACACGCGTGCCGGTCGAGCCGCAAGTGCTCTCGCTGATCCTGCTGCTCGTCGCCAACCGCGAACGCATGATGACCAAGGACGAGCTGATCGAGCGCATCTGGGATGGCCGGATCGTCTCCGAATCCGCCGTCGCCGCGCGCATCAAGGCTGCACGCAAGGCGCTTGGCGACGACGGCACGCGCCAGGGCGTGATCCGCACCATCCACGCGCGCGGCTTCCGCTGGGTGCAGGACGTGCGCGCGAGCGACGGGCCCATCGCGGCAAGACCCGCAGGCCCCGAGCCGCAAGACGCCTCCCCCACCCAGCCCCTCTCCACGCTCCCTTCCACGACACGCGACGCGCGCCCGTCCATCGCAGTGCTGCCCTTCGAACGGCTGGGAGAGCTCGGTCCCCACGACATCGTCGCCGATGCCCTGCCCGCCGACATCATCAACGACCTTGCCCGCCTGCACTGGCTCTTCGTGATCGCGCGCGGATCGAGTTTCCGTTTCCGCGGCTCCGCCATCGATCCGCAGCGTGTCGGCGCAGAACTGGGGGTTCGCTATTGCCTTGCAGGGGCTGTCGAGCGCACAGGGCCCGGGGTCACCATCTCGGTCGCCCTGATCGACGCCACCTGCGGACAGACGCTGTGGGGCGAACGGTTCAGCGCGGCATTCGAGGAACTGCAGGCACTGCGCCCCGAGATCGAGGCACAGGTCGTCGCCAGCCTCAAGGTGCACATCCCGCAGAACGAGGTGCGCCTCGCGCGATCGCGGCCGATCGCGGACCTCGATGCATGGGCGAGCTTCCACCTCGGGCTCGACCACATGTTCCGCTTCACCTGCGAGGACAACACCCTCGCAGCCCGCCTCTTCGCGCAGACGCTCGAGCGCGATCCCTTTTTCTCGCGCGCGCTGAGCGGACTGTCCTTCACGCACTTCCAGAACGCCTTCCTGCGCTTCGAGGGCGACCGCGCGCACGAGACGGAGATTGCACGCGGACTGGCCAACCGGGCCGTCGAGGCGGATCGGCTGGACCCCTTTGCCTATTTCAACCTCGGGCGCTGCTGCTGGCTCGAGGGCCATCTGGAGGATTCGCGGGTCTGGTTCGACCGCGCGACGAGCCTCAGCCCGAGCTTCGCACAAGGCGTCTACAACCGGGGTCTGGTGGGCGTGATGGCGGGCGAGGCCGGCGAAGCAGACGCCGATCTCGCGCTCGCGCTCGAACTCAGCCCGCTCGATCCGCTGGCCTATGCGATGGTCTCGGGCCGCGCGCTAACCCAGCTCCAGCTCGGCGATCCCGAGCAGGCGGCGCGCTTCGGGGTGCGCGCGGCAATGATGCCGGGCGCGCACAAGCATATCGCGCTGATTGCCGCCCTCACTTCGCACCTTGCGGGCAAACCGGGCGATGCGCAGCTCTGGCTCGGGCGTGCGCGCAAGGTCGATCCCGCGATCTCGGCCAGCGTCTTCTTCGCTTCCTTCCCCTTCGCACAGACCGAGGCCCGCGCGGTCATCGAGAAGGGCCTCGGCGATCTCGGTCTATGAGGCAACCGCGTCCCCGACGCCTGCAAGGGCCGGGGACGCGAAGTCGGTCAGGCCATCAGCACCTTGGCCGCCGCGACCATCTGGTCGGGCTGGACGATATAGGCGTCCTCCAGAACCTTGGCGAAGGGCACCGGGCACTTGGGCGCACCGAGGCGGCGCACCGGGGCCTTGAGCTTGGCGAACATCTCCTCGGCGACGGTCGCGGCAATTTCCGCGCCCGGTCCGAAATCGCGCACCGCCTCGTGAGCGACGAGCAGGCGGCCGGTCTTCTCGACCGAGGCGAGCACGGTCTCGCGGTCCCAGGGCGACACGGTCCGCAGGTCGATCAGCTCTGCCGATATCCCCGCCTCGGCCAGCGCGGGCAGCGCCATCTGCGCGCGCACCGTCTGGCTCGACCAGGTCACGATGGTGAGATCGGTGCCTTCCTGCACGACCTTGGCCTTGCCGAGCGGGATCGGCCCCTGATCGTCGTCGACCTCGGCAGGCACGAAGAGCGAGCCGGCACTTTCGATGAAGATGCACGGATCGGGATCGTCGATGCACGAGAGCAGCAGGCCCTTGTAGTCCGCCGGGTTCGACGGGGCGACGACCTTGATGCCGGCGGCATGGGCATACCACCCCTCGAGATGGTCGGCATGCTGTCCGGCGGTCTGCCAGCCCGCGCCGGTCAGCGTGCGGATGGTGATCGGCACCGAGGTCTGCCCGCCCGACATGAAGCGCAGCTTGGCGGCGTGGTTGAAGATCATGTCCATGGCGACGGTGGTGAAGTTCATCAGCATGATCTCGGCCACCGGCTTGTAGCCCGCCAGCGCCGCGCCGATGGCGGCACCCACGATCGCCTGTTCCGAGATCGGCGTCGAACGCACGCGCTCGGCCCCGAACTTGGTGGATAGGCCCGCGGTGGTCCCGGTGACGCCGCCGCCCTCGGGATCGGCGATGTCCTCGCCCAGCACGATGATCTTGTCGTCGCCCGCCATGGCCTGGTGCAGCGCCGCGTTGACGGCCTGCAGGCTGTTCATCTTGGTCACGCTCATGCCCCCATCTCCTGCGCGAAGACATCGCGTCTGATCTCGTCCACCGGCGGCAGCTCGCTGGCGAGGCCGAATTCGCGCGCCTCGGCGACTTCCGCCTCGATCTTCTGCTGCATCTCGGCGAGCTGATCCTCGCTCGCGTGGCCCTCGTCGAGCAGGCGCTGGCGGAACGCGGGCAAGGGGTCCGCGGCCATCGCCGCAGCCAGTTCGCCCTCCGCCATGTACTTGTTGTCATCGCCCAGCACGTGGCCGTGGAAGCGGAAGGTCTTGCACTCGAGCAGCGTGGGTCCGAGACCTTCGCGCGCCCGTTCGACCGCGGCGTGGACGTAAGCGTACATCTCCAGCGGATCGTTGCCGTCGACGGTATGGCCCGGCATCCCGTAGCCGATGGCGCGCTTGGAAATCTGGTCGACCGAAGTGCCGTTGGCGAAGCTGGTATGCTCGGCATAGCCATTGTTGGGGCACACGAAGATCACCGGCAGCTTCCACAGGGAGGCGAGGTTGAGCGATTCGTGGAAGGCGCCGATATTGCTCGCGCCGTCGCCGAAATAGGCGATGACCACGCGCTTCGATCCGTCGAGCTTGGCCGCCCAGGCCAGACCGTTGGCAATCGGCATCGAGGAGCCCACGACCCCGGTCGTGACCATCACCCCGGTTGGCGGATGCGTGAGGTGCATCGGCCCGCCCTTGCCCTTGCAGGTGCCATCAACACGGCCCGCGATCTCGGCCCAGAGGGGTTTCAGCGGCATGTCCTTTGCGACCATGTCCTGAATGCCGCGATAGATCGTGCAGATCTGGTCCTCGTTGCTCAGGAAATGGGAGATCGTCGCCGGGATCACCTCCTGCCCGCGCGCGGAGTAATAGGGCATCTGCAGACGCCCCTTGCGGATGGTCGAGAGGATGGCGTCATCGTTGCGCTCGATCCGCAGCATCCGCCGGTAGATATCGGTGAGCGCGGCCGAATCCGGCTGCGGCGCGTTAGTCGCTTGGGTCATGAGAAAGCCTCGTTCGCTTCTTGCGTGAAGGGAACTCTCGCGGCCCCCACCGGCAAGGTCAACGAGAGCCGCTGCGCCATGGCGATATCTCGTCGGGCGAGCATCATGACGCCATTTAACACCGTGAATTCAGAAAGTTACGGGACCGGATTCCGGCCGGTCAAACGACGTCGGAAAGCGCGATCCAGCGGCGCCCGGCCTGCGAGAGGCGCATCGCTTCCTGGCACCGCTCGACTTCGAGCGCGCGGGCGAAATCGGGCGCGGCCAGCGCACTGCCAGCCTTCCCCTCGATAGTCTCGACCATGCGCCGCATCGACAGGGCCATCGGAAAGCACGGCGGGATCGGGAAGCTGGCGTCGATGGCGATGCCCTGTTCGGCGCGATAGGTCTCGGGCAGGTCGATGGGTTGCAGCTGCGTGGGCGCGTGCGGGTTGGGCTTGTCGGCGGCACGCAAGCCTTCGAGCGTGCAATCCTGCGCGCTCGGGAAGGTGGGCGCGCGGCTGACGAGGCGTCCCTCGGTGCCGTAGATGTCGAGCAGCCAGCCATCGTGCATGGTCATCGCCCAGCCCGCCTGGAGCTGCATGACGACACCGCTTTCGAAGCGCAGCAGCGCATTGCCGGTATCGGTGGTCTCGGGCGTGACCCGGTCGCCGTCCTCGTAGATCCATTCGGGCAGGACCTGCCGGTCGTCTGCGACCAGTTCGCCGACCGGACCGAGCATGGCAAGCAGCGGGTAAAGCGCGTGACTGCCGTTGTTGCGCAGGCCCGAGACGCCCGCGTCGCCGCGCGCGAACCAGTTATAGGGAAACTGCTTGGAGGCGCGGTTGAACAGCGAGATGTTGAGATGGCAGGTGCCCCCGATGGGGCGGCCGATGTAGCCCTCGCGCACCAGCTCGATCTGGCGGCGCACGGCGGGGACATATTCGATGAAGGCGTCTACCACGCCGACCGAACCGCCCGTGCGCCAGGCCGCATCGATGGCCTTGGCCCCTTCCCAGCCGGGCGCATGGGGCGAGGCATTGTAGACGTGCTTGCCGCAGCGCAGCGCGGTTTCGAGCCAGGGCAGGCGGAAATTGGGCCGCGTGCCGAGATCGACGATGTCGATGTCGGGATCGCTGCACAGCGCATGGGCATCCCAGAACGCGCGTTCGACGCCGAGCTTTTCGGCGGCGGCGCGCGCGCTCTCCTCGCGCGAGGTGCACACGGCCGTCACCTCGACGCCGGGCACCGCGCGCCAGGCGGGCAGATGGGCCATGCCGCCCCATGCGGCGCCAACGATGCCGACCCTGAGCGTCATGACCTTCTCCCCTTATCCCGCCTGCGAGCGATGCTTATTCGATCGTGCCGATCACGGTTCCCACCTGCACCGTCTCGCCGGTCGGGACGCCGATGCGCAGGATACCCGAGGCGGGGGCCTCGACCTCGTTGGTCGACTTGTCGGCCTCGAGCAGGAAGAGCGTGTCGCCCTCGTTGACCTGCTCGCCCTCGCCGACCGACCATTCGACGATCTGGCCTTCGGTCATCGAGAAGCCGATCTTGGGGAAAATGATGTCGGTTGCCATGATGCTTCGTCTCCACCCTCAGTCTTCGTTATCTTGCCTTGCCCTCGTTCTGCCGAGGCCGGGGCCGCGCTGCAATTGCGCGATGCGGCGGCGGGCAAGCTATCGGTCGGGCGATGCAGCGCGGGTACTCAGGAGCGGTTTCGCGCCGCCCAGTCGTCGACCTCGCCGGGCTTGTAGGTGCGGCTCGGACCTTCGCCCGAAGCGCTCTTGAGGTCGAAGCCGATGGGATCGACGTCGCCCTCGATGGGAACGCCGAACGAGGAGATCGCCCAGCTGGTCATGACGTAGTGTCCGATCGACATCACCAGGTCCATCATCTGGCGCCGGTCGTAATGCACGGCGAGCCCCTGCCAGGTCGCATCGCTCAGCACGTTGTCGTCGATCAGCTCGTCGACCGCGGCGAGCACCAGCCGGTCGGCATCGTCCCAGCGCGCAGCATCGGCAGGGTAGTCGCGGATCGCCGCGATGTCCTCGAGGCTGAGCCCGGCATTGAGGCCGTAGCCGACATGGTTGTGCCACTCGTATTCGCTCTTCACCCGCCATGCGACGCGCAGGATCAGCAGTTCGAGCGCGCGGGTCGAGAGGCTGTTGGTCATCAGCAGGTGCTTCGACCAGTGGTTGTAGGGCGTGGCCATCGCCGGGTGGTTGGCCAGCACCATCATGATGTTGGTGCGCGAACCTTCCTCGCGCGCGTTGGGCTCGCCCCAGAAAGCGAAGACCTCACGGGCGTCATCACTCCATTCGTCGCGCGGCAGGTTGGGGATGCGGCGAGGCGTACGGGTCATCGGGTCACTCCTTGAGTGGCTTGGGGGATGGCGCGGGGGATTGCTCCGGTCCGGCATCGGCCTGCGCGGCATCGCGCGCGATGCGTGCCTCGCTCTCGGCAAGGTCCTCGCGGTAGTGGCGCCCGGCCATGAAGAAGGCGAAGAGCGTGGGCAGCGCCAGCACCGTGCTCGAGAGCAGTGCGGCGCGCAGCGAGGCGACGCCGAGCGCAGGCTCGAGCGCGTCGCTCAGCACGCCCAGCAAGGCAGGCCCGAAACCGTAGCCGACGAGGTAGACCGCCATCAGCGTGATCGCGGCGGTGGTGGCGCGCGCCCAGACCGGCGGCAGCGTGGTGCACACCATGATCAGCGGCGCGGCGAAGATGCCGCCGGTGAACGAGAGCAACCCGACGAGCACGTAGAACACGCCTAGCGCGTCGATGGTGAACAGCGCCCAGATGGTCAGCGCCGCGCCGAGCGCCGCCGCCATCCCGATCATCATCTGGCGGCGCGGGTCGCGGCGACCGACCCAGTCGGCAAGCGGCCCGCCGAGCAGGTGCCCGAGGAAGCTCCCGGTACCCACCGCAGTGCCGAGCCAGGCCCCGAACTCGACCGCCTCGACCCCGCGCACGCGGGTGAGGTAGGCCGGGATCCAGCGCAGCAGTCCGTTCACCATCAGCGCGAGACAGGCCAGCGCAAGGATCATCCAGGTGATCGTGCGGATCGAGACGATGGTGCGCAGCGTCAGCCACAGGCCTGGCTGCGGCGGGTCGCGCTGCAGTCCGTCGGCAAGGCCCTTGGGTACGTTGCGCAAGGTCAGGTAGAACAGCGGCGCGAGGATCAGGCCGGGCACGCCCGCGACGAGAAAGGCGGCGCGCCAGCCATAGGCCTCGACCACCCAGCCGCCGACGGCATAGGCCAGCCCCATGCCGATGGCTGGGCCGGTCATGTAGATCGAGGTCACGGTGCCGCGCTGGTGGCGGGGGAACAGGTCGGCGAGCAGTGCCGGGCCGGGCGAGCTGAGCCCGCCTTCGCCCAGCCCCACACCCATGCGCGCCGCGAACAGGAAGGCATAGCTGCGCGCAAGGCTCGAGGCGGTGGTGGCAAGGCTCCATACGAAGACGCCGAGCGCGATCACGAGCTTGCGCGGATAGCGGTCGGCAAGCCGCGCAAGCGGGATGACCGCGAGCGCGTAGACACCGGCATAGGCGATCCCGTTGAGCGCGCCGAGCTGTCCGTCGGAAAGCGCGAACTCGGCGCGGATCGGCTCGACGAGGATGTCGAGGATCTGCCGGTCGAGCGCACTGATCGCCGAGATCACGGTGAGCAGCGCGAGCACGTAGATGCGGTAGCCCATCGCGGGCAGCGCAATCGGCGGCGACGCTCCGGCCCCGGCTCCGGCCCCGGCTCCGGCCTCGCCGCCTGCGGCTGTGCTGGCAGGTGCCTGCGCGGGTTCCCCGGTCAGCACCGGCCTAATACCTGTAGCCCAGCTCGACACCCCAGCTGCGCGGCGCGCTCCAGGTCGCGCCGAAGCCGAAGTTGTTGTACTGGACCTGATTGACGTAGCGGTTGTCGGTCACGTTGTCGCCGAAGACCGCGACGAAGAAGCGCTTGTCGGCATCGTCCCACTGCGCGCGCAGCGACAATACCTCGTAGTCGCCGCCCTCGAACTGCGTGCCCGAAGGGCCGAAGAAGAACGAGGAGGTGTAGTAGAGGTTGCCCGAAAGCGCGAGGTCGCCGCCCGCCAGCGGCACGTCCCAGCGCGCACCCAGGTTGCCGGTGAATTCGGGCGTGCGCTGCATGTCGACGTCCGCGAGGTCGACTGGCACGTTGAGATAGGAGACGCCGCTGGCCGCGCAGCTCGCCGCGACGTCCGGGCCGAACTGCGCGCAGGGCATGTAGACCGGCGCGCCGGGGAAATCGGTATAGCGGCCATGCACGTAGGCTCCGCCGAGGTTCAGCGAAAAGCCCGAGCCCAGTTGCACGCTGGCCGAACCTTCGACGCCGTAGATCTCGGCCTGCGCGGCATTGATGATCTCGGCACGCCCGTCGGTGAAGAGCGAGACCTGCAGGTTGCGATAATCGTAGTAGAAGGCCGCGGCCTCGAGGCTGAACCCGTTGCCCCGGGTCTTGAAGCCAAGCTCGAAGGCGTCGACGTTCTCGGGCGAGACGTCGTTGCACTGGAAGGCGGGCGGGTTCTGGCACGAGCCGCCGACGTCGAGGATCGCCGCCTTGTAGCCCTTGGCATAGGAGGCATAGATGCTGGTATCCTCGCTCGGCTTGTAGCGCAGCACCACGCGCGGAGTGAGCTTGTCGCCCTTGACGTCGTCGACGCCGAATTCCTGCGTCCCCACGTTGTAATAGGCGTTCTCGATCGTGTCGTGGGCATAGCGCAGGCCCGCGGTCACGAAGAACTTCTCCGACAGCGCGTAGGTGAGATCGAGAAAGGCGGCATAGCTGCGCGTGGGCGCTTCCGATCCGCCGAGGCGGAAACGGCCAAAGCCCTGCGGCACGCCGTTGTCGGAATAGGTCTCGTAGCGGTCGGAATTGAACAGGTAGAACAGCCCTGCGGTATATTGCAGCCTGGGGCCGGGCGCGGAGGTCAGCAGAAACTCTTGCGTGAAGGTCTTGTTGTAGACCGGCAGCCCGAACTGGAAGATGGTCAGCGCGGTCTTGTCGAGATCGAGCGAGGAATCGACGTCCTGCTCGCGGTACTGCGTGAACGAGGCCAGCTCGGCGAAGCCGAGGTCGGCCTCGATGGTGAGCTGGACGATGTCGTTGGTCGACGTCACCACGCTGCGATCGGCACCGGGGGCGTAATAGTCGGGATCGGTGGTATATGTCGAAGGCGGCGCGAAGCTCGGTGCGCCGGTGCCCAGCACCTCGTCGACGTAGATGTTGTAGAGCAGCGGGCGCGCATCGTCGGTCTCGACGTGCTGGTAGCGCAGCTTGGCCGAGACATCGCCGAGATCGAGCTTGAGCCCGGTGCGCACCTGCCAGTTGCGAAAGCGCCGGTCGCGCTCGCCGCTGGCGATGTTGCGCTGGAAGGCCTGCCCCGTCGCATAGCCACCCTCGAGATCGACGGCGAGATTGTCGGTCAGCCCGGTGGTGACGTAGCCCTGGGTGCGGATCGTCTGGAAGCTGCCGTAGGAGATCTTGAACTCGCCTGCGGTATCGACGCCGGGATCGGCGGTCTCGACGAGGATCGCGCCGCCGGTGGTATTGCGCCCGAACAGCGTGCCTTGCGGTCCCTTGAGGACCTGCACGCTGCGCACGTTGAGCAGATCGAAATCAGCCTCGGCCGGATTGGGCGAATAGAAGCCGTCGACGTAGATGCCGACGTTGGAGCCGCCGCCGGCCGTGGTGATGCTGGTACCGATGCCGCGGATGGTGGGCTGGACGAACTGGCTTTGCCGGTCGAAACGCAGCGCGGGCGCGAGCGTCTGGATGTCGGAGAGCTCGTTGACGTTGGCGGTCTCGAGCGCACGCGCATCGATCGCGGTGATCGAGATCGGCACGTCGACCTGCGCCTCGGCACGGCGCTGCGCGGTGACGACGATGACCTCGGTTTCGTCGAGACCGCGCGCCTGAGCCTGTACCTGCGTCGAGACGCCCCCAAGTGCCAGGGCCGAAGCCGTGACCAAGAATGCAGATCTGGTCATTCCACCATCCTCTCCGAACCCGTTGCGGTTCCCTGGCGCGCTCTGTCGGCCCGCCTTTGCCCGGAGAGGCTAGTTCGCCGCCTGCGCCAAGTCACAGGCGGGAGGCAGAATTCGCTCCGGCGATCACCGCAGCCCTGGATGGTCAGCCCCGCTCGCAAGTCACCCGGGCATTGCGCAGCTCGTAGCTCATCAGCCCGGCATTCCAGCTGAGGTCCGGTGCGCGTTCGAGCGCAATGCCGGGAATGCGCAGCAGTGCATCGACGAAGACCCGTGTCTCGTGCAGCGCGACCTGCCAGCCGGGGCAATGATGCGCACCGTCGCCGAAGCTCATGAACTCGCCCTTCTGGCCCTCGCGCGCCGCGCGGTCGGGGTCGATGGCGTGGGGACAGGCGCCCACGGCGCGCTCGTCGCCATGGACCGCGCGCAAGTCGACGGCGAGACGCTCGCCCTTGCACAAGGCGCCCAGTCTCGCATCGGCCATTTCCTCGGGCGCGGTGCGATAGAGCACCGCCGCGATGGGTTCGATGCGCAGGATCTCGAGCAGGATCGCCATCTGCCGATCCTCGTCGGCGGCGAGGAAATCCTCGCGCAGCGCCGGGTTGTCGAACATGTGCCAGGCCACCATGACGATGTATTCGCGCGTGGTGACCATGCCCGCGGTGGCGTAAGTCATGCACTCGATCAGGATCGCCTTGTCCGAATAGCCCTTGGCGAGGCACTGCGAGATGATATCGTCGCCCGCCTGTCCTCGCCGCTTGCGGATCGCGGGAGCGACATCTGCGCGGTAGAAGCGGTATCCGTACCAGGCCCGCAGCAGGCGGTCGCGCCACTTGCCCACCCCGCGCGCCTGGCTGAAGGCGGTGCGCAGCAGGCGCTCGAGCCGCGGCGCCATCGCGGTCGGCGTGGTCTCGGTCAGCCCGACGATGTCGGCGGCGACCGCGACGGTCAGCTCGAAGGTGATGCGGTCGAGCCGCGCCCTGCCCTGCGCGCGCATTTCGGCAAGCAGGCGCGCAGTGGTTTCCTCCATGATCGCACGGTAGCGCGTCTGGATCGCCTTGGGTGTGAAGAAGCGCGCGATCGCGGCCCGGCGCTGGCGGTGCGCATCGCCGTCGAGATAGAACACGGGCACGTGTTCGGGATTGCCGACGTCGACTTCGTCCGAGCCCGGCCCGCCCTGCAGGATCGCCCCGTTGCGCATCAGTGCGCGCGACTCGTCAAGTGTCGCGATGCGCCGCACCTCGGGATCGATGTGCAGGCCGCGCGCGGCAATGCGCGCCGATTTGCGTTGATCAAGTGGCCCCTGCGATTGATTCTGCACCGCATCCATGAGCATCTTCGCCTCTCTCCCGGTCGATATCCGACGCATTTTTTCAAGATAGTGTGTATCATAAAATGAGCGAAGCCGCACCGTCAAGACCGCGCGACGCCCGCGCCCGCAAGACCCTCGCCTCGCTGCGCACGGCGATGCTGACGCTGCTCGAGGACGAGCGCTTCGAGGACGTGACGGTCCGCGCACTCTGCAAGGAGGCGGGGATCGGCTACGCCACCTTCTTTCGCCACTATACCGACAAGGACGCGCTGCTCTCGCACGTCGCGGCAAGCGAGATCGCGGACCTCATCGCGCATGCCGCCGGGCTCCTCCTGAACGCCGACCGCAAGGGCTCGACGCTGGCGCTATGCGCGTTCATCGAAGGGCATCGCAGCTTGTGGACGACGCTGCTGACCGGCGGCGCAGCGGCCATGGTGCGTACCGAGATGCTCGCGCAGGCACGCAAGCTGGCACAGGAGCTGACCAGCCCGACGGGCAAGGTCCCCAAGGACCTCGCGGTGGTCTTCGGCGTCGCCTCGGTGCTGGAAGTGCTGGCCTGGTGGCTTCAGGACCACCCCGAAATGACGGGCAAGGAGGTCGCGCCGCTGATCGAGCAACTCGCCATCGCCCCGATCATGCCCGGCGGCTGAGCCGCGCAGGGCTCACGCGCCGAGGATGCGTGCCCGCGCCTCGAGGATGTCGCTGAGGTGGTTGACCGGATCGCCGCTGGTCACCCCGCCCTCGACCGGCAGGGCCACGCCGGTGATCTGGCGCGCGCGGTCCGAGCACAGGAACAGCGCCGCCTGCGCCACGTCTTGGGGCACCCCGCGCCGCTTGAGCGGCTGGTTCGAGAGGTAGATCGCGTCGATGGCGCTGGTCAGCGCGCGCGCGGTATCGGGCGCCGAGCCATCCTCGAACGAGGAAAGCGGCGTGCGGATATGACCGGGCACCAGGCAGTTCACCCGGATGCCGTGGCGGGCAAGGTCGATCGCCGCCGACTTGCTGAAATGGACGAGCCCCGCCTTGGTCGCGCGGTAGGTCATCATCGCCTGCCCGGCGAGGATCCCCGCAATCGAGGCATTGTTCAGGATCACCCCGGCGATGCCCTTGTCACGCATCGCGCGCGCGGCGAGCTGCGTCCCGATCATCGGCCCGAAGAGGTTGACCCCCACCACCCGCTCGAAGTCCTCGAGCGTGTCGTCGAGGAAATCGGGAAAGGCCGCGCAGGCAATCCCGGCATTGTTGAACATGACGTCGAGCCGCCCGAAGCGCCCGAGCGCCGTCGCGACGAGCCGCTCGACATCCTCGCGGCTGGAAACGTCGGTGCGGCAGAACAGCGCATCGCCGCCCAGCTCGCGGGCGAGCGCCTCGCCCGCCGCCTCGTCGACGTCGGCTACCACCACCTGCGCGCCCTCGGCGGCGAAGAGCTGCGCGCTCGCCTTGCCGATGCCGCCCGAGCCGCCGGTGACCACGGCGACCTTGCCTGCCAGTTCCCCTGCCATGTCAGGCACGTTTCCGGAAGCTGACCGGCAGGCTCTCCATCGAGCGCGTCGCGACGGTGGGCAGGAAGCGGATGTCCTCCTCGGCGATCTCGAGGCGGAAATCGTCCATGCGCCGCACGATCGCACGCGCGGCGACCTTGATCTCCATGCGCGCGAGCGCGAGGCCCACGCACTTGTGCACGCCGCCGCCGAAGCTGACGTGCTTCATGATGTTCTTGCGCTCCATGTCGAATTGCCGCGGGTTCTCGAAGATCTCGGGCTCGTCGTTGGCCGAGGCATACATCAGCAGGAGGTGCGACCCTTCGGGCAGGACCTTGCCGCCCAGTTCCACCTCGCGCGTGGTCATCCGGCTGAGCCCGCGCACCGGCGGTTCGATGCGCAGCAGTTCCTCGACGAAGCGGTTCATCAGCCGGTCGTCGTCGACCGCGGCCTTCAGCTTGGCGGCGACCTCGGGCTCGGTGGCGAGAATGAAGACCAGGTTGGAAAGCGCGGTGGCGGTCGTCTCGTTACCGGCGATGAGCAGCGCGCGGATCAGCGAGACCGCTTCTTCGAAGGTCAGCACCGAGCCTTCGCCCTCCCCTTCCTTGGCGTGGACGATGTCGGAGATCATGTCCTCGCGCGGATCGGCCTCGCGCTCGCGCATGCGCGCGATCAGGTATTGCTGCAGCTCGCAGATCTGGGCGGCGTGGCCGAGCATTTCCTCGCGGTCCTGCATGCGCCCGATCTGGGCGGTGACCGCAGTCGACCAGCGCGCGATCTTCTCCTTGATCGACCAGTCGAGGCCGAGCTGCTCGCAGATGATGCGGATGGTGAGCGGCTGCGCGAAATCGGTGACCGCGTCCATCGTGCCGCGCACGCCGTCCCCCTCGCCTTCGCCCGCCTTCGCAAGGATCTCGTCGACGAGGTCCTCGACCACCTTCTCGATACGCGGCTCGAGTTCCTTGACGCGGTGGCCGGTGAAGGCGCTTTCCATCAGCTTGCGCACGCGCGTGTGATAGGGCGGGTCCGACATGATCGCGTCGGGGAAGTAGCCGCCGCCCTGCTCGCGCAGGATCTGCTGGAATTCCTCGGCGAAGCCCTTGGCCTGCTGGGTATGGTAGCCCTTGTTGACCGAGAAGGTCAGCGGATCGCGCTGGATCGTCTGGATGTCCTCCCAGCGCGAGACCAGGTACATGTCCAAGGCCTTGTCGTAGTGCACCGGATCGAGCTGGCGCATCGCCGCGTAGAAGCGGCGCGGCTGCTTGTGCACGACCGGGTCGAGCAGGGTCTTCTCCTCGATCAGGCGCCGCTGCTCGGCGGCTTGATCGGCACTGGCTGCAAGATCCATCGTCACGTCCTCTCTCGCTTTTTCCGGCACCGCTGGCGCACTCACAGTTCGGGCGCGACCTCGACGCTGAGCCCGTCGAGCGCGCGGGTCAGCGCGATCTGGCACGAAAGGCGGCTGGTCGGGCGGCGGATGTCGTCGACCATGTCGAGCATGTCCTCCTCCACCTCGTCGGGCTCGCCGACCACGTCGAACCAGTCGGGATCGACGTAGACGTGGCAGGTCGCGCACGAGCAGGCCCCGCCGCACTCGGCGATGATCCCCGAGACCCCGTTGCGGCGCGCCGCTTCCATCAGGCTCTCGCCTTCGCTCGCATCCGCGATGGTGACTTCGCGTCCCTCGCCGTCGATCATGGTGATGCTGATAGCGCCCATGCGCCTGTCCACTCCCGGTTCTTGTCTTGCCCCGACCCTAAGCCCATTCGCGCTTGCCGATAAAGAGGCCTGGCTTGCCCGTGGCGGCATGAGCGCCCCGGCGATCGGCTTGCTGGGACCATCGCCGCTGCCCCTCCAGTCATTCAGGCCCGGTCCGCGCAGGCGTATGAAACTGGCGGACAGGCCGCGAAAAGGCCTGCACACGAGAGGTTTGCAGATGAATCGCACACGCATCGCCAATGCCCTGGTGTTCGACGGTACCGGCAGCGCACCGCGCCCGGGCGATATCGCGATCGAGGGTAACCGGATCGTCGCGACAGGCGCGCTCGAGCCGCAAGCAGGCGAGCACGTCATCGACGCGGCGGGCCGCTTCGCGATGCCCGGCATGGTCGAGGGCCATGCCCATCTCTCGTTCGAGAACGTCACCGCCACCGAGGACCTCATCAAGCCCAGCCCCGAGGCACAGGTCTTCACCGCCGCGCGCGGCGCGAAGGCCCTGATCGAGGCAGGTTTCACCAGCGCCTATGGCGCTTCCGAGGCCAAGCTGCGCCTTGCCGTCGCGGTCCGCGACGAGGTCAACGCCGGGCGCCTGCCCGGTCCGCGCATCCGTGCCGGTGGTCTGGAGATCAGCGTCACCGGCTCCATCGGCGACGAGGCGCGCGAGCACGATCCGCGCATCGGGCCCTCCTCGATCGTCGACGGGGCCGAGGCGATGCGCCGCATGGTGCGGCTGCACTGCCGCGAGGGCGTCGACAACATCAAGCTCGATGTCTCGGGCGACCCCTTCTACCCCGGCACGCCCGGTCACACCACGCCGATGACCTTCGAGGAAGTGCGCGTCGCAGTCGAAACCGCGCATGCCTACGGGCGGCGCATCAATGCGCATACCCGCTCGATCGAGGGTTCCAAGCACTGCCTGCGCGCAGGCGTCGATGCATTGTTCCACTGCGAATATGCCGACGAGGAACTGTTCGACATGATGGAGGAGGCGAAGGATCGCATGTTCATCGTCCCCACCGTCGGCCTGTTCCACCAGATCATGGCGGGCGAGGCCGCAGCCCACGGGCTCTCGGCCGAAGTCGGGGGCTACATGAACATCCCCGAGCTGCTCGAGAACAGCTGCCGCACCCATACCGAGCTGCGCAAGCGCGGCATCCGCCACCTCATCGGCGGCGACTACGGTTTCGGCTGGAGCCCGCAGGGCACGCAGGCGCGCGATATCGAGTTCTTCATCGACTACTACGGCTATTCGCCCGAAGAGGCGCTGGTCTGCGCCACGGCCAACGGCGGTCTCGCGATGATGGGCGACGGCTCGCTCGGCACGCTCGCACCCGGCAAGCTCGCCGACCTGATCCTCGTCGACGGCAACCCGCTCGAGGACCCGCGCGTGCTCGCCGGACCCGCCAACATCGCGCTCGTCATCAAGGACGGGGCGGTCTGCAAGGACGCGCTCCCTTCCGCTGACGACACCCTCGCCGGCACCGGCGCCGCGCGCAAGCCGGCCCCTGCCGGCATCTGAACCAAACGACACGAGAGGCAGCCATGAACGTCGAGACAGGCAAGCTGGAACCGGGCGCGGCGCGCCATCCCGCCGAGAGCACGCAGGAAATCATCGCGCGCGACCGCAATGCAGCGCCCGCATGGGCGCGCGACGAGAGCTACCGCTATCTCGGCAGCGAGGACGTCTCGAAGGAGCGCTACACCAGCGCCGACTTCGCGAAGGGCGAGTTCGACCGGCTCTGGCCGCGCACCTGGCAGATGGCCTGCCGCGAGGACCACATTCCCGAAATCGGCGACTACTACGTCTACGACATCGGCCCCTACAGCTTCATCGTCGTGCGCAGCGACGAGGACGAGATCAAGGCGCACTACAACGCCTGCCTGCATCGCGGTACCAAGCTCAAGCCCTCGGCCTCCGAAGGCTACTCGCCCTCGATCAAGTGCCCGTTCCACGGCTGGAGCTGGAACCTCGACGGCAGCCTCGCCGAGATTCCGGAGAACTGGGACTTCGCGCACCTCGACGATCGCAAGATGTGCCTGCCGCAGGCGCGGGTCGAGCGGCTCGGCGGCTTCGTGTGGGTCAACATGGACCCGCAAGCGCCCTCGCTTGCCGACTACCTCGGCGAGACCGCGCTCTCGCACCTCAAGGCATGGAAGCTGGAAGACCGCTACATCTACCTGCACGTCCAGAAGAGCTACCCGGCCAACTGGAAGCTGACGATGGAGGCTTTCATGGAGGCCTACCACGTGGGCGACACGCATCCGCAGGTGGCCCCGGCGAACGGCGACGTGAACTCGCAGTACGATGTCTACGACGCGCACGTCGACCGCTTCATCTCGACGCTCGGCGTGGTCAGCCCCAAGCTGCGCGACCGCTATTCCGAAGCCGACATCATCGAGAACTTCACGCTGGGTGACAGTTCCGCACTGGGCGGCTCGCGCCCCGAACTCAAGGAGGGCGAGCGCGCGCGGCAGGTCATGGCCGACATGTTCCGCGCCATGTTCGAAAGAGCGAGCGACACCGACCTCAGCCATGTCTCGGACACCGAGCTGCTCGACACCTACAGCTATACCTTCTTCCCCAACCTGTTCCTCTTCCCGGGCATCTCGCTGCCGATGATCTATCGCTTCCGCCCCGATGCGCGCGACCATCGCCGCACCATCTACGAAGTCATGTTCATGCGCCCCAAGCCGCGCAGCGGCAGTTTCGAGACCGCGCCGGTGCAGGTGCTCGAGGACCGCCAGTCCTTCGCCGAGGCCGAGGGCATGGACCCGGGCTTCGGACGCATCCTCGACCAGGACACCGACAATCTCTTCGCCCAGCAGGAAGGGCTCGAGGCCAGCGCCAAGTCGGGCATCACCCTTGCCAACTACCAGGAGATCCGCATCCGCCACTTCGAGATGACGGTCGACAGCTACATGGCGGGCGCGCCCTTCTCCGCGAAGCTGGAAGACCTGCAGCGCTGACGGGCGCAAGGTGGCCGGGACAGGAGACATGATGCAGGGACATGCGCGATGACGGCACTTTCGGGCCTCACCGTTATCGAGACCGCCGAGCGGGTCTGCGGCGAATGGACCGGGCGACTGCTCGCCGATTTCGGCGCGCAGGTGATCAAGGTGGAGCGACCGGGCGGATCGCCCACCCGCCGCTTCGGCCCCCACGTCGCGGGCGAGAGCACGCTCTTTGCCTATTGCAACACCGGCAAGAAGTCGGTCGTGCTCGATCTCGCCAGCGATGCCGGACGCAGCGCGCTCCAGGCCCTGCTGGCGCGCGCCGATGCCCTGATCGACGATCGCGACACTGCCGGTGCGGCAGCGCTGGGCCTTGACCCTGAGACATTGCGCGGGGCCCATCCCGGCCTCGTCCATTGCCATATCGCGCCGCTCGGCGCCGATACTCCACCCGAGTGGGCGCATGCCAAGCCCATCGCCATCGCCGCAACTGGCGGCTGGGCATGGCACACGCCGAGCGAGAGCCGCCCGCAGGACCCGCCGCTGATGGGCGCGGGACGCTTCATGCCCGATTACGACACCGGGCTCGATGCCGCCATCGCCACTGCCGCAGCCCTGCTGCGCAAGCGCCGCTGTGCCGATCCCGCAAGCGCAGGCCAGTCCATCGCCATTTCCGAAGTCGCCGTCCAGCTCAGCCGCGCCGACGTGGTCATGGGCCGCGTGCTCGCAGGCGACGACGAACCGGGCCACTCGCGCCGCCGCTACGACATGGGCGGGCCGGGCGACGTCTTCGCCTGCGCCGACGGGCACGTGCACCTCGTCATGATGACCCGCGCGCACTGGGCGGGTCTGCGCTCGCTGATGGACGAGCCTGCCTGGTGCGCCGAATTCCCCGATGACTGGCTCGAATTCCACTGCACGCCCGAGCGCGTCGCCCGCTTTCGCGAAGCCTTTCGCGCGTGGATTGCGGGGCAACAGCGCAATCCGGTCAGCGAGCAGGCGCAGAAACTCGGTGTGCCGCTGGTGCCGGTCAATACCGCCAGGGACTTGTTCGAGAACGCGCAGTACCGTCATCGCGGCTACTTCCAGTCGCTGACCGACCCCACGCTGGGCACGCAGCTCTACCCCGGCGTGCCCTATCGCATGACCGCCTCGCCGGTGCGCCTTTCGCGCGCTGCCCCCGCACCCGATGCCGACCGCGGCGAGATCATCCCCGGGGTCATGCCCGAGGTCACACCATGAGCGCGCGCAACCGGGGCGGACCGCTTGCCGGCATCCGCGTGCTCGCAATCGCCAAGGTCTGGGCCGGGCCCTACGCCGCCAAGCTGCTCGCCCAGCTCGGCGCCGAGGTGATCAAGGTCGAGAGCATGACCGCGCTCGACGAGATGCGCGCCTATGGCGGCGTCGACATCGAGCACGCCCCCTATTTCCTCAGCCAGAACACCGAGGCGCTGAGCGTGCGCGTCAACCTCAAGAGCGCCGACGGGATCGCGCAGCTGCGCCGCATGATCGCGGTCAGCGACGTGGTGCTCGACAACCTGCGCCCGGGTGCGCTCGACAAGCTCGGGCTTTCCTTCGCCGAAATGCAGGCGATCCGGCCCGACGTGATCCACGTCTCGATCAAGATGTACGGATGCGAGGGGCCGCTCGGCTACCAGACCGGCTATGCTCCCAGCTTCGCCGCCATCGGCGGGCTGACCGGACTGGTCGGCCACGAGGGCGCGGTGCCGCGCGGCATGAACATCCGCTACGGCGACACCACCGCGGGCGCCGCCGCCGCGCTCGGCGCGATCGCCGCGCTGCACCACCGCGAGGCGACCGGCGAGGGACAACAGGTCGATCTCTCGGCGGTCGAGGCGATCTCGGGCCTCGTCGGCGACAGTCTCTTTGCCTGCGGCCTGACCGGCGAGATGCCCCGCCACGCCGGCAATGCCCATGCCGAGCTCGCCCCCCACGGCTTCTACCCGGCAAGCGAGTGCGGATGGATCGCGATTGCCTGCGAGGGCGATGCCCAGTGGCAGGCTCTCGCACGCACGCTCGGCGGCGATCTGTCCGCCGATCCGCGCTTCGCGACGCATGCCGCGCGCCTTGCCAACCGCAGCGAACTCGACACCGCCATCGCGCGCGCCAGTGCGGCCCACGATGCGGCCACCCTTGCCGAGACCCTGCGCGCCGCAGGCCTGTGCGCCGCGCGCGCCAATTCAACGCTCGACCTCATGGCCGAGGACCGCTTCTGGTCGGACGGCACCTACCGCATGGTCACCTGCGGCAACGGCGACATGCGCCCGGTCATCGGCCCCTCCTGGCGCATCGAGCCCGACGAAGCCGAACTCACCCGCGGCGCGCCCCTGCTCGGCGAGCACGACGACTACGTCTACCGCGAATTGCTGGGCATGGACCAAGCCGACTTCGAGCGCCTGCGCGAAAACGGCGCGATCGGGTGAGACTGGGACGAGTCTGCCAATCGCCGAGCCTCTCCGGAACGGCAGATCCTGGACAACGCGGACATCATCTCATCTGTACGGTGGTATGTGATCCTAGACCTGCTAGGCGGGGGCATGAGCAACACGCACAGGCTTTCGGGTATCGTCGACGTCGACGGGGTTCAATATGAGTGGGAACTGCGCAGCGAGCCGCGCTGGAGCGAGTTCGAAGGCTGGAGAGGCATGACGGTCAGCTTGCTGCGCAAGAACACCCAGCGCGGCGCCTTGCTGGAATTTCCCGCGCCAAAACGCTTGATGAAAGGCTTGCCGCGAGGCCGGCTCCAGATCAGCGACGCGGTTGTGGCCAGGGGCATTCGGGCAGCGCTGAGCGCTGGCTGGGAACCGGAATCACGGGGCAAGCCGATGGTTTTCGAAGTCGATGCCGAGGGCAACTAGCCATCGGCTGAATCACGACCGCGCCAGGGGTTGTTTCAATCGCCCAACCATTGGCTTGCGATCTCACCCTCGTGTCCTTCGGGAGCCAGTGCGGCGCGCAGGGCATCCAATAGAGGCGGCAACGCCTGTGTGAAGGCGTAGGGCGGATTGACGATAAACAGGCCAGCGCCGTTGTATATTCCGGGCTGATCTTCATCGTAGAGCCAGTGCTCGACGCTCAGAAATTTCGGGATGCCGAGACCGCGCAACTTGTGCTTCCATTGCGCGTGCGCGGGGCGCCCCTTCAGCGGAAACCAGATCACCGTCACGCCATGTGCCCACTTGCGATGTGCCGCAGCGAGTGTGGCGGTGATCCGGGCACGCTCGTCCTGCTGCTCATACGGCGGGTCAACCACCACGACGCCGCGAGGTGTTCGGGGTGGTACCATCGCCAGCCACAGTTCGTAGGCATCGCGCTGGTGCACGGCAGCAGGCGTGTCGCGCATTGCTGCGCGCAGGACTTGCGCATCCTCAGGGTGCTTTTCGTTGAGGATCAGGACATCCTGCGGGCGCAGAAGCTGGGCCAGGACCCGCGGCGAACCGGGGTAGAACTTCGGCTCGGGACCGGCATTCACTGCCTGCACAGCAGCGCGGTATTCGTCAAGCAAGGGGTTCGGGTCGGCCAGCGCCCGGAGCACACCCTGCGTTGCCTCTCCGGTACGCTGGGCCTCTGCGCCACCAAGGTCGTATAGCCCGCAGCCTGCATGGGTATCGATCAAGGTCAGGGGGGCTTGTTTGATTTGCAGGGCCTGCACAAGAGCGATCAACACACTGTGCTTCACGACATCAGCACTGTTTCCAGCATGAAAGGAATGCCGATAATTCATTGCGATCCAAAATTCCGACGATTTACCATTGCACGAACCTTCAGGTGCGCAAGCTGCGCGCGTGGCCGTTGAAGCACCCAGTCCGGCGCCCATATAACCTCAGCCAGAAACCTTCAAAGCACTTCTGCGCCAAGCGCTATGTCCGCGTTGCCGATCGTCAAACGAAATGGGGACATGCGTGGAAATGCTCAGGTTAGCGTCTGCTTGTGTCACAAGGTGACAGACCTATGGCCTTACCGGAACGACTTGAGCTGGTCGCGAGCTGCCTGCCGTGAGCGTCAGCTATCCCCGCAGCCCGGCCCAAACCGGACTGTCGCCTTCCGGCCCAACTCAGCCTGAGCGGGTTGGGTGGTGCTTTCTCCTGGCTGTTTGGAAATCACGGCATCAAACGGCCCACAGTCACCTCACACCCCAAGCACCCCCGCCCCCTTGCGCCTACCGCCCCAGCGCCTCGGGTGCGAGGTAGCGGGTGGTCGAGATGCCGCCGTCGACGGCGATGGTCTGGCCGTTGACGAAGCCGGCGCGTTCGCTGCACAGGAAGGCGACCATCTCGGCGATGTCGTCGGCGGTGCAGTCGCGCTTCAGGGGCGTGAGTTCGTGGTTGGTGCGCCGGAAGAAAGGCTCGTCCCAGAAGGCGGCGGTCATGCCGGTCCTGACCACGGTCGGCGCCACGTAGTTGCTGCGGATGCCGCGCGGGCCGTATTCGGCGGCCATGGTCTGCATCAGCCCGATCTGCCCGGCTTTGACCGTGCTGTAGGCGCCGCCGCCCGGCGTTCCGTAAAGCCCCCAGGTCGAGCCGATGAAGACGAAGGCCCCACCCTCCCCCATCGCGCCCAGCGCCTCGCGGCACAGGCGAAACGGTGCGCGCAGCGAGATGTCGAGCACTTCGTCGAGCATGTCGTCGGTGGTCTGGTCCACGGGTCCGAAGTTGAACGAGCCGGCATTGTTGACGACCACGTCGAGCCGCCCGAACGCGGACAAGGCCTGCGCCACCATGCCTGCGGGCGCGGCTTCGTCGCGCAGGTCGGCAACGCAGTAGTCGAAGGCCATCGTATCGCCGAGCCGGTCCTTCAGGGCCGCCAGCGCGCTCTCGGTACGCCCGACGCCGAGCACCGCGACGCCCTCCTCGCCGAGGCGGCGGGTGATCGCCTCGCCGATGCCCCCGGCAGCGCCGGTGACGATGGCGACGCGCGCGATGCCTGCGGGATTGCTCATGCCTCGATCTCCTGTGCCACGCGCCCGCCCGCATTGCCGGCACGCGCGATGATGTCGCTCGCCGCGACGTAACCGAAGGTCAGCGCCGGGCCGATGGTCGCGCCCGCGCCGGGGTAGGAGTTGCCGAAGGGCGAGGCCGCGCAGTTGCCCGCGGCGTAGAGCCCGGCGATGGGCTGCCCATCTGCGTCGAGCACGCGCGCCCGCGCGTCACAGCGCAGGCCCCCCTTGGTGCCGAGATCGCCGTTATTGATCGGCACCGCGTAGAACGGCCCCTTCTCGATCGTGCCGAGACAGGGGTTGGGCGTGACCGAGGGATCGCCGAACATCTGGTCGTAGGCATTGGCGCCGCGTGCGAACTCCTCGTCGATGCCGCTGCGTGCAAAGGCGTTCATGCGCGCCACGCTTGCGGACAGGGCATCGGCGGGAACGTGGATCTTCGCCGCAAGCGCGGCGACGCTCTCGGCGCGGAAGACATAGTGATCCCACCAGTCACCCGGCACCTTGGCATCGGACATGAGGATGTCGGGCATGAGCCCGCCCGCGCTGAACTTGGCGCGGAACTGCGCGTCGAAGATGAGCCAGCACGGGCAGTTCGCCCCGCTCGCCAGCTCGTCCGCGACCATCGCCTGCCCGAAACGGTCGTAGCCCGTGGCCTCGTTGACGAAGCGCACGCCCTTGCGGTTGACGCAAAGGCTGTGCGGACGCCCGACGTCGAAGGCCGCCTGGTGGATTTCGTGGAAGTTGGCAGAACCGGGCATCGGCAACTGCATCGTGGGTATCCACCAGCCCTCGCCGGTATGTTCGGTGCTCGCCCCGATCCGCTCACCCGCGAGCAGCGCCTCGCCGCGATTGGCATCCTCGGGCGTGGAGGAATGGCGGGTCAGGCCGGGGACCGGGTAGAAGCGCTCGCGCAGCTGCTGGTTCCACTCGAAGCCGCCCGCCGCCAGCACCACGCCCAAGCGCGCGGCGATGCGGTAGCGGCGGCCATAGTTGCTGACCTCGATCGCGCCGACGGTGCCGGTGCTCTCGCCCAGCACCAGTTCCTCGAGCCGGGTCTCGGTACGCAGTTCGACGCCGCGCGCGAAGGCCTTCTCGTATAACTCGCCCATCAGCGCCGCGCCTTGCGTGAAGCGGCGGTCGCGGTGGCTGAGCTTGCGCGTCTCGCGGTCGAGCCAGTAGCGGCGATAGATGTTGGCCACGGTCCGCTTCCAGCCCTTCGCCTGCATCATCAGCGTGAAGGTCTCGCTCAGGTCCATGGCGTATTTGCCGAAGAGCTTGAAGCGGTTGTACTGCTCGCGCATCAGCGGATAGCGCGTATCGCCGAGCTTTCGCCCGTCGAAGGTGGGCACCGTGAGCGAACGGTCGGAGCGCGCGCCCGGGGCGTCGGGGAAGTAGTCGGGCCAGACACCTGCCGCGACAGGGACCCCCGTGCCGGTCATGAAGGCGAGCATGCGCGGCGCCTCGTCGACATAGGCCTCGAGCCGCGCGCGATCGACTGGCACGGTGATGTTCGCGTCGAGATAGGCCAGCGCATCCTCGCGGCTGTCCTCCTGCGCGCCGTTCAGCTTGTGGTTGGGCACCCAGAGCACCCCTCCCGAGACCGCAGAGGTGCCGCCGAACTTGCGCTCCTTCTCGATCACCAGCACCGAGAGCCCGGCATCGGCCGCACGCAAGGCCGCCATCGCCCCCGCCGCGCCCGAACCAACCACGACGACATCGTATGTCTCCATGGCCGCGCTCACGAGACCGGCACCTGTGAGAGGTGGGAATCGGGCGGGAAAATGAAGTATTCGATGAAGTGGCCGGTCTCCTCGCGCGCATCGAAATAGGCGTATTCGCCGCCCATCGTCTCGCTCGCGACCGGCACGGCATAGCGTGCGCGCGCCTGTGCCATCGCGTCATCGAAGGCGGCGCGGGTGGAGAAATGCCGCCCGAGGTGATGGAAGCGCTTGGCGTAGCCCGTGTCGGGCAGCCCTGCGCGGTAGACCTCGCAATCACCCGAGACCGGCTCGATCACCTCGAACTGCAGTCCGTTCCTGAAGGCCAGCGCGAAGTGGGCGACGGCACTCCTGCCATCCCCGGTGGCGAATTCGGCCTGCTCCATCTCCATCCACCCGGTGATGCCGTGCTGGGCGGAAAGCTCCGCCATCGCCCGGCGCCAGTCGCTGGTGACATAGGCGTACTGGTAATAGTCGAGTTCGCTCATCGTCCTCTCCGCATGTCCCGCCAGCCGGCATCGTGCTCTGTGCGCGCGGGCCTCCATCTTCGCCGTTAACATCGCCCGCAGATCAGGCGAATGACCCTGAAGGCATTGGCTTTTGTCCGCCCCGGGGGTCAGGGCCCGTTACTCAGGACCCATTGCTCAAGGCGCGGTCGCGGCAAGGCGGCGCTGCGCCATGGCGCGCACTTGCGCGGGGCGGACCTTCTCGTTGCCGGTGATCGCGAAGTCCTCCTCGGTGCACACGAGCACCTCCTTGGGGCACTTGAAGCTCGCCAGCTGCGAACGAAGGTGCGCGAGCAGCGCCTTGCCGTCGATCTCGGCGCCATCGAGCGGGACCAGGCAGGTCACCACGCGCTCGCCCAGCAGGGCATCCTCGACGCCCACGGTCTGCACGCGCTTCACCCCGGGCCAGTTGGCGACGATCTCGTCGATCTCCTCGGGCGCGACATTGGCGCCGCCGGTCTTGATCATCGCGGTCAGACGGCCTTCCCAGTAGAAGCGCCCCAGCGCATCGACGCGTCCGCCGTCGCCGGTGCAGTAGAAGCCTTCGGGATCGAAGCATTGCGCCCCGCTCTTGCCAAGGTAGCCGCTCATCAGCGTCGGCCCCTTGATGCACATCTCGCCATGCTCGCCCTCCGGCACGAGCTCGCGCGTTTGGGGATCGACGATCTTGAGCGTGTTGCCCGGCAAGGGCAGGCCGTAGCTGCCCGCGTAGTCCGCCTCACTCGCGGCGCGGCCGATGCAGGTGCAGGCTGACATGGTCTCGGTGGTGCCGAAGGTCTGGGGCACTTCCCAGTCGGTCGAGACGCTGGGGTGCGCCCAGATCAGCTCGCCGCGCGGCACGTACCTGAGGCTGGAGAGGTCCGCGCCCGCCCAGCCCGGCTCGGCCTGGAGGCGCGCCCACTGGTGCGGGCGGCCATTGGCGAACGTCACGCGTTCCGCCTCGATCACGCGCAGCGCCTCGGCGGCGTCGAAATAGCGCTGGAGCACGATGCACCCGCCGGTCGAAAGCGCCGCGCCGACGACCATCGAGATATTGCCCGACCAGAAGAAGCCGTTGCCGGTCCAGGCCCGCACCGGCTCGTGCATCGCGAAAAGGCGCGGCCAGCGCCACCACTGGATGGCAAAGGCCTGCTGGCTATGGGCGATGCCCTTGGGCGCACTGGTGGTGCCCGAGGAGAAGAAGATGCCGCCCGGGTCTTCGGGCGCGACCATGGCGAGCCTTGCCGCGACCTGCGCCTCGCCGACCCCGGCCCCTTGGGCGAGCCACGCGCGCCATTCGACGATGCCCGAGCCTTCCTGTGCGCCCAGCGCCACCACCTTGCGCAGCGCCGGGTGACGCGTGCCCGGTACCGGGTCGAGAGCAGTGACCATCGCCGCAAAGTCGGTCTTGAGGACCTGCGCCTCCATCAGAAGCGTGGTCACCTGCGATGCACCGAGCAGGTGATCGAGCTCGCCCTGCGTCGAAAAGGTCGAGAGCGCGACCGCGACACCGCCCGCCATGGCGATGCCGAAGAAGGCCGAGAGGAATTCGGGCCGGTTGGTCATGAGGATGCCGATGCGCTCGCCCGGCGCCATGCCTTGCGCGATAAGGGCGCGCGCCACCCCCAGCGCCTCCTCGCGCAGCTCGCGGTAGGACCACGAGAGCCGCTGCGCTTCGGTGTTGAAGCTCACCGCCTCGGCATCGCCATGGCGTGCGCAGACCTCATCCAGGTAACCGCCGATGGTCAGCGCGCCGATGCCCGGCTCTTCGGCAATGGGGATCGCCTCGACCAGCGAGAGGCCGCTTTCGCCCGGCGCGCGGGCCACGAGTTGCGAGAGGTCCATCGCCGCGTGCTCCTCAGCGTGCGCGCGGCAGCGAGACGTCCGCCGTTCCGGTGAGCACGGTATCGCCATCCTGCGTGGTCATGCGGGTCTTGATCCGCACGATCGGCAGGCCATTGGGCCCGGTCTCGATCTTCTCGACGACCTCGCCCTCGACGAAAGTCACGTCGCCTTCGAAGGCGGGTTTGCGAAACTGGGTCTTCGAATGCCAGATGTAGCCCGCGTTGCCCGCCCAGTAGGCGACGTAATCGAGGTGCCAGGCATTCATCGAGGCGCCGTAGCCGTAAGTGCCGCCCATGCCGATCTTCTCGGCCTTGGCCGGGTTGAGGTGTCCGCTCGATGGACCGTAGTAGAGCCCGTCCTTCTGGCGCGGGTCGATCTTCTGCGCCTCGAAGTCGTAGGTCATGTCCTCGTCGAAGCCGGCGTTTTCCTTGGCCGGGTCGCGCATGCCCTCGGGCGGGTTCCAGCGCCAGGTGCCCCAGATGTTCTGGCGGTGCGCGCGGTATTCGAAACCGAAGGTGAGCGGAGTGTGCGGACCGATCACCCGGCGCGGCAACGTGTCGCCAACCGATACGGCGTCCCAATCGGGCGTCGTCCCGGCACGGTTGGAGAGAATCCAGTCGAACCGGATGCGCTCGATCTCTTCCATTTCCTGTGGGGTCCAGCTTTTCACAGCGCGGTTCTGCTTGTCGTAGACCGCGCGCTTGTTGGCTTCCTCGCGCAAGTAGCGGATCGAGGTCGCGCGTTCCTTGGCGAACAAGGTGCCGTCCTCGCGGTAGTGGTAGGTGTCGCCGTCCGAGAACATCGTCGGGCCTGCAAAGCTGGTGTCGGTCACCTTGTAGCCTGCGAAGAAGCGCTCCTGGCGCAAGTGGTCGCCGGGGCGGATACGGTCACCGTAGAACCACCATTCCTCGCCGCCGAAGATCAGGTGCGTGCCGGGCACGTTGCCGATGCACGAGGGGTGGCAGCCGTGGCCGTAGTCCATCGCCACGGTGAAGCTCTGCGGCGCGACCAGCCCGCCGAAGCACGAGGCGCGCGCGGCTTCTTCGTCGTAGTGGACGGGATTGGCGTAATCGAGCGCCTGGACCCAGCGGCGGATTTCGGTCGAGCTGGCAGGGTCCCACATCTCGGCAAAGACGACCTGCTTGCCGACGTACTTGTCGACATCGCTGGTATCGAGCGTGGGTTGCGGCGCGGCGGCGTCCTGCGGGGCGTTCTTGATCTTGGTCTCGGCCATGGATTGCAAGCCTCAGTCGATGGGTTCGGGAGCGCCGCGACCGACGTAGTCGGCGAGCACACGGTGGAAATTGACGATGGCCTTTTCTTCCTCGGGACTTGGGTAGATGCCCGGGAAGGCGCGATCGCGAAGGCCCTGCTGCACCGCCTCCATGTTCGAGAAATCCTGGCACAGCACCTTGCGCCAGGCTTCCTCGGTCATCTCGGGGCGGTAGAGATTGTCGGGGCGCGGCTCGGCGCCCTCCGGGAATTTCTCGAGCGTGTAGACCTCGAAGATGCAGCGGTTAGGATCGGTGCCGTCGGGCCGCGCGCGGTAGCACAGCGCGAAGACCGGCCCGTGGACGATCACCGTGTTGGGGAAGATGTGCAGCACGTTGCCGACCTTGGCGAAGTGCGCCGGATCGATCGCGGGCCACAGTACCCCGCGCTTGGCATCTTCCTCGATGGTGCGCTTCATCAGGTGCATCTGCACCTCGTGTGCCGGGGTGCCCTCGGGCAGTTCCTCGGGCAAGCGGTTGGCGACATCGACCATGGTCTGCGTGGTGGTCGCGTTGACCTCTTCCCACAGCTGGTTGAGCGAATGCTTCAGTCCCTCGCGCATGTCGGCGGCACCGGCCGCGCCGCTGCTCGCCCCGCCCGACCCCTCGCGCGCGGCCGAGCCGAACACGCCGTGCAGGCCCCAGGCATCGCTCCAGGTCGGCTTGGCCGAGAACTTGGTCAGCTGCGGGTGCGTGCCCGCGACGTGGTAGCCTTCGTTGAAGGCCTCGACCGCGACCTTCCAGTTGCAAGGGAAATGCAGGTACTGGCGCCAGCGATAGCGCATCGTCTCGAAGGCGAAGGGCGCGAGGTTGGTCGCGGCCTCGCCCATGTAGTCCGCGAGCGGCGCGGCCTCGAGGTCCATGTTGACGAAGACCCAGCCGCCCCAGGTATCGACCTGGACCGGCAGCAGCGGCACGTCCTCGCGGCCCAGCGCCTCGCCCCATGCCTCGCCGCGGGTCATGCCGATGCACTGGCCTTCCAGGTCCCAGCTCCAGGCGTGGAACGGGCAGGTGAGCCGCGCCTTGTTGCCGCAGCCCTGCGTCAGGCGGCGGGCGCGGTGGCGGCAGACATTGTGGAAGGCACGCAAGGTGCCCTCCTTGCTGCGCAGCACGATCACCGAATCATCGACGATGTCGTAAGTGACGTAGTCGCCGGGCTTTTCCAGTTCCTCCTCGCGGCAGGCCACCTGCCAGACGCGCGGCCAGAGCCTTTCGGCTTCCTCGCGGGCATAGTCGGGGTCGACATAGGCCTCGGCGCCGATGCGCACGGGGCGGTCGACCAGACGGCGGCTTGTCTTGCCTTGCGCGTTCATCGCCAGATCCTCTTCCATGGTTTTTCTAGGCCGCCCCTTGCTCTTGCGGAAGCGCGCTGGCGCTGGCCGGGCCCTGCGGGCAAGCTTGATCGCCCCCACGGTCAATCGCGCGTCCGGCTTGGGCCTCTTCCTGCGCCACGAGCGCGCGCCAGGCGGCAATGCCCTCGGCCTTGACCGGACCGTAGCCGCGGATAAGCGCGGCCCCTTGCGCGATGCGCGTCGCCGCCGCGAGATCGCCTGCCGCCAGCGCACGCTCGAGCACGGCGAGATACTCGCCCGGCAGCGCGCGTTCCTCGGCGCGCTCGCGGGTATGGCCGAAGGGATCGAGCCATGTCCCGCGCAGCCGCCTGCCCTTCGCCAGCAAGGGCATGACGCGCAGCATCCACCCCCCGAAGCGGACCTTGCGCGGCCGTCCGGTCAGCGCGTCGCGCCCGAGCGGGAGCAGCGGCGGGGCGAGGTTCAAAGAGAGCCTGACGTCGCCGTCGAAGGCCTCACCGATCCCTTGTGCAAACGCTGGCGAAGCAAAGAGGCGTGCGACCTCATATTCGTCCTTGTAGGCCATGAGGCGGGCCAGCTGCTGCGCGGCGGCGAGCAGCAAGGGCTGCGTATCCTCGCCATCGCCCCAGCGCCCGCCCGCCTTGACCTGAAGGTCTGCGATGCGTGTGCGGTAAAGCTGCGCCAGTGCCTCGTCCTGATAGTCCGCGAGATGCCTGGCGCGGCTCTCGAGCATGGCTTCGAGCGTTTGCGGGACTTGCGCCGCCGTCTCGCCCAGCCCGCCCAGCCTTTCGGCTGCCGCGCGGTCGTGCGCGGCGAGACGGCCCAGCGCGATCGCGCGGCGGTTGGCGGCGACGGCGGTGCCGTTCAGCACCAGCGCCTCGTCGAGCGCTTCGAGCGAAACCGGCAGCACGCCCGCCTGCGCGGCAAGGCCCAGCATCACGAAATTGGCGAAGATCGCATCGCCCAGAACCCGCGTGGCGAGCGTCGTCGCCTCGATGACCATCGTGCGCGCGGGATCGCCGCGCTGCGCCAGCGCATCGAGGAAGCGGCGCGAAGAGAGATCGAGCGAGGGATTGGACTGGAACTCGCCGGTCGGCACGACGTCCTCGTTGGCGATGAGGCAAGTCCCGGCCCCCTGTGCCGCGAGCACTTCGGGCGCGGCTGCAACGACGAGGTCGCAGGCGATCACCACGTCGGCCATGCCGGTGCCGATGCGCGCGCTGGGCACGGCGTCGAGATCTTGGGCTATGCGCAAGTGGCTGACCACCGCCCCGCCCTTCTGCGCCATGCCGGTCATGTCGAGCAGCTTGGCCGCCCTGCCCTCGATCTGCGCGGCCATCGCCAGCACCGCACCCACGGTGAGCACCCCGGTACCGCCGATCCCGGTGACGAGCAGGTTCCAGCCCCCCTCCCCCGGCTCGGCGCGGGCAGGTTCGGGCAGCGCCGCTACCATCGCATCGAGCGCACCGAGATCGCCCGCGCGCCGCGCCGGTGTGCCCCCCTCGACCGTAACGAAGCTCGGGCAGAAGCCCTTGATGCACGAGAAGTCCTTGTTGCAGCTCGACTGGTTGATGCGCCGCTTGCGCCCCATCCCGGTCTCGACCGGCTCGACGCTGAGGCAGTTGGACTGCACCGAACAGTCGCCGCAGCCCTCGCATACCGCCGGGTTGATGTAGAGGCGCATGTCGGGATCGCTCGCAAGGCCCCGCTTGCGGCGGCGGCGCTTCTCGTTGGCGCAGACCTGTTCGTAGATGAGGGCGCTGGTCCCTGCGACCTCGCGCAACTCGCGCTGCAGGCTGTCGAGCTCGTCGCGGTGATGGACGCGCACTTGCGGCGGCAGCCCGGTGCCGCGATGGCGTGCCGGGTCCTCGCTCAGCAGCACCACCGGCGAGACCCCCTCGGCCAGCAGTTCGGCAGCGATCTGCGCAGGGCTGAGCGCGCCCTCCATCGGCTGACCGCCGGTCATCGCGACCGCGTCGTTGTAGAGGATCTTGAAGGTCACGTTGCTGCGCGCGGCGACCGAGGCGCGGATCGTGAGCAGGCCCGAATGGGTATAGGTGCCATCGCCCAGGTTCTGGAAATAATGCGGCGTGTCGACGAAATGCTGCGCCGCGACCCAGGGCATGCCCTCGCTGCCCATGCCGACCGTCTGCATGGTGCGGCGCGCGGGCATGTAGTGCGCAAGGCCATGGCACCCGGTCGCCCCCATCGCGCCGCTGCCCTCGGGCACGCGGGTCGAACGGTTGTGCGGGCAGCCGGAGCAGAAGTAGGCGGGACGCGCGGCAATCGCGCGCAGGTCCGCGGTGGCCGCATCGGCTTCGCTCAGCATCGCGGCGCGCGCGGCCAGGGCATCGTCGACATGGCCCAGCGCTCCAAGGCGCTGCACGATCGCGCGGCGCACCCGCGCCGCGTCGAGCACGCCGGCACCGGACAGCAGCGCCTCGCCCCCCGGCGCGTGCTTGCCCGTGAGTGCAGGCGCATCGGCAAGGCCATAGAGCACGCGTGCGAGCTGGTCCTCGATCCAGCCGCGCTTTTCCTCGACCACCATGACCTCGCGCGCGCCGGCGCAGGCCTCGCGCGCGAAAAACGGGTCGATCGGCCAGGTCAGCGCGAGCTTGACCGCGGCAATGCCCAGCTTGCGGCAGCGCGCCTCGTCGAGGCCGAGATCGAGCAGCGCCTGCGCCACGTCGAGCCAGGCCTTGCCCGCAGTGACGATGGTGAGCGCAGCTCCTTGCCTGCCGTGCGTCAGCCGGTCCATCGCGTTGGCGCGCACGAAGGCCTGCGCCGCAGCAAGGCGATGCTCGACGGTCAGCGCTTCCTGCTCGAGCGCGGGCATGCCTTCGCGCAGGTTCAGGGCGGGGCCCTCGCGATGGGGCACGTGGATCGGAAAGGTCCAGCCCGGCAGCTGCACACTCGAGGTCAGGTCGAGCGTGTCGGTGATCGTCTTGAACCCGCAATAAGTCCCGGCATGGCGCGAGAGCGCCCAGCCGAGCTGGCCGTAACGCAGGATCTCTTCGGTCGTTGCGGGATAGAGCGTGGGAATGAGCGCGGCGGCAAGGTTCTGGTCGGACTGGTGCGCGCTGGCCGAGCTCTTCGCACCGTGATCGTCGCCCGCAAGCAGCAACACACCGCCCTTCGCGCTCGATCCTTCGAGGTTGCCGAGCTTGAGCGCCTCGTGCGCGCGGTCGACGCCGATGCCCTTGGCGTACCACAGCGCGAAGACGCCATCGACGCGCGCCTTGCCGAACCAGTCGAGCTGCTGCGTGCCGCGCAGCGACGTCGCCGCCAGTTCCTCGTTGAGTCCGGGCTCGAAGCGCACGTCGTGCTCCTTAAGCAGCGAAGCCGCCGCCCAGAGCTGCGCATCGAGCGTCGTCACCGGCGAGCCGCGGTAGCCGGTGACGTAGCCCGCGCTCGACAGGCCCGCCGCACGGTCGCGGCGCGACTGGTCGAGCAGCAGGCGCACGAAGGCCTGCAGCGCGCCGATCATCACCGGGCCGTCCGCCTGCCGGTACTTGTCGTCGAGTTTGACGATGGTCTTGGTCAAGCCGCTTCCTCTTCGTCCTGCCGCCAGCCCTGCCGCCGGAGCGGTCAGTGAAGCGCTGCGCCCAGCTGCGGCGCGGTGGCTTCGCGGTCGTTGGCAGCAAGCGTCATCGCGCTGTCGCGAAAGTCGCGCGGGTTCTGGCCGAACACGCTCTTGAACTTGCGGCTGAAGTGCGCCGTGCTCTTGAAGCCGACCCCATAGGCGATCTCGGCGATGGCGACGTCGCGCGGGTGACTGGCGGCGAGCCATTCGCGCGCCATCTCGAGCCGGCGGCTCCACACCAGTTCGGAAAAGGTCTTGCCGGTGCCCTGCAGCAACAACGAGAGATAGCGCTGGCTCACCCCGCAGCCCTTGCTCACCATGCCGGTGCACAAGTTGGGGTCGGACAAGTGTACCTCGATGAAGCGCAGCACTTCGTCGAGCCGCTGTTCGGAGAGGCTCTGTCGCGCCGAGCCTTCCTTGCGCGATGCGCCCAGCGCACGCCCCGCCAGCGCGATCGCGGCCTCTACGATGATGCGTGCCGCATCTTCCTCGAGCGCATCGTCATCGAAGACCTGGGTGAGCATCTGGCGCGCGATCGCGATTTCGCGCGACTGCTCGCCGACGAAGCCGCAAGGGCCGGTCTCGCTCTCGAGATGCTTGCGCAGCAGGTGCGCAGGAACCGTCAGGTGCAGGATCTCGTGCGCCCCGCAGTCCGCGGGCTGCAGCTCGATGAAGAACGGCGACATCGAGCGGGTGAGCAAGAACTCGCCCTCGCCGACGACGCGCTGCCCGGCCTGGTTGGAGAAGACCAGCGCACCGCGCCGCACGAACCACAGCACGCCAAGGTCGGTCGCATCCTCGCGGATGTGCTTGCGGGTGCGGCGGAAGAACTGGCGCGTCGCCGCGCTGGTGTCGATGATCGTGTAAGGCCCGATCGCGCGGCGGCGCGCGCTGACCTCTACCGCCGCGCTGTCGTCGACCCAGTATTCGCCATCGTAGTACTCGCGCCGGTGCGTGCCGCGAAAGAGCTGCTGGCACTTGCGGTAATTGCCCGCATCGAGCGTGAAGAGCGGTTCGGACATCGACATCTCCCGTGATCGGCCCCACCGCCCTGGACGCAGTGGGTTTTCGCCGGGCCTTGTTCCCGCCCGGTCAATCTATGTGCATGCTAGGCCAGGGAGCGCGCTGCCCGACACGCCGGATGCGCAGGCCTATCGACAATCAGCGCAGGGGATTGGCAGTGCAGAGGACTGGCAGCGCAGGGCAGCGCCCGCTCACTCCTTCGCGGCGCGGCCCTGGCGCGAGAGGCGCCACTCTGGCGGATAGGAGCGGTCGTTGTTCTTCACCGCCTTGGCTATCCCCTCGTTGAAGGCATCCCCGCCCAGGTCCACCGCGGTCTCGCGGTCGGGCTTCATCGCCGGCAGCATACCCTCAAGCCACCCGGTCAGAAGACTGCCGAGGTATTCGCCGCGATACTGCTTGTAGGCCTCCATGAAGGTCTTTTGCGCGACCACCACGTCGACCGGGCGGGAGCGGGCACAGGCATCGGCGTACTTGTCGACCTCGGCCTCGAGGTCCTCGCGCGCGACGACGCTGTTGAGAAAGCCGCACTTGTCCATTTCCGCTGCGGTGAAGGGACGCCCGGTGAAGACCATCTCGGCGAACTTGCGGTAGCCGATCGTCTCGAGCCAGGTCCACATGCGCGGCCCCCACCCGGCATAACGGAACGAGGGATGGCCGAAGAGTGCATCGTCCGAGGCGATCACCAGGTCGGCATCGCCGCACTGGTAGAAGTGCCAGCCATAGCAGTAGCCCTTGGCCTCGACGATGCTGATCTTCTTGAATTCCTGCAAGGGACGGATCCCCGAGGCGCCCTTGGCGTAATAGTCGGTGAGGTGGTGCAGGTGCCGGTAGGAGCCCTTGGGCGGCCAGGCGACATCCTCGTCCGGCTCGATCTCGAGGTCCGGCAGGAAGCTCTCGCCCTCCTTGGGGTTGAGGTACATGTCGCCGTGCTCGTCGATGTCGGCTCCGGTGCCGAAGTCCTCGCCCTCGCCGCGGATCACCAGCACCTTGACCTCGTCGTCGACATTGGCGCGGTGGACGTAGTCGGCAAAGAGCATGCGCGTGCCGATGGTCAGCGCATTGCCGCGATCGGGCCGGTCGATGGTGATCGTGGCGATGCGACGGGTGCGGTCCTTGTCATAGCGGATGTACTTGCGCGCATCCTCGCGGTGCGCGCGCGGCGACTTCATCTCGGCCATCGTGTCCTCTCCAGGCTTGTTGTGCGTGAAGCTGCCAGCTTGGCTCGCGGCCTGTATAGATCGCCCGTGCAGTGCGATGGACATTGGACGCAAAGCACGCCGCGCGGTAGATTGACCGGCATCATGCCCGTCGATCCCATCTTCTTCGGCATCGAAGGCCCGCTCGACGGCACGCCCGGCGAAGGCCAGTTGCGTGCCGCCAACCTGCGGGGCTTCTCCGACTACACCCGGCGGCGCGACGCCGACCCGCGCCGTATCCTCGAGCGCCACGGCATCGACATGCGCGCGCTGTCCGATCCCGACAGCTACGTCGGCGCGCAGGCACTGGTCGACACCTTCGAATACTGCAGCGAACTCTTCGCCGATCCGCTGTTCGGGATGCACCTCGCGCAGGAACAGGACGCGGAAGTCTTCGGCTGCATCACCGCACTGGCGCGTTCGGCATCGGACCTGCGCACCGCGATCGGCGCGCTGACCGACTACCTGCCCATCGTCCACTCGCCCGAAGCCGCGCCCGAACTGCTCGAGGGCGAGAACGGCGCCGAACTGCGCTGGGGCGTGGTCCACGATCTCGGCGTCAACGACCAGGCCAACCTGCAGGCGGTGGTGCTGCAGATGAAGCTGCTGCGCCAGATCGGGGGCGCGCATTTCCAGCCGCGCTACGTCGAACTGGCGGTGGCTCCGCGCGGCGATGACGTGACCGAGATCGAACGTGCGCTCGGCTGCCAGCTGCGCACCCGCTCGCACATCAACGCCATCGGCTTTGCCGCGAGCCAGCTCGACAATCCGGTGCCCAGCGCCAACCGGCTGCTCTATCGCCTGCTCGGCGGCTACCTAGACCGGGTCAAGGCGGCCAACCGGATCAGCTTCGCGCAGCGGGTGCGCGACTACGTGCGCGGCGACCTGCCCAAGGGCAACTGCTCGATCGAGCGCTGCGCCGAGAAGTTCGGCATCTCGGTGCGCACCTTGCAGGGGCGTCTCGCCGAAGAGGACACGAGCTTCAGCGCGCTGATCGAGGACGTGCGCATCACGCTCGCCAAAGTCTACCTGCAGCGCCCCGATTCCACGCTCGATCAGGTGGCGGAATGGCTCGGCTACGGCGAGCAGACCAGTTTCGGGCGCGCCTTCAAGCGCTGGACCGGCACCACCCCGCAGAAGTTCCGCCAGTCGCTGCTCGGCTAAGTCGCTGCTCGGCTGAGCAGTCAGGGGCGCGCCGTCACCCTCAGCGCATCGTGGAGAAATTCTCGGCGCTGATCGCCAGCGATTCGAACCGGCCGGTGGTGAACGGCGGCTCCTGCTCGACGTAGAAGTGGCGCACGCCCGCTGCATAGGCGGCGGGCAACAGGCGGGGCCAGTCGATCTTGCCAAGCCCCACTTCGGCCGGGTCCTGCCGGAAGGCGAAGTTGGGCACCGTGCTCGCCTTGATGTCCTTGACGTGCATCTGGCGCACCCGGCCCTTCAGGCCCGAAACGAAGGCCACCGGGTCGATCCCCGCCGCCGCGACCCAGCCAGCATCGACCTCGAAGTCGACGAGCGCGGGATCGGTCTCGTCGAGGATGATCTGCCAGCCACTCGTGCCATCGACCGGGCCGAACTCTGCGTTGTGGTTGTGATAGGCAAGGCGCAGGCCCTCGGCCTTCAGTGCCTTGCCGCGCGCGTTGAGCAGGCTGGCGGTGTCCTGCCACAGCGCCCTGCCCTTCACGGCGACGGCACGCGCGAGCCAGTCCTGCATTACCTCTCCATCGCGGCGCGCGATGTCCGATGGCCAGATGAAGGTGGGCAGGACCACGTTGCGAATACCCAGCACGGCAAGGTCGGCGGCTATGCGACGCGCATCCTCGTCGCTGCGCCCGATCAGCTGGTCGGAAAGGTGGATGCTGGTGAAGGTCAGCCCCGCCGCGTCCGCAGCTTCGCGAAGCTGCGCCGGGCTATGGCCGTGGTAGCCGGCCAGCTCGATCGTACGATAGCCCATCCCCGCCAGCCGCGCGAAGGTCCCCGCAAGGTCCTCGCTGGCCGCCGCGCCAACGGTATAGAGCTGCATGCCGAGAGGCAGCCCCTTCGCGGCAAGGAACGGCGCGCTGCTGTCCAGCGCACTGGCCGCGAACCCGGGAAGCATAGCCGCACCAGCGAGGGCCGCGCCGGTGCCCAGCAGCTGGCGGCGGGAAGTGGTCATCGGCATCGGTCGAACTCTCCGTCTCGTGTCGCAAGGGTCCTTACCAGCACCACGTGCGGCGAAGGTCCAGAAGCCAGGCCCGCATTCTCCGTCAGCCGGGTGCGCGCTGGAGCCGGATCAGCTATCGCCGCCGGGCAGCGCGCCCGCTGTCGCCGCTCCCGAAGTCGGGGTCAGGCGCAAGGTGAAGGTGGTTGGCTCGACTTTCGGGCGATAACGCGCCAGCGGCTTGCCCTCCTCGCTCCACTGCGTGTCGCCGCCCAGCCCCCATTGCGCGGCGTCGACCAGCAGCGTGCCGTGATCGTGCGGCCGGATGTCGCTCGATTTCCAGGTTCCGGGCGCGCGCGGATAGAGATCGGAATAGGGGAAGGCGAGCGCGTTCATCATCAGTGGCCGGTCGCCCGCGACGCGAACGCCCCGCCCTGCTCCGCTCAGCTCCATCCAGCGCACACCGGTCTTGTTGCCGGTCTCCTGCGGCCGGATATAGTCGTGGTCCTGATCGGCAAGCGCCCCGCGCCACAGGCCGACCGGTGCCGAGCTCTGGCGATCGACGTAGCTCTCGTGCGGGCCACGCCCGTACCACTCGACCGTATCGAGTTCCATGGGCAGGTCGAAGGCGAGACCGATCCGGAAAGGTGGTGGCAGGTCGGCGGCGAGCGGCTCGAAATGCGCGCTCACCTCGACCGAGCCGTCACCGGCCATGCGATAGCGATTCTCGAAACCCGCCTGCCCACTGCCCAGCGTGAAGGCGACGGTGACCTCTCGCCCGCCCCCCGCCACGCTGGCGATGCGCAGTGCGGTGACGGTACGCTGCTCGCTCAGCGTCTTCCAGACCGCGAGCTGCTCGCCGGTGCGCGTGCCCTTGTTGCTGTCGGTCAGCGCGCGCCAGAAATAGGGCGCGCCGCCCTCGAGGAGCACCCGGCCTGCGTCCGAGTAGCTGCGCACGAGACCGGTCTTGCGACTGATCGCGAGAGAAGCCCCGCCGGCGGAGAGCACGACCTCGCCATCGCTGTCGGCAAGCGCGACCTTGCCTGCGACCTGCGCGGGAAGAGACGGTGTCGCCTCGTCCAGCGCAAACTGTTCGAAGGCGACCACGTGTCCTGCCTCGACCAGCGGGATCTGGCCTTCGCCAGCGTGTGCCTCGACCGTCACGAAGTATTCGGCGCCCGGCTTACGCACGAAGCTGTCCAGCGGCAGCGTCATCGTCGTGCTGGCACGCGCGGCGGCATCGGGCGCGGGCAAGGCACCGCGGGCGACGCTCACTCCGTTTTCCTGCAGGCTCCATTCGAACACATAGCCCGACAGGTCAGCGAAGTCCTGCCAGTTGTGAACGCTGAGCGTACCCGTGGCCCGGTCGAGGCCGGAGAACCCGAGCGGGGCATAGACCTTGCGCAGTTCGTGCAGCGCGGGATTGGGGGTGCGGTCGGACTGGATGATCCCGTCGCCGAACTCGATGTCGCCGCCCGGGTTCGGACCGTATTCGCTGCCGTCTGCCCAGTAGCGCGTGCCGTCCCCGGTATAGCCGAACATCGACTGATCCACCCAGTCCCAGATGAAGCCGCCCTGGAGCTTGTGCGGGTGGGCGTGGACGGTATCCCAGTACTCGGTCAGGTTGCCGCCCGAGTTGCCCATCATGTGCGCGTACTCGCACTGGATCATCGGCTGGCGATAGGACCAGTTGGTCGCGTAGTCGTCCATCTTAGCCGCGGGGTCGTACATCGGCGCGTAGATGTCGGCATACCAGTTCACGCGGTGGTCGCCGAAGGGCAGCGGGCCCCAGCCCAGGTAGCTGATCAGGCGGCCGGGATCGCGGTGCCGGGTCGCCTTTGCCGCGTCCTCGAAGGTCGGACCGATGCCCGCCTCGTTGCCCAGCGACCAGAACAGGATCGAGGGATGGTTCTTGTCGCGCTCGACCATGTTCGCGACGCGCGCGAGGTGAGCTGCCTTCCACGCCGGGTCGAAGCCGATCTGGTACTTCGCCCGCTCCTCGGGGTGGCGGTTGCCATAGTCCATGTACTGATGGCTCTCGATGTTGGCCTCGTCCATGACGTAGAGGCCATAGCGGTCCGCCAGCTCGTAGATGTAGGGATCGTTGGGATAGTGCGCGGTGCGCAGGGCGTTGACGTTGTTCGCCTTCATCAGCTGCACGTCGCGTTCCATCGAGGCGCGCGAGATCACGTGGAAGGTCTCGGGATCGTGCTCGTGGCGATTGACGCCCCTGATCGTGATCGGCTTACCGTTGACCGCCACCTGCCCGTCCAGCATCTCTACCACGCGAAAACCGATGCGGGTCGGCGTGGCCTGCACAAGCCTTCCGCCATCGTCGAACAGCTCGACCAGAAGCGTGTAGAGATTTGGCGTCTCCGCGCTCCAGCGGCGTACCTCGGGGACGTCTCCGGAAAGCGTCACGCCCTGTTCGGTGGCACTCTTCGCCAGCTTCGCCTCGCGCGTCAGGACCGCCTTCTCACCGTCAAGCAGCGTAATGCGCGCAAGTGCCGCACTGCCCGGCGTCAGCGCCAGGTCGACGGCAAGCTCGCCCGTGCGATAGGCCGCGTCGAGCCCGGCGTGCGCGAAGACATCGCGCACCCGGCGCGTGGGGACCGCCTTCAGGTAGACCGACCGCTCGATCCCCGAAACGCGCCAGAAGTCCTGATCTTCGAGATAGGAACCGTCGGACCAGCGAAAGACCTGGATCGCGATGGTGTTCGTCCCCGGCTTCAGCGCCCCGGTCACGTCGAATTCGGAGGGCAGCTTGCTGTCCTGCGCATAGCCGACCTTCTGGCCGTTGACCCACACGTAGTAGGCCGAGCCCGCAGCGCCGATATGGAGGATCACCCGGTCGCTTCCTGACCAGCCGGGCGGCAGCGAAAAATCGCGCCGGTACGAGCCGACCGGGTTGGTCCGGTGCGGGATCAGCGGGCGGTTTGCCGGAAACGGATAGATCCAGTTGTTGTAGCGCGCCTGCCCGAAGCCCTCGGCCTGCCAATCTGCGGGCACCGCGATGTCCTTCCAGCCCGATACGTCGTATCCGGGTCTCTCGAAGCCATCGGGCAGCGCATCGGCCCCGGGCGAGAAGGCAAACTTCCAGGTGCCGTCGAGATCGAGATAGCGACGCGATGCGCGCGGATCGCCGGCGAGCGCAGCGGCACGGCTCTCGTAGGGAAAGCCGCTGGCGCTGGCGGGCAATGTCCCTTGCGCGAAGACCGCCGGGTTCTCCCAATCGGGTCTCGCGGGGTCGACCTGCACCGGCTGCACCTCGACCTGCGCACTGGCCGCATGGTGCCAGCCCGAGGCGAAAAGCGCCGGAGCCATGACCACTGCAATCTTGCGTGCGAACTTCCTGTCGGCCTTCGTATTCACCCAATCCCCGTTTCTCGTTCGGCCGATGTCGCGGCCCGGTTGCTCGTTGCTTCTTCGTCTGCGTTCGTCTGGCCCGGCACGGTGAGCAGCTGCGGGCCACTGCCCTCGTCCCCCAGCATGTCGTCCGGGTTGCGCAAGGGGCAGTCCGTCATGGACAGGCAGCCGCACCCAATGCAAGAGCCCAGTCGATCACGCAACTGGGTGAGCGCGGCAATGCGCTCGTCGAGCATCGCATGCCAGTCCCGGCTGATCTGCGCCCACTCGGCGACGGTGATCGGGGTGTGCGGAAAACGGTCGAGATGTTCGCGCACGAGCGCGAGCGGCACCCCCGCCTGCTGCGCCACGCGGATGATCGCGACGCGGCGCAAGGTGCTGCGCGCATAGCGCCGCTGGTTGCCGCCGGTGCGCCAACCCTCGATCAGCTGCTTCTTCTCGTAGAAATGGATCGTGGATACCGCCACGCCACTGCGGCGCGCGAGCTCGCCCACGGTAAGCGCCTTGTCCCGATCGAGCGGCATGGCCCTGATTCCTCCCCCGGTTCGACGCGTCGCCCTGGCGCGGCGCGCACGGCTTGCTTGCCCCTGTTTGCCCGATGCCACACAAAGCGCTTGACCTCAACCATTGTTGAGGTTGTAGCAAGAGTGTCGGACCGGCCCGCGCAGGGCACGATCCAGCGTAACCAGAGCGTTCGGAGCCGACATGACATCGCCAAGCTGCAGCCCCTGCAATTCGAGGGGGATTTCCCATAGCGGCCAATATCTTGCCGCACCCTCGCAGACTTTCATCAGGGGAAGGCTGCAGCCATGAGCGAATGGCATCAGGAGCCCAAAGGGCGCACCCGCACCATCCTCGTCACGGTCCTCGTCCTGGTGGTGCTCATGGCCGCGATCTACGGCTGGCGCATGATGCGCATGAGCGGCGCGCAGGGCTGGCCCCAGCAGGCGACGCCGGTCGCAGCGACCGTGCTCGGCGCACGCCGGGTCGCAGATACCCGTGCGCTCGTCGGCTCGCTCAGCGCGGTGCGCGAGGTCACCCTCGCCCCCGAGACCAGCGGGCGGGTTTCCGGCCTGCATTTCCGCGCCGGACAGGACGTGCGTGCGGGCGCCCTGCTCGTCCAGCTCTACGACGCTCCCGAAAAGGCCGATCTCGCGGCGGCAAGGGCCCGCGCGGACTTTGCCCGGCTCCAGCTCGAGCGCTCGCAGGAACTTGCTCCCTCGGGGGCAGAACCGCGCGAGGTGCTTCAGCAGCGCCGCGCCGAACACGCCCAAGCGCTCGCCGCAGTCGCCCAGATCGAGGCTCGCCTGCGACAGAAGCAGGTACGCGCGCCCTTCGCCGGGCGGCTCGGCATCCGCCAGGTCGACCCCGGCCAGTACATGAACCCCGGCGATGCCGTCGCCACGCTGACCGCGCTCGATCGCCTTTACGTCGATTTCGCCATTCCCCAGCAGGAGCTGTCGCGCCTGCGCCCCGGCGACAGCGTGACCCTGACCAGCGATGCCTGGCCCGAACGCACGTTCACCGCACGCCTCGAGACGATCGAACCGCAGGTGAGCCGCGAAACCCGCAACGTGACCGCGCAGGCGGTCATCGCCAACCCCGACGGAGCACTGCGCCCCGGGATGTACGTCAAGGTCGCGCTCGAACTGGGCGTCGACCCGGAGGCGCTCGTCCTGCCCGTCACCGCGATCCAGACCTCGGCGCAGGGCGACAGCGTGATCGTCATTCGCGGCACGAACCCGCGCAAGGGCGGCAAGGCCGAGATCGTGCCTGTCACCACCGGCCAGCGCATGGGCGACGACGTCGTCGTGACCGGCAAGCTCTCCCCCGGCGACGTCGTCGTCGCGCAAGGCCAGCTGCGGGTACAGCCGGGCAGCGAAGTGACCGTCTCGCAGCTGGTCGGCGGCGAGACCGCCAAGGCCGCCAAGCCGGACGGCACCGAAGCGGGAGCGCGATAGGATGCGCTTCACCGACCTGTTCATCCGCCGCCCCATCGCGGCCATCGTGGTCAGCCTGCTGATCCTGCTGGTGGGCATATCCGCCGTCTTCGGACTGCAGATCCGCCAGTACCCGCGCATGGAAAGCGCCACGATCACCATCGACACCCAGCTTCCCGGCGCCACGCAGGACGTCATGCAGGGCTTCGTCACCACCCCCATCGCGCAGGAGATCGCAACCGCCAGCGGGATCGAGTACCTCTCCTCCACCTCGACCTCGGGCAAGAGCCATATCGCGGCCAAGCTGGTGCTGAACGCGGACGCGGACCGTTCTATGACCGAGATCCTCTCCAAGGTGCAGCAGGTGAAGTACCGCCTGCCCGAAGGGGCCTTCGACCCGGTCATCTCCAAGATCACCGACGGCGCCTCGGCGGTGCAGTACATCAGCTTCACCAGCCCGACGATGGCACCTTCGCAGATCAACGACTTCGTGACCCGCGTCGCACGGCCCCTGCTGACCTCGGTGCCGGGCGTCGCGTCGGTCGAGATCAACGGCGGCGCGCCGCTGGCCATGCGCATCTGGGTCGATCCCGACAAGCTTGCCGGACGCGGCATGACAGCGGGCGACATTGCCACGGCACTGCGCGCCAACAACGTCCAGGCCGCGCCCGGCCAGCTCAAGGGCAGCGCGACGGCGATCGCCATCACCGCCGAGACGGACCTGCGCAGCGCGGCCTCGTTCCGCGACATGGTGGTCAAGACCGGACCTGACGGCATTGTCCGGCTCGGCGACGTCGCCACGGTCGAACTGGGCGGCCAGAACTACGACGATGCCGCAATGGGGGCGGGCAAGGACGCGATCCTGCTGCCGATCTCGCCCACCCCCGACGGCAACCCGCTCGAAATCGTCGATGCCGTCAACCAGCTACTGCCCCAGCTCGAGCGCATGGCGCCTCCGGGGCTCGAGATCAAATCGATGTTCGACCGTGCGCGCTTCGTCGATGCCTCGATCGAGGAAGTCGAGCACACCCTCGTCGAGGCGGTCATCATCGTGATCGTCGTCATCTTCCTGTTCCTCGGCACCTTCCGGGCCGTCATCATCCCCATCGTCACCATTCCGCTGTCGCTTCTGGGCACGGCGGCGCTGATGCTGCTCTTCGGGTTTTCGCTCAATCTCCTGACCCTCCTTGCGATGGTGCTGGCGATCGGCCTCGTGGTCGATGATGCCATCGTCGTGGTCGAAAACATCCATCGCCACATCGAGGAGGGTCTCTCGCCGATCAACGCAGCGTTAAAAGGCGCGCGCGAGATCGTCGGGCCGGTCATCGCCATGACCATCACGCTGGCCGCCGTCTATGCCCCCATCGGACTGATGGGGGGTCTGACCGGCGCGCTATTCCGCGAGTTCGCCTTCACGCTGGCGGGATCCGTCATCGTTTCGGGTGTCGTCGCGCTCACCCTCTCCCCCATGATGAGCAGCCGCCTCTTGCACAACAAGATGGGCGAAAGCCGTCTGGAAAAGGCAATCGAGCGCACGATGCACGGCCTGACGCACCGCTACGAACGGCTGTTGGGCAGGACGCTCGCGGCACGCGGTGCGGTACTCGTCGCGGGAGCCGCGATCCTGGTGGCCAGCGTGGTATTCTTCCTCGGCGCCAAGCGCGAACTCGCGCCGCCCGAGGACATGGGCTACGTGTTCGTCCAGACCAAGGCGCCGCAATACGCCAGCGTCGACTACACGGTGCGCTTCAGCAAGGAAGTCGAGAAGCTGTTCCACTCGATCCCCGAGTTCGACGGCAGCTTCTACGCCATGGGCGGCGCGCAAGGCGCCAACATCGGCTTTGGCGGCATCATCCTCTCGCCCTGGGGCGAGCGTGAAAGAACCGCCGAGGCCGTCCAGCAGGAACTGACCGGCAAGACCGCAGCCGTCACCGGCGTCACCTCCACCGTCTTTCAGGACAGCCCCCTGCCCGCGGGCAGCGGCGGCCTGCCGGTGCAGATGGTGATCCGCTCGCCCGATGACTTCGCCGCGATCAACCGCACGCTCGACCAGCTCAAGGGCGCGGCCTGGCAAAGCGGGCTGTTCGCCTTCGTCGATGCCGACCTCGCCTTCGACAGCCAGCAGGCGCACATAACGGTGGACCGCGACAAGGCGGGCGACATGGGTATCCCCATGTCGGAAATCGCCGACACGCTGGCGCTGATGGTGGGCGAGAACTACGTCAACCGCTTCAACTGGCACGACCGCTCCTACGACGTGATCACGCAGGTCCCGCGCGACGAGCGCGCCACCCCCGGGGATCTCGGCGGATACTACGTGCGCGCCGGATCGGGCGATCTCGTCCCCCTTTCCACCGTCGCCAAGGTCGAGATCGAGCCTCAGCCCAACCTCCTGCCCCAGTTCAACCAGATGAACTCGGCAACGATGTCGGCCGTGCTCATGCCCGGCGTGACGATGGGCCAGGCGGTCGCCTTCCTGCAGGCCCAGGACCTGCCCGAGGGCACCAGCGTCGACTGGCTCTCGAACAGCCGCCAGTACGTCGAGGAGGGCAACCAGCTGACGGTCTCCTTCGCCTTCGCGCTGGTGGTCATCTTCCTGGTGCTCGCCGCCCAGTTCGAGAGCTTCCGCGATCCGCTGGTGATCCTAGTCACCGTGCCGCTGGCGATCTCGGGCGCGCTTCTGCCGCTGTTCCTGGGCTTTGCCACGCTCAACATCTACACGCAGATCGGCCTCGTCACCCTGATCGGGCTCATCACCAAGCACGGCATCCTGATGGTGTCCTTCGCCAACCAGATGCAGCGCGACGAAGGCTGGAGCCGGCACCAGGCCATCGCCCACGCCGCCGGGGTGCGCATGCGCCCGGTGCTGATGACGACCGCGGCGATGGTGGCGGGCCTGGTGCCCCTGCTGTTTTCCTCGGGCGCGGGCGCGGCGAGCCGCTTTGCCATCGGCATCGTGGTGGTCATGGGCATGCTCATCGGCACGCTCTTCACGCTCTTCGTCCTTCCCACCATCTACACGCTGCTGGCGGGCGATCACCGCGCCCATGCCGAGGAGGACGACACCGCCTCCGAAACCGGCGCCGATGCCGCCGCGCGTGAAGGGAGCACTTTCCATGCCTGACACTTCCAACACGCACCCGGGCACTGCGCCCCGAGGCATCGCAAGGCGCAGGGCCGCGCTTCTTGCGCCCCTCCTTCTCGCTGCCTGTGCGGTCGGGCCGGACTACACCGCCCCTCCCGCGCCGCCCCGCGCCGCGGGGCAATTCGTCACCACCGACGCCCACTTCGATCCTGCCGCCCCGCTGCCCGACGACTGGTGGCACCTCTACAAGGACCCGGTGCTCGACGGTCTCGTCGAACAGGCGCTGGCCGCCAACAGCGACCTTCGTACGGCCAATGCCAACCTTGCGCGCGCGCAGGCCGTGCTTTCGGAAAGCCGCGCCGCACGGCTTCCCGTCACCAACCTCAATGGCGGTCTTTCCTGGGGCGATGCCGTGCAGTTCGGCGGTGGAGGCCAGGGAGGCGGCAGCGGCCAGGGCGGTGGCGGCTTTGCGAACCTCGGCGAAACGCAGGTCACAACCAGCGCCAACGCCAGCGTGGCGTGGGAGGCGGACCTGTTCGGCCGCGTCGCGCGTTCGATCGAGGCTGCGCGCGCGGATGCCGCCGCGATCGAGGCCGCGCGCGATGGCGTGCGTGTCCTTGTCGCTGCCGAGACCACCCGCGCCTACCTTCAGGCCTGTACCCAGGGTCAGGGCCTCGAGGTCGCACGCCAGTCGGTCGAGACCACGGGGCGCACCCTGGAACTGACCGAAGTGCTCGAAAGAGCAGGCTCGCTCGGCAAGGCCGACGTGGAACGCGCAGGCAGCGCCCATGCCACCGCGCGCGCCGCGCTTCCCACCCTGGAAGCCGGTCGCCGGGTCGCGCTGTTCGAACTGGCCGCGCTCCTTGGCAGGACGCCCGATCAAGTTCCTCAGGACGCGCGGTCCTGTTCCGTCCCCCCATCCCCCGGGACCGCGCTTCCGGTCGGCGACGGCGCCGCTCTCTTGCGGCGTCGTCCCGACTTGCGCGAGGCGGAGCGCAATCTCGCGGCACAAACCGCGCGCATCGGCGTGGCGACGGCAGACCTCTATCCGCGCATATCGCTGGGCGGATCGGGCAATTTCCTGCGCAACGACATGATCAGGGGCGGCGATTCGTTCTCCTTCGGCCTCGGACCGCTGATCAGCTGGACCTTCCCCGACTTCGGCGCCGCCCGGGCCCGCATCCGTCAGGCCCGGGCCGGAGCCGACGCGGCGCTCGCCACTTTCGACGGGGCGGTCCTCACTGCCCTCAAGGAAGTCGAACAGGGGCTCTCGCGCGTTGCCGGAGGCGAGGCGCAGGTGGCCGATCTGGAGGTGGCCCGCGACCGCGCAGCCCGCGCCTGGCAACTGACCGAGCGGCGCGAACGTTCGGGTGCGGCCTCGAGCCTCGAGGTGCTTGCGGCACAGGCCGACCTGCTCGCCGCGCGGCGCGCGCTGGTCGAGGCGCAGGCAGGTCTGGCCTCGGACCGGGTCGACCTGTTCAAGGCCCTTGGCGGGGGCTGGAGGCGCGAGGGGCAAGCCACGCCGAGCACTGCCTCCGAGACGCAGCCCGGGACCTGAGCGCCCGACAAGGGCGCTGTGCTGGCTTCGAAAGACGTGGGAAGGGCTGCTCCGTCAGGGCGGCCCTTCTTGCTTTCGCGGGCCGCCTGGACGAAGCTTCAGGGCGTCTTTGGCGCGCCTTGCAGGAACATCGCACTACCGATGCCGGGTCGTTGATTGTCAATACTACACAGCCCGCTGGACTGAAGCTCTTTTTACTATTACACCCTTATCCACGTTCAACCGTGCGGTTCGGGGTCAAAATGCATTCAGAAGTCAAACGGCTTGCCGAAATGGCGCAAGCGGGCGAGCGCATGATCGAGCGTCTGCGCAAGCAGGCCTTCCTTCCCGACAGCCGCAAGGGCCTCAATATCCGCTTCGGCATCGCCGAGGCCGCGCAACTGCTCGGCTGCTCGACCAACCGCATCCGCATGGCCGAGGACGACGGCCGCCTGCCCCCTCCCCCGCCGACCGAAAACGGCCGCCGTCCGGGCTATTCGATCGAGGCGCTGCTCAACATGCGCGAAGTGCTCGGCGCCTCGCCCGCACGCAAGCCGCTCGACCGCCCGGCGATGATCGCGGTGCAGAATTTCAAGGGCGGCGTCGGCAAGTCGACCGTCACCACGCATCTCGCGCATTACTTCGCGATCCAGGGCTACCGCGTGCTCGTGGTCGACTGCGACAGCCAGGCGACGACCACCACGCTCTTCGGCTTCAACCCGCACTTCAACATCACGCGCGAACAGACGCTCTACCCCTACCTCTCGATCGACCCGACCCAGACCGACCTGCTCTACGCGGTGCAGAAGACGCCCTGGCCCAATGTCGACCTGATCCCCTCGAACCTCGAACTGTTCGACGTCGAGTACGAGCTGGCGGCAAGCGGCGCGGACGGTGGCTCGGTGCTTGCCTCGCGCTTTCGCAAGCTCAAGCAGGGCCTGCTCGACCTCGCGCGAGACTACGACGTGGTGATCCTCGATCCGCCGCCAGCACTGGGCACGATCAGTCTTGCCGTCATGCAGGCGGCCAGCTCGCTGATCGTCCCGCTGGCCGCGACCACGCCCGATTTCTGCTCGACCGTGCAGTTCCTCTCGATGATGGACCAGGTCACCGGCCAGCTCGCGCAGGCGGGGCTGAGCGTCGACTATGACTTCGTGCGCCTGCTGTGTTCGAAGTTCGATTCCAACGATCCCAGCCACGCGATGGTGCGCCAGATCATGGAGCAGACCTTCGGCCCTGCCCTGCTACCGGTCTCGATCCTCGAGAGCGCGGAGATCAGCCACGCGGCGCTGCGCATGATGACGATCTACGAGCTCGAGCGTCCGATCGGCTCGGCCCGTACCCACAAGCGCTGCCGCGCCAATCTCGACGAGGCGATGGGCCAGATCGAAGCGCTGGTGCGCAAGGACTGGGGCATCGCCAGCCCGGCCAGCGCCGAGGCGGTGGTCAATGGCTGAGCCTGCGCCGATGACAAAGACGAAAGTTTCCTACAGGAAACATGTTCGCCATATGTTCCACCTCCGGCGCTTGATTAGCGCTGGAAACTCAAGCCTTTTCAGCCGTTTGCGCCGGAGATAAGCCATGGCCCGCAAGCAGTCCGAATATCTCGCCAGCCTGCTCGCCGAAGAGGAAGCGACGCAGGACAGCTCCTCGACGCCGCCTGCCCCGGCGCGCGCGCCCGAGCCCGCGGCGCGCGTCGAACCCGCGGCACAGGCTCCCGAGCCAGCCCCCTCCCCTAGCCCCGCATCAGCGCCGCCTCCGGCCTCCACCCGCAGCGCCGCGACCTCGCGCGCCGGTCTTTCGTTGCTGGGCCGCGAGAATGCCCTCGCCCGCGTCGCATCGGGAGAAGTCAGGCAAGTCACCCAGCTTCTGCTCGATCCCGCCCGTGTCAGGGTATGGGAAGGCAATGCACGCAACCAGGCACGGCTGAGCGAGGAGAGTTGCCGCGACCTGATCGATTCGATCGTTGCCGAAGGCGGCCAGAAGGTCCCCGCGGTGGTCCGGCACATAGCCGACGATCCCGCATACGACTACGAACTCGTCGCGGGCACCCGTCGCCATTTCGCGATCTCCTGGCTGCGCGCGCATTCCTATCCGGACATGAAGCTCCTCGCGCAGGTTGCCGAACTCGACGACGAGGCCGCATTCCGGCTTGCCGACATCGAGAATCGCGCGCGCAAGGACATCACCGACATCGAGCGCGCCCGCAACTATGCCGAGGCACTGCCGATCCATTACGGAGGCAAGGCCGTGCGCATGGCCGAGCGGCTCAAGCTCTCCAAGGGCTGGCTATCCAAGATGCTCAAGGCCGCCACCATCCCCGACGACGTGCTCGTCGCCTTCGCGGACCAGGGCGAACTCACGCTCAATCCCGCCTATCGTCTCGCGGGCGCGCTCGACGACAAGGTTCATGCCAGGGCCATCCGCAGGGAAGCGCGCGCGATTGTCGGCGACAATGCCAAGGCGCTCGCCACGGGTCGCCCTCCCCTCTCCGGCGCGACGACGCTCAAGCGGCTGCTTGCCGCGAGTGACGAACTGGACGAGGGCGCGGGTTCGAGCAAGAAGCCGGTGCGCTTCGAAGTCGGGGGAAGCCATGGGCGCGCGATCCTCGCGGTCAAGGACGTCTCGCGGCAGGGCGTCACGATCCACCTGCCGATGGCGAGCGGTGCGAACGACGAGGAACTGACCGAGGCCCTGCGCCAAGCGCTCGAGACCTTGCGCAGCAACGGCATCTCGGTGACCTGAACGGGAGAAAGTGGGGGCAGATGTTTCCTCGAGGAAACTTTTCACGAAGCACTGCGTCACGGGCGATAGTCCGCGCAACGCTGCTCCTGCCTTCCATCCAGATTTCGACCATGGCCGCGCGCGCGCAACCCCTGTCGGCACCGCTCCGACTAGGGTTGCGTGCGCATGTTCGCCATGACCAGAGCCACAAACCCTGCCCTGCCCTTCTCCGAACAGCACCAAAGCCATGACACGTAACCGCAAGGCGACGGAGACCGAACAGTTCGACCTGTTCCTCCCCTATGTCGCCAACCTTCCCATGCGCGACCAGCGCGAGATGATGGAGCGCCCCTTTTTCAGCCTCGCGAAGTCCAAGCGCGTCAAGCCGATCGACTACACCAGCCCCGACGGCCAGGTGCACGTTCACGTCTCGGCTAGCCCCGAATACGGGATGGCGACGATCTGGGACGCGGACATCCTGATATACTGCGCGAGCGTGCTGGCCGACATGCAGCGGCGCGGTCTCAACGACGTACCGCGCAAGCTCCATCTCATGCCCTACGACCTGCTCCGCGCAATCGGGCGTCCGACTACGGGCCGCGCCTACGAACTGCTCGGACAGGCGCTCGACCGTCTCGTCGCGACCACGATCAAGACCAACATCCGTGCCGAGAACCGGCGTGAGGCCACCTTCTCGTGGCTCGATGGCTGGACCCAGCTGGTCGACGAGAAGACCGAACGTTCACGCGGCATGACCATCGAGCTGTCGAACTGGTTCTGGGAAGGCGTGATGATGAAGGGCGGCGTGCTCGCGATCGACCGCGCCTATTTCAACATCACCGGCGGGCGCGAACGCTGGCTCTACCGTGTCGCGCGCAAACACGCCGGCGGCGCCGGCGAAACCGGCTTCGCCATCACGATGCCGGTCCTGTTCGAGAAGTCGGGTGCCGAAGGGCAATACCGCCGCTTCAAGTTCGAGATGCTCAAGCTCGCCGAGAAGAACGAGCTGCCCGGTTATGCGCTGGCGGTTGAGACCGCGAAGGACGGCGAGGCGATGCTGCGCATGACCCGCGTCGACGGAAAGGGTGGCGCCGAGAGCGCCCTGCCCTCCCCCGCAAGCAAGCCTACCCCGCTTGCCGAAACCAAAGCCAACGTGCCCACTGCCCGCGCAAAAGTTTCCTCGAGGAAACCTGCCCCCGAGACGGTCGCCCCCTCACCTGCGCAAACGGTAAAGGCCCCCTCCCCCGAAGCCGGTACGGCGCCGCTGGAGGTATTCGATGCAGCAAAGCTGATCCGTTCAACCCTCGCAGGTCTTTCCGACAATGCCACGCGCGGGTTCATGGCCGACGAGACGATCGATCTCCTGCGCCGCGAATGTCCAGGCTGGGACCTGCATGCGCTGCACGCCGAGTTCGAACGCTGGGTCAATGCCGATCCGCAGCGCATGCCCGCAAACTGGCAGCGCGCCTTCACGGGCTGGGTCCGGCGCCATCATGAGCGCAACAAGCACCAGCTTCGCTGACGCACATGGACACAAGAAGGCAAGGGGCATGGACAGGCGTTCATGCCCCTTTTTCTTCGCAAGGCTCCGCCGGGTCCGCACTTGACCACACCATCACGTCGCGGCAAGCCTCGGCCTACCATGCGCCCGCTTGTGGCCTTTCCGCTCAGCACCTTGCTGCTACTCTCGCTCAGCGGTTGCTCGTATGTCTACGAGATCGTCGCCAAGGGCACCGTCGATGCCCCGGTCTTCGCGCTCGCGCCGTCTTCGTCACAGCGGCCGCAGTGCCTGCGCCAGATCGAAGTCCGCGATATCGGGGCCAACGCCGTCGTGTGGCATCAACAAGTCGATTACGACAGCGACTGTCCGGCCCGCTTTCCCTTGCGCTATGGCACGCGGCTCGAGGGCAAACCCATCGACACCGACTTATGGGTTGAAGCCATGCCTCTGGCCTCCGGCGTCATCTACGAGGTCACGACGGTGAGCGAAGGAAGCGGCTATGGCGCGACCCGTTTCCGGATAGACACGCAGGGAAGGGTGGTCGACCTTGCCAACGCGCCGCGGGACGAGGCATGAGAATGCCCGGCACGCTCGTGGCTGCATGCCTTGCCGCGACCGCTGCTTGCCGTCCGGTAGAGCAACCCGCCTCGATGCGCGCTGTCGAGGCCTGGGATATCCCGCTCGCCACTCGCCAGCAACGCGCGCGCTTCCTGGACCTGCTCGATGAAGTCGCGCGAGGGCAGGGCTATCATCTCGATGCTGCGAGCGATGCTGAGCTGGAGGCCATATCGCTGCCTTCGTCACCGATCAGGCTCAATGCTTCGATCTGGCGCGGAGAGGATGACGAGGAGATCATGGCAAACGCACTCGACATGGTTCATCCGGGACATGCCTGGCTGACCTTCACGCTGGGCGAAGAACCGGCACGTTCCACCCGGCTGCGCCGACTGCTCGTTGCCCGCATCAGGCGCGAATGGCCGGATGCCGCCCGGCTCCCGATCAGCGTCCATGGAACGATCCCCCTCCCGGACGATCTCGAACTGACGCCGAGCGGATATCGTCTGAAGCAGGCAGCCGAACCGAAGTACGCCGATGATCGACACGCAGCAGGGGAGGGCCCGTAACCCCGTCTCGATTGCCGGTGCGTTCCCGAAGTGTCGCGTCAGGTCGCACAGGATACCCGGACCTGTGGACAAGCATGGGGGCGTTGAACGAGGTTTGTCGACGATGTTGGAAAACTGATTCAAATTCGGGGTGAAGTGCAGGGCCTTCGACACTCCGGGAACGCCAAAGCATGCCTCATCGACCCTTCGGGAACAGCGCAACGACCTATCAGGAACGCCCCCATCGACATTCCGGGAACACGTTGTCGATATTTCGGGAACGCCGCGCCGACGCGACTCGCGCATTCGAGCAGCACACGAGCAGGTTTGCCCACTCTAACCTTATCTAACGATTCCCTGTAACCTGTGTAACTCTCAGGGAATACTACGTGAGAGAAGATTTGGGTGAGGGCGCCAGACGGCCACAACTGCGTTTCAAACGCGGACTTGCGCCGAGACGTCAGACCCTGACGAGCCAGAACTTGCCACAACAACCATAAGTGCATATATTGCTACCAGAGGTGCACTCATGCTTGCTGCTTTTCTCGACGATATCCGCGACGGCGACCTGATCGCCCCGAAACGCATGGCCGAACGCCTGCGCCTGCCGATGACCCGACTGTCCCGGCTTGCCCATCTTAATCGCAACACCATGCTGGCCCGGCCCGACAGCCCGGCGGTACAGGAAAAGCTCGGCCAGATCGCGCGGATCATCGCACGTGCAGCCGATCTTGCCGGAGACGAGGGCAGGGCGATCATCTGGTTCAAGCACCAGCCTCTGCCCGGTTGGGGCAAGACCGCGGAAGAACTGGTCGAGGAAGGGCTTGCACAGGACGTGCTCGACGATCTCGAACGCCAGGCCGAGGGCGTCTATTCCTGACGCCAGAAGATCCGCTGCTCGCCCATCCATGACCTATCCGCTCGTACCGCTCAACGCGCAGCTCTGGCGCATGCTGACGATCCGCTTCCAGCGCGATCCGCTCTCGGGGGAGGGTGCGCGCCGGTTCGGTGGACGTTGGAACGCCAACGGAACCCCGGCGCTCTACCTCGCCTGCGATCCCGCAACGGCCGTCGCCGAATTCTATCAGGGGCTGGCCAAGCCGGGCACGCTCGCACCTTACCGCCTTGAAGCGCAACGGATCGCCGATCTCACCGACGGGGCAGGGGGGCCGTGCGATGCCCTGGTCGAGCATGCCTGTCAGGCCAGCTGGAAGGCGATCGCGGCACGCGGCAGGGCAGCGGAGGGCGAGCGCCCCATGCGCGAGCCACCGAGCTGGACGCTTGCCCGTAGCCTGCACGAGGCAGGTGCCCAGGGCGCGCTCGTCCCTTCGGTGCAGAACCGCAAGGGAACCTGCCTGGTCCTGTGGCACTGGCGCACAGGCGAAGACACCGGGGACAATGCCGCGCTGCTCAGCCTGATCGATCCCGAAGGGGCCCTCGGCACAGTATGATGACGGAGCAAACAGCCGCATTGCGGAAGTTTGCCCCTTCCATCCTGCCAGCTGCGCTCTCTCTCGCTAGCCTGCTTGCTGCAGCTACAATGCCGCAAAGGCGCAAGGAGAAGGCATGCCCATCAATCGTCGTACCGCCCTGGCCGGGGGACTTTCCACGCTGGGCGCACTTGGCACGCTTCACCCGGGCCTTGCGCTTGCCCGGAATGCACAAGCGAAATCGCAGCATTTTCCTGCGGGTTTCGCCTGGGGTGCGGCCACAGCAGCCTATCAGGTCGAGGGAAACAACCTCAATTCCGATACCTGGGCGCTGGAGCATGCCCAGCCCACGACATTCGCGGAACCTTCGGGCGATGCCGCGAACAGCTTCGAATTGTGGCCGCGTGATCTCGACCTCGTGCGCTCGCTGGGCTTCAATACCTATCGCTTCAGCCTCGAATGGGCGCGGATCGAGCCTGCACGCGGCCAGTTCTCGCAGGCCATGCTCGATCACTACAAGGCCATGGTCGAGGGATGCCACGAGCGCGGGTTGACCCCCGTCGTCACCTTCAATCACTTCACCACGCCGATCTGGTTCGCGGCCAATGGCGGTTGGTCGAGCGCCGAAGCGGTCGATCTGTTCGCCAACTTCTGCGAGCGGGCAGCACGCCACCTTGCCGACGGGCTGTCGAGCGTGACCACGCTCAACGAGCCCAACCTCGTGGGCATGCTCGAAGTCGCGCTTCCCGGCGGGCGCGGGGCCAAGCTGATCGGGCCGGACAAGGCGATGTCCGAGGCGGTGGCGCGCAAGCTGGGTGCCGCGCTGTTCCTCGCGGGCAACCCGATCTACGTGCCCGACCGCCATGTCGTGCAGGCCAATCTCATCGCCGGCCACAAGGCCGGGCGCGCGGCGATCAAGGCCGTGCGCTCGGACCTGAAGGTAGGCGTGAGCCTTGCGATCAACGACGATCAGGCAGTACCCGGCGGTGAAGCCTTGCGCGATTCGATGCGCGCGCAGCTCTACGACCCCTGGCTCGAGGCTGCGCGCGAGGACGACTTCCTCGGGGTGCAGAACTATTATCGGGCGGTCTGGGGGCCCGAGGGCAAGCTTGCCAACCCTTCCGATGCCATCGTCAATTCAAGCGGCTCTGAGATCTACGCTGCCTCGCTGGCAGGCGCGGTGCGTTATGCCCACTCGCGCTGCCCGCTGCCGGTCACCGGCTACCTGCACTGGTCGCTGCTCGACAATTACGAGTGGTTTCACGGATATGCGCCGAAATACGGGCTGTGCAGCGTCGATCGCACGAGCTTCGCGCGTCACCCCAAGCCCAGTGCGCACGTGTTGGGACGGATTGCCGCCAACAACGCCTTGTGAAACCAGCGCGGCGGTTATCGCCGCGCCCGAAAAAACGGAAGGCTCCGAAGCGTGGGAACGGCGTGTCCCCGGGCGCTTCGGAGCCTTCTTGCACTGGCCGGCGAGGAGGAGAATACCGGCCAGTGCCTGATGGCAATGTTGAAAGGGCGGGTCAGGCCACCTCTTTTTCCTGCTCCAGGCTCGCGAAGAGCGACTGACGCAGCAGGAATTCACGGCGCAGCGCGGGATCCTCGTGGACCTTGCGCATCCTGGCGCGCTTGGCCTCGATTACCGCAGCGTCGCTCATGCCCATGCTTTCCATGTTCTCGATGGTCTGGGCCTGGATGACCGAACGGGTCACCGCCTGGCGCTGGCGCTCGAACAGGGCGAGCTGGTCGGGCCCGCCGTTCTTGCGCAGGATCTTCCAGAGCTTGTCGGCAAGGTTCCAGCCATCGTGGATCCCCGAGTTCATCCCGAAGCCGCCGAGCGGGTTGTTGAGGTGCGCTGCATCGCCGATGATCATCATGCGGCCCTGCACGAATTGCTGCGCAACACGCTGGTGCACGCGATAGATGGTGCGGTGCGTCGTCTCGACATCGCCGTGACCGACAATGCGCGAGAAGACAGCGTCGCGGTTGGCATCGCTGATCAGCTCCTCGTCGCTGAGATTGCCGTCAGCGGGGACCAGCACGCGCCACACGCTCGGCACCTTGAGCAGCACCAGCCACTCTTCGGGATCCGAGATGTAATTGACGTAGGCGAGGTCGGTGATCACCGAATCGATGGGGAAGGCGGTCGACATCGACACGAACTTCTCCTCGTAGGTGAAGCCGTCGAAGCCGGTGCCGATCTGCTTGCGCACCGCCGAACGCGATCCGTCGGCGCCGACCACGAACTGCGCCTCGACCTCGATCGTTTCGCCATTGTGCTCGAGCGTCGCGACGACGCCGCCGCCGTTCTCGTGGGCCGAGACGAAGCGGCAGTTGTAGCGCAAGTCGACGTTGGGCAGGGCGGCGAGCCGGTCGCTGAGCAGCTTCGCCATGTTGTACTGCTCGCACTGCAGGCGATAGGGAAACTGCGTGAAATCGGCCAGTTCGGACAGGTCGAAGGCGAGATGTTCGCCGCTGCGCCGGTCGCGCATCTGGTAGACCGGGGCCTTGAGACCGATCTCGATCAGCGGATTTGCTGCATCGATCTCGTGCAGCATTTCCAGCGTGGAGGCATGGATCGTCGTGGCACGCAGGTCATGCGTGCTGGTGGCTTCCGCCTCGATGATCATGACATCGAGGCCCATGGCTGCCAGTCGCGAGGCACAAGTCGTTCCGACCGGTCCCGCACCGACGACGAGAACTTCACATTTCTTCATCGTGATCTTGCAACTCCCCGCAAGCGCGCGATCCTGCAAGGACCGCAATCGCGGATCGATCTGGCATCGGGGGGAGGGGAGAGAAAGCGCAGGTCTGGCCGCATTCCGCATCGCGGATTAATCCGCGATGCGGAATGCGGCCGGGGGGAGGGCTTGTGTACCGTGCCGGTAAGAAAGGGGCTGGTGGCATGGCGGCAGACAAGACAGCAACGGGGCAGAACATGGCAGAAGCGCAGGCCGCAAGAAGAGACGGAGGCGATCAGGACAAGGACATTATCCGCTCTCTCTCACGCTCGATCCACGTGCTTCAGGCCATCAATCGCAAGGGCGCGATGGGGCTCGCCGAGATCGCGCGGGCAGCGGACTTGCCGATGCCTACGGTCTACCGGATCATCAACACGCTGATGCGTGAAGGGCTGATCGAACGCGACGGGCCGCGCCAGAAGCTCTACCGCCCCACCGCGCTGATCCAGACGCTGGCCTGCGGCTTCCAGAACCACGATCGGCTCGTCAACGCGGCGCGCCCGAGCATGTCGCGTTTCACCCACGAACATCACTGGCCGCTTTCGATCGTCACCCGCGTCGGCGACAAGATGGTGGTGCGCTTCCACACCTCCAACCAGACCACGCTGACCTTCAACAACTACTACCCCGGTTGGCAGGTGCCCTTGCTCGCCTCTGCCTCCGGGCAGGCCTTCGTCGCCTTCACCGACGAACAGACCCGCACGATGCTGATCGAGAGCGCTGCCAATCTCGAGGATGCGCAACAGACCTTCATGCTCGAGCATTTCCGCAGCGGCGAGGCGACGGCCACGATTCGCGAGCGCGGTTATGCTGCGGTCGCGAAATCGTGGTATTCGGCAAACCCGGGCAAGACCTCCTCGGTCGCCGTGCCGATCTTCGACGGCGAGGAACTGATCGGCGCGCTCGCCATCGTCTTTTTCGCCAGCGGGCTCTCGCTGGAGCAGGCAATCGCGCAATACCTGGCGCCCGTTCAGGCCGTCTCGGCCCAGATCAGCGCCGATCTCGCGCGGATGCCACCGCAGTCCTATTGAGCGCCTGGTGCAGCCAGAAGAGCCGCTCGAAGCCATGCTCCCGGATAGGAAACGCCACCAGGTTTATTCCGCGATACGGAAGTTGGCCCGCGACGGACTCGATCACGCGCCGCAGCTTGGTAGCTCTACATCAAACACGGTGCACATCGATGTACCGCATGACACCGACGGGGCGAAGCAATGACAGGGCACATGGCCGGTACGACCGGTCTCCATGAATTCCGACGTGCGTGGAAGCCGCTTGTGGCTTCCGCGATCGGGCTGGGTCTCGGCCTCTCGCCGATCCCGCCCTACTCCTCGGGGATCATGGCCAAGGCGCTCGAAGCCGAGTTCGGTTGGGGACGTGGAGACATTCTCGGCGTACTGATGATCGTGCCGGTCGTGCTGGTGGTGCTCGGGCGCTACGTCGGGCGGATCGTCGACAAGGTCGGCGCGCGCAAGGTGGCAATCGGCTCGACCATCGGGCTGGGCCTCGCGCAGCTGCTGATCGCGCTGATCGGCGATACGCTGCCCGGGCTCTACATTGGCTGGGCGATCATGGCGGTGCTCGCGCTGGGTACGCTGCCGATGACCTATCTTCGGGTCATCAACGGGTGGTTCGTCGAGGCGCGCGGCCTCGCACTGGGTCTCTCGCTCGCCTGCACCGGGCTTTCGGGCGCGGTCTTCCCCTTCGTGCTGACCAACATGATCGAGACCTTCGGATGGCGCGGGGGTTATGTCGGCCTCGGTGCGATGCCGCTGCTGATCGCGGTGCCGGTGCTTCTCGCATGGCTGCACGAGCCGGGCGAAGCGCGAGCAGAGGCTGCGCGAAAGGCGGCCGAAACCGGAATGGAAGTGCGCCCGGCGCTGCGTTCCTATCGCTTCTGGGCGATTGCGGCAGGCTCGCTCCTTCTCGCTTTCGGCGTTTCCGGCCTGCTGCCCAACCTGTTCCCGCTGCTCACCGACCGCGGCGTCTCGAGCGCGGCCGCCTCTTCGGCGCTCGCCGCGCTGGCGCTGAGCGTGACCGGGGGGCGCATCCTCTCCGGCTTCCTGCTCGACCGGCTGTGGGCGCCCATCGTCTGCGCCATCCTCGTCATCCCCGCGATCGGCGCGCTGTTCCTGCTTTCGAACCCGGGCATGACCGCATCGGTGATGGTCGCCAGCGTCGTGACCTTGGGCCTCGTCGCGGGCGCGGAGTTCGATCTCGTCGCCTTCATGACCGGGCGCTATTTCGGGCAGCGTCACTTCAGCGAGCTCTACGGCATCCAGTATGCCGCCTTTGGCCTCGGGGCAGGCTTCGCCCCGGCGGCCTATGGCGCGCTCTACGATCATTTCGGCGACTACGAGGCAGTGATCCACCTTTCGATCGCGCTGCTCTGTGCGGCGGTGGCGATCAACTTCACCCTCGGGCGCTACCCGCGCAGCTTTGCCAGTGCGGGCGATGATGCGGCGGCGGACGAAATGGCTCTGGCGGAGGCAGCACGATGATCGCGCATGCACTGCGACATCGCCGCAAGGGCAGGGCGCTGCTCGGTGCCGTGGCAGCGCTGGGACTGATGGGGGCAGGGCAGGGTGCTCCCGCAGAGAGCGAGCAGCCCACGATCACCGCGCGCGAGAAGGGCGTGCTGACGCGCGACGCGCTGCACTTCCACGACCTGTCGGGCGACGGCAAGCTGCAGCCCTACGAGGACTGGCGCCTTTCGCCCGAGGCCCGCGCGAAGGACCTCGTGGCGCGCATGACCTTGCGCGAGAAGGCCGGGCTGATGATGCACGGCACCCCGCCCACCGCTGACGGAAGTTTCCGCGGCAACTGGGACGTTGAGGGGATGCGCCAGGCGATCGAGCGCGACCAGATCCGCTTCTTCATCCACCGCATGAGCGGCGACATCCGCGAGATGGCCGAGCTTACCAACGCGGCACAGGAGATCGCCGAGGCGAGCCGTCTCGGCGTGCCGCTGGTCTTCAGCAGCGACACCCGCAACACCTTGCGCGAGGTGCTCGGCGTGAGTGTCGCGCCCAAGGGCTTCACCCGCTGGCCCGAAGCGCTCGGTCTCGGCGCGATCGGGGATGCGGATCTGGTCCGCAAGCTCTCGCAGGTCGCCGCGCGCGAGTACAAGGCGATCGGCATCCGCATGGCGCTTTCGCCGCAGGCGGACCTGTTCACCGAACCGCGCTGGTTCCGCGGCAATGCCACCTTCGGCGATCGCCCGGAGCAGGTCGCACCGCTCGTCAAGGCGTTCGTCGAGGGATACCAGGGCAGTTCGCAAGGCTTGCAGCGCGGCGGCGTCGCCACCGTGGTGAAGCACTGGGGCGGCTACGGGGCGCAGGTCGACGGGCTCGACTCGCACAACCCTTACGGCAAGTACATGGCGATCACCGAGGCCAGCTGGCGCAATCACCTCTCCGCCTTCGAGGGGGCCTTTTCGGTGCGCACCGCAGCGGTGATGCCGACCTATTCCCTGCCCACGCCCGGCATGACCATCGCGGGCAAGCCGGTCGAGCCGGTGGCGGTGGGCTTCAACAAGCAGATGCTCGATGACACGCTGCGCGGTGAATACCGCTTCGACGGCTTCGTCATGAGCGACTGGCTGATCACCGCCGACTGCCCGCGAGAATGCCGCGAGGGGACCTTCGAGATCGACAAGCTGGGCATGCCCTGGGGCGTCGAGGCGCTGAGCGTCGCAGAGCGCTTCGCCAAGGGCATTGCCGCTGGCGAGGACCAGTTCGGCGGGGTAATGGACACCGATGTGATCGTCGGCCTCGTCGAGAGCGGCAAGGTGACGCAGAGCCGCATCGACCTTTCCGCAAGGCGCATAGCCAAGGTCATGTTCGAGCTCGGCCTTTTCGAGAACGCCTATGTCGATGCCGCCGCATCCCCGGCGCAGGTCGGCACGCCCGAGGCGCTGGCGCTGGGCCTCGAGGCGCAACATCGCTCGGTGGTGCTGCTCGAGAACACAGGCGCGCTCCTGCCGCTCGATCCTGCTCGCCACCGCAAGGCCTGGCTGGTGGGGATCGACGCTGAAGCGGCGCGTGCGGCCGGTTTCGAGCCGGTTGCCGAACCGCGTGATGCGGACATTGCGCTGGTGCGGGCCGAGACGCCTTTCACCAGCCATCCGGGCTACTTCTTCGGTTCCTCCGCGCACGAAGGTGCGCTGACCATGGGGCCGGGCACCGAGGGCTACGATGCTGTCGCGCGTGCCCGTGCGGCGGGCGTTCCGGTGGTGCTCGACGTCTATCTCGACCGGCCTGCGGTGCTCACCGAAGTCAGGCCGATGGTCGCGGCGATGACCGGCAACTACGGGATTACCGACCAGGCCTTCCTCGACATCGTCACCGGCAAGGCTTCGCCGCAAGGCCGCCTGCCAATCGAGCTTCCAAGCTCCGATGCCGCGGTCGAGGCGCAACGCGCCGACCTGCCTTCGGACAGCGCCGATCCACTTTATCCTGCAGGTTTCGGCCTGCGCTTCCCGGCGAAGGAGAGCATCCGCGACAGCCGCTAGGGCTCTCGTGATGCCGGGGGGCATCGAGAGATAAACATAACAACAGACGAGGGAATACTTCTGCAACCAAGGCGGCAGGAGGCGGGGAAGTCATGCCCGTCGTCCGTGCCGGTCACATCCAGGGAAATGAAGCGAGGGCAATCATGAAGTTTACAGCATCCATCATCGCACTGACTGCCGGACTGGCCATCTCGAACGGCGCGCAGGCGCAGGACGCACCGGCGCCCGCAGGCGCCTCGGCCAACGACATCGTCGTCACCGGCACGCGCCGCGAAACCACGCTGCAGGACGTCGCCGTCTCGGTTACGGCGATTTCGGCAGAGGACCTTGCCAATGCCGGCTACAAGTCGCCGAGCGAGCTGCAGTACACCGTGCCGGGCCTCACCTACAACGTACAGCTGGGCGCGGGCTTCCTGATCCGCGGTATCGGCACCCAGGGTTTCGACTATAGCCTCGAGCGTGCGGTCGGCGTGGTCATCGACGACGTCGTCCAGGGCCAGCCTCGCAGCCTCGGCTTCAACACTTTCGGCGACATCGACCATGTCGAGGTGCTCAAGGGCCCGCAGGGTACGCTGTTCGGCAAGAACGCCTCGGCCGGCGTTGTCTACGTTCAGACCAAGCGCCCCGAGATCGGCATGGCCGAAACCAGCGGCAGCCTTCGCTATGGCGAGCGCAACGAGATCCGCATCGACAACACGGTCAACATCCCGATCAGCGACACCCTCGCTGCGCGCGTGACCGGCGTCTACCAGCGCCAGGACGGTTACCTGACCAACCTCTACAATGGCGAGAGCGGCGGCGACTACCGCGACTACGCCTTGCGCGGCAAGCTGCTGTGGCAGCCGACCGACACCTTCGAGGTCTACGTGATCGGCGCGATCCAGGATCACACCGACGGCGGCATCGGCGGCCTCGCCACGGTCCGCAACATCAATGGCGATACCTCGAACGGCTGGCCGACCAACCCCGACGCCGACTTCAACATGGACTTCGACGCACTGCTGGCCGAATACGGCATCGTCCCGGGGCCCGACAACGACCAGTATGCCCAGAACAGCCGCAACGAGGTGTTCATCAAGCAGAAGGACATCCAGGCCAACATGAAGCTGGACCTGGGCGACTACACGCTGACCTCGATCACCGCCTACAGCGAATCCAACACCGGTTCGTGGTTCGATCAGGACTACACCCAGAGCGACTTCTACGACATCAACAACTCCGAGCTGTGGGCGCACCAGTTCAGCCAGGAAGTGCGACTGAACTCGCCGATGGGCGGCTTCGTCGACTACGTCGTGGGCGCCTTCTTCTGGGACCAGAAGACCGACGCGATCGAGCGTTCGGCGGGCAAGCGCGGTCGTGACTACCCCGAGGACACCTACTTCAGCTTCAGCGGCGCCATGTCGAACTACGAAGCCCACATGCGCAGCTATGCCGCCTTCGGTGAAGCGAACTTCCACTTCACCGACCGCCTGACCGTGACCGGCGGCCTGCGCCTGACCCATGACAACGTCTTCGGCGCCTACTTCCCCTCCGAGGACATCCGCTACAACTTCGAGGGCACCCCGGCACCTGCGACTTCGGGCCGCAACAAGAAGACCAACCTCTCGGGCAAGGTCACGGCGAAGTACGAGGCGAGCGACGACCTCATGGTCTATGCGACTTATGCGCGTGGCTACAAGGCGCCTGCCGTGGGCACTTCGGGTGGCACGCTGCGCATGGTCGATGCGGAGACCGTCGACAGCTTCGAGGCTGGCGTGCGCGCCCAGCTCCTCGATCGCCTGCTGACCGTCAATGCCACCGCGTTCTACTCGAAGTTCAAGAACTTCCAGTCGACCGTGGTCGAGATCGGCGACGACAACGTGGCGCGTTCGGTGCTCTCCAACGCACCGGGCGTGGTGACCAAGGGCTTCGAACTGGGCCTGACGGTCCAGCCCAGCCCTGACCTGCGCCTCGGCGGCAACATTTCCTATGCGCCGACCGAGTACGAGGACTTCATCGCGCCGTGCTATTCGGGACAGCCGGTGGTCGACAATGCCGGGATCGGCGAATGCGGCGCGCTGGGCGGTACGGGCATGAACGTCGACGGGTTCCCCTCGATCCACGCGCCCGACACCACGCTCAACGTGACCGGCGCCTATACGCCGCTGCTCACCGACAACCTGCGCCTCTTCGCCAATGCCAACTACTATTACCGCTCGTCGACCTTCGGCCAGGCGGGCAACCCCAATTCGCGCGTCGATGGCTACGGCCTCGTCAATGCGAACCTGGGCATCGGCAACGAAGACGGCTCGATCAAGCTATCGGTCTATGCCCGCAACCTGTTCGACAAGCAGTTCGTCGCGCGCATCCACACGATGACCTTCGCGCCGGCAGGCAGCTACCAGCAGTACTTCTCGGGCGAGGGTGCACGCACCATCGGCGTGCGTCTCGACTACGCGTTCTGAGATTAGTGCAAGGCGGTCCGATCGCGTGCTGGAGGGTGCGGGGTCGGACCTTGGCGGGCGGGGCGCTTGATGCGCTCCGCCCGTTGTCGTTCGGGCCTCACCGTTCCGTGTGGCCTGCGGGGGCCGGGCTTCAGAACCCGCTGGTGCCGCGCGAGACGGGGATGCTGGCGCCGCTCACGCAGCGCGCCGCGTTAGAGGCGAGGAAGGCGATGACCTGCGCGACGTCGCCGGGCATGACCCATTGCGAGAAATCGGCGTCGGGCATGTCGGCCCGGTTGGTGGGCGTGTCGAGCACCGTGGGGAGCACGGCGTTGACCGTGACGTCGGCTCCGGCGAGTTCGGCGGCAAGGCTTTCGGTGAGCCGCGCGACCGCAGCCTTGGAGGCCGCATAGGCGCCCATGCCGGCATCGGCCTTGCCCGCAGCGCCCGCACCGATGTTGACGATGGCCGCGCCAGCCTGTTGTGACAGCGCGGGCAGGGCGGCCTTGCACATGGTGGTCGCGGTCAGCGCGTTCATGCGGAACATGCGCTCCCATGTCTTCGCTCCGCCATCGGCCAGCGTCTCCCAGATGAAGCCGCCCGCGACGTTGACCAGTACGGAGGGCGTGCCCAGTTCGGCGCAGATCCGCTCGAAGGCGCCGCTCGCCTGTGCCTCGTCGGCAAGGTCCACTCCGCCGATGGCAAGCCCGGTGGCGCAATCGGTGGCATCGGCCGGGACGGGCGCATAGTCGATCCGCGCGACCCGGTCCCCTTGTTCCTCGAAGCGTGCGGCGACGGCTGCGCCGAGAATGCCGAAGGCGCCGGTGACGATGACGATGCGCGTGCTCATGGGTGTCCTTTCTCGATCTGCTCGTGCCGCTGGCCCGGTTGTACACTCTATCCAGTCGCACAGGAGGAGGCCCCGAGGCAGGGGCCGTGCGAGTGATCGCCGGGGCGAAGCCGCCATCTGGTCCGCGCCAAGTAAAGGGCAGGGCGTGACACTTTACCTCGGGCAAAGTGTCACTGGAGACAAAAGTGCACGGGCAGTTCTCGCACGGGATTCACAAGAGTCCGTGTTTGTGCTTGATTCATCCCTGTTATGTTTCAGCCTGACCGAGAGCCGTATTCCGCCAAGGGCGCGGGCACTGCCGGTGCGAACCTGGCCGAGCTGCTCGACCGCCTAGCGCAGGTCAGCTCGCGGCCACGCTATGCCTACATGCTCCTGACCCTCGTCGCACAGGCTGCGCGGCCCGACGGAAGCGCGGGGCCTATGGTGCGCAGTGGTTCGGGACAGGCACTGCTGCGCGACTTCCTGTGCGATGCGCTGACCCCGATGGGGCGGCGCGACCCGCGCCGGCTCGCGCTGGCCGAACGGGTGCGCGAGGAACTGGCGCGTACCGGCTCGCTGCCGCAGGCGCGTGGCGATGCCGACAAGGCGGTAGAGGACGAAGTGCGCGAGCGCGTGCGCGCCTCGGGCAAGACCAACCTGTCGCGCGCGGTCTCCGAGCTCGTCGCCGCCGGTCTGATGCGCCGCCATTACCAGGGCTTTCGCGTCGACCACCACAACCGCGGCGCACAGCGTCACGCGGTCTATACCCTGACCGGCCTCTCGTGCGTCCTTCTTGCAGGGCAACCTGCGGCGCGAACGGCAGCAGCCAAGGGCCCGCCCCGGCAGGGAGAGCTGGCGCTCTAGGCGACAAAGCGCCTTTGGCCGGGAGCCGCGCGGCTCATTTCGGGCAGCCATAGGCTTCGCGATAGGGCTTGCCCCAGCATCGCAGAAAGCCGTCGAGAACGGCGAGATTGACCGGCCATGGCGCGTTGAGCGGCTTGCCGTCGGTGCCCTTCATGGCATCCCAGTCCTCGGGTGTGGGCTTCGCGGCCAGCGCGTCGCGTGCGGCCTGAAGGCGGGCCCGGTCGCCCTCGAGGAAGGCCACGCTGCCATCGACGTAGAGGTTCCAGAAGATGCGGTCGTCCTGGGGCGCCTTGCGCGCGCGTTCGAAGAGCGCGATGGCCGCCGGATAGTCGCCGGTAAAAGCGCGGCTCTGGCCTTCGTGCCAGAACAGGATGGTCCGGCTGTCGCGGTGATGCTCGCGCCACTCGCGGATCAGTTCGGCTGCCTGCCTGTCACACCCGCGCTCGGCCAGCGCGCGCCACCCGTGCCCCGGCGTCTGGTCGAAGCTGCGATAATCGAGTGCAAGCATCGCCGCGCGGTCATAGCTGCAGTCTTGCAGCGCTGCGGGGGCTGGCGGTGTAGCCGACATGAGCAGGGCGAGAAATGGTCCGGAAAGCGACATCGGGACGGAGCTTCCTGCAGCGACGCGGGGAGGGGGAGGCGATATCACGCCATCGGCCCATCACGTGCAAGCCCGGCGCCGGTTCAGTCGTAGCTCGACCAGACGGGCTTGCGCTTCTCGGCAAAGGCGCGCGGGCCTTCCTGTGCGTCCTCGCAGCGGTAGGTCCATTCGCTGGCGTGGCGTGCGGCCTCGAGCGCGGCGCTGCGCCCCATTTCGGTGGCGAGCATGACCGTCTCGCGGCCCGCCCGTACCGATTGCGGTGCGCCTTCGAGCACTTCGCGCGCGAGTTCGATGGCGCAGGCCAGCGTCTCGCCCGGTTCGGCGAGGCGGTTGACGAGGCCGATCTCGTAGGCGCGCTGTGCGCTGATCGGCTTTCCGGTGAGGATGATCTCCATCATCACGCGCTGCGGGATCATGTGGATCAGCGGCGCGGCCCAGGGCGAACTGCGCCCGACCTTGACCTCGGTGATGGCAAAGCGCGCTGACGTGCTGGCGACGCACAGGTCGCAGGCCTGCGCGATCATCCACCCCCCTGCGAAGGCGACGCCGTTGACCGCCGCGATTGTCGGCTTGCTCAGCGTGACCGTGTCGTAGGGCAGGGGGAACATGTCGCGCGGAGGCACCTTGAGGCCGCGCTCGACCATCTCCTTGAGATCGCCCCCTGCACAGAAGGCCTTGTCACCCGCGCCGGTGAGGATCGCGACGCGATAGGCCGGATCGGCCTCGAAGGCGTCCCAGGCGGCGTAGAGCCCTGCGCGCACTTCGGCGCTGAGCGCATTGCGCTGTTCGGGGCGCTGGATGGTGATGACGGCGATGCCCGCTTCGGGGCTGGTCAGGGTGACGGCGGCATCGCTTTGGGTATCGGTGGCGAAGGACATGTCAGAACCCCCTTTGCGCTATCGCGTGGGCTTCGCGTTCGAGCGCCTCGCGGAAATCGGGATGGGCGATGGCGACGAGGCGGCGCGCACGCTCGGCGAGCCCGACGCCCTTGAGCCGCGCCGCGCCGAATTCGGTGACGATCACGTCGACCTCGCTGCGCGCGCTGGTCACCGGGCCCGAGAGCGCGGCAGTGATCCGGCTCAGCGTGCCCTTGCGCGCGGTCGAAGGCAGCACGATCAGCGAACAGCCGCCCGGCGAGCGCGCGCCCGCGCGCACGAAGTCGACCTGTCCGCCGGTTCCTCCGAGATAGGACGATCCGCTCTGTTCGGCATTGACCTGCCCGGTGAGGTCGACCTCGAGCGCGGAGTTGATCGAGACCAGCCCCGCGATGCGGGCCAGCACCGCATCGGCATGGGTGTAGGTGCCCGGGCACATGCGCAGGGCCGGGTTGCGGTCGGCCCAGCGGTAGAGCCGTGCGGTGCCGATCAGCGCGCCATTGACCGAGACCCCGGTGTCGATCGCCTTGCGCGCATTGGTGACGACGCCTGCCTCGATCAGGTCGACAAGGCCGTCGCCGAGCATGCCGGAATGGACGCCGAGATCGCGCCGGTCGGTGAGCTGGCGCAGGATCGCGTCGGGGATCGCGCCGACACCGGTCTGGATCACGCAGCCGTCGGTGATAAAGGGGGCTGCGTGCGTGGCGATGGCGCGGTCGGTCTCGGTGATCGCGGCGGGCGCGACCTCGACCGGCGCGCGTTCGAGTGGCACCGCGACGTCGATCATCGCGGCAGGGATGGTCTCGCCGAAGGTGAAGGGCACGGAGGCGTTGATCTCTGCGATCACGCAGCGCGCCTTGGCGGCGGCGGCGCGCACGTGGTCGGCGATCAGGCCGCAGCTATGCTCGCCATCCGCGTTCGCGGGGCCGAGCTGGAGCATGGCGACATCGCAGGCGATCACGCCCGCTTCTATCAATGGCCCGAGCTGGCCGACGTGGACCGGGACGACATCGAGCCGGTTGGCCTTGGCCATCGTACGCAGCGTGCCGATCGCGCCCATGCTGGAAAGCGCGATCCCCTCGCAGTTTTCGGGCTGGAACAGGCCCGAGAAGCTGGTCGCGATGAAGACCTTTATCCCGCCGATGGCGCCCGCCTGATCGAGCAGCGCCTCGACCAGCGTCGTCGGCTCGCCGCAGGCCTGGCCCATGACGACGCTGTCGCCCGGTTTCAGAAACTGCGCGAGATCGAGCGCGCCCGGATCGAGGGTCAGGCTCATTCGGCGCCTGCGAGGCGCAGCACGGTCTCGGCGCGGGCGAGGTAGGGCCGGTCGAGCATGCCGCCCTTGTAGCCGATCGCGCCGACGCCGGGATTGGCGGCGAAGATCGCGACGATCTCGCGCGCATCCGCGATTTCCTGCGCGCTCGGGGTGAAGGCCGCGTTAATCACCTCGACCTGTGCCGGGTGGATCGCGAGCATCCCGCGATAGCCTTCGGCGCGCACGCCCTCGGCGCGCTTGCGCAGGCCCTCGAGGTCGCGGAAGTCGCCGTGGATGGTCTCGATCGGCAGCACGCCCGCGCTCGCCGCGCCGATGAGGCACAGGCTGCGCGCGAGCTTGTAGGTGAAGGCATAGTCGCCGCTGGCATCGCGGTTGGTGCTCGCGCCGAGCGCATCGGCAAGGTCCTCGGCGCCCCAGGTCATCCCGACGAGGCGCGGTGCGCCCTTGTAGTCGCCGGTGGTGAACATCGCCTCGGCGGCCTCGGTGACGAGCGCGATGACCTTCGTCGTGCCCTGCGCGATGCCGTTGGCGGCCTCGAGCGCGGTGAGATAGTGATCGAGCAGCTCGACGTCGTGGCGCCCGCGCGCCTTGGGCAGCATGATCCCGCCGGGCTTGCCGGGCATCACTGCGGCAAGATCCTCGACCGCGAAGGGCCCGTCGACCGGGTTGATGCGCACCCACAGCCGTTCGTGCCCGGCAGCGCGCGACTGCAGGAATTCGCGCACTATCGTGCGCGCGGCAGGTTTCTGCTCGATGGTGACCGCGTCCTCGAGGTCGAACAGCGCGATGTCGGCGGCGCTGTCGGCGCATTTCTCCATCTTGCGCGCCGCATCGCCCGGCGCGAAGAGCCACGAGCGCATCGGCAGCTGGGCGGTGGAAGTCTCGGTCATGGCCTCTCTCTCGTCTTGTCTTGTCACCCGCCTCAGTAGGAGCGGGGCTGGTCCAGCACCTTCTCGGCGAGGAAGTTCAGGATCATGTGCGGGCTGACCGGCGCGGTGCGGGGAATGAGCACTTCGCGCAAGTACCGCTCGACATGGTATTCCTGGGCATAGCCCATTCCGCCAAGGGTGAGCATCGCGGTATGGCAGGCCTCGAAGGCAAATTCACCGGCAAGATACTTGGCGGTATTGGCCTCGATGCCGCAGTCGAGCCCCGCATCGAACAGGCTGGCGGCCTTCATCGTCATCAGGTTGGCGGCCTCGAGCTGGGCCCAGCACTTGGCGAGCGGGTGCTGGATCGCCTGGTTCTGGCCGATCGGGCGGTCGAACACGATCCGCTCGCGGGCATAGTCGCTGGCGCGGCGGATCGCGGCGCGGCCAAGTCCGATGGCCTCTGCCGCGAGCAGCGCGCGTTCGGGATTGAGGCCGTGCAGGATGATGCGAAAACCCTCGCCTTCCTTGCCGATCAGGTCCTCGTCGGGGATGAACAGGTCCTCGATGAACAGCATGTTCGAATCGACCGCGTGGCGACCCATCTTGTGGATCAGGCGCACGTCGATCTTCGAGCGGTCGAGGTCGGTGTAGAACAGCGAGAGGCCGCCGGTCTTGCTGGTCACGTCCTCGAGCGGGGTGGTGCGCGCGAGGAGCAGAATCTTGTTGGCGACCTGCGCGGTCGAGATCCAGATCTTCTCGCCCGAGACGAGGTAGCCGCCATCGACCTTGCGCGCGCGGGTGGTGATGCGCGTGGTATTGAGCCCGGCATTGGGTTCGGTCACGCCGAAGCAGGCCTTGTCCTCGCCCGAGACGATGCGCGGGATATGCCGCTCGCACTGCGCCTCGGTGCCGAACAGGATCATCGGCTGCAGCCCGAAGATGTTGATGTGGACCGAGGAGGCGCCGCTCAGCCCCGCGCCCGATTCCGCGATCGCCTGCATCATGATCGAGGCCTCGGTGATGCCTAGCCCCGCACCGCCGTACTTCTCGGGCATGGCGATGCCGAGCCAGCCTTCCTCGGCCATGGCACGGTAGAAGTCCTCGGGGAAGGTGCCCGCACGGTCGCGCTCGAGCCAGTAGTCGTCGTCGAAGGCGGCGCAGCGCTTGAGGATCGTCTCGCGGATCTCCTGCTGGTCCGGTGTGAAGTTGAAATCCATGCCGCGCGCCTCGTCCCGTGCTGATGCCTTGTCGTGCTGATGCAGGGCCGTGCTGATGCATTGCCGTCCCGATGTCCGGCCCTGTTGCGACGAGCGCTAGCAAACGGGCTCGCGACCGGAAAATCGAACGAGGGCATATTCGCTCGGGCGATCCAAATCGGCGCAGGAGGACAAGGGCGATGGAGCCGGTTAGCCTTGCTCGCAGAACGGGAGGAGGCACGCGTGTCCGAAGAAGGCAGGCAGGGCCCGCTGGCCGGGGTCAGGGTCATCGACCTGACCGCCATGGTCATGGGGCCCTATGCGACACAGATCATGGCGGACATGGGCGCCGAGGTCATCAAGATCGAACCGCCTGCGGGCGATGGCACGCGCTATATCTCGGTCGGCCCGGCGCCTGACATGGGCGGCATCTTCGCGCATGTGAACCGCGGCAAGAGCGGGCTGGTGATGGACCTCTCGCGCGCCGAAGAACGCGCGCGCCTGCTCGAGATGATCGCGGGGGCGGATGTCTTCATCCACTCGATGCGCGCCAAGGCGATCGCCCGGCTCGGGCTCAACTACGCCTCGGTCGCCAAGGTCGCCCCGCAGATCGTCTATACCAATTGCTACGGCTACGGACGCAAGGGACGCTACCGCGACCAGGCGGCCTACGACGACACCATCCAGGCCGAGTGCGGGCTGACCGCGGTGCAGGATCTTCTCAATGGCGAGCCGGGCTACGTCGGCTCGATCATGGCCGACAAGATCGCGGGCATGACCGCGCTCTATGCCACCGTCATGGCGCTCTACCACCGCGCGCGAACGGGCGAGGGGCAGGAGGTCGAGGTCCCGATGTTCGAGACGATGACCGCCTTCATGATGGTCGAACATGCCAATGGCGCGCTGTTCGATCCGCCGCTTGGCCCTGCGCATTACCCGCGTGCGGTGGCGCGCAACCGCAGGCCCTATCGCACCAAGGACGGCCACGTCGCAGCGCTCGTCTACAACGACAAGCACTGGCGCCTGTTCACCGAGGCGGTGAAGCCTGCATGGGTCACGCCCGAGATGGCGACGCTCGCGCAGCGCGCCAAGCAGATCGACACGATCTACGGATTGCTGGCCGAGACCTTCCTCACCCGCACCACGCAGGAGTGGCTCGATCTCCTGGTGGAGCTGGGCATTCCGGCGGCCCCGCTGCGCACGACCGACGAACTGCTGCACGACCCTCACCTCGAGGAGAGTGGCTTCTTCCAGACCGTGCCCTCGCGCTGGGGAGACATCCGCTACCCCGGGGTGCCGGTGGATTTCTCGAAGACGCCGGGACGGATCTCCGGGCCACCGCCAGCGCTCGCGCGCAGCGGCGAGGACTAGGCGGGAATGACAAGGGCCATGGCACTACCTACCTTCGATACACTGCTGCTGGAGCGGCGCGCGCGGCTGCTGGTGGTGACGCTCAACCGGCCCGAGGCGCTCAACGCGGTCAACCTCGCGCTGCACGACGAACTGCCCGAGGCGCTCGCCTTCGCCAGCGGCGATCCGGACAGCGACGTGGTGCTGCTGACCGGGGCAGGGCGCGCCTTCTCGGCGGGCGGCGACATCGACCACATGGAGCGCAACGCCAGCGAGCCGCATCTCTTCGACCACGAGGCGCGGCAGGCCAAGCGCATCGTCCAGATCCTGCTCGACATGGACAAGCCGCTCGTCGTGCGCATGAACGGCCACGCGGTCGGGCTGGGCGCGACGATCGCGCTGATGGGCGACATCATCGTCGCTGCAGAGGGCGCGCGCATCGGCGATCCGCATGTTGGCATCGGTCTCGTCGCGGGCGATGGCGGGGCGTTGATCTGGGCCGCGCGCATCGGTCTCACCCGTGCCAAGGAATTTCTCCTGACCGGCGAACTGGTCGAGGCGCGCGAGGCCGAGCGGATCGGGCTGATCAATCGCTGCGTGCCGGCAGACGCGCTCGACGAAGCCGTCGCGCACTATTGCGACAGGCTGCTGAAAGGATCGAGCCAGGCGCTGCGCATGACCAAGGTCCTCACCAACATGGAGCTGCGCCGCGCGGCTACGGCCCTGCTCGATGCCGGGATCGCCTACGAGGCGGTGAGCGTGCGCAGCGCCGACCATCGCGAGGGGCTGGCCGCACTGCGCGAGAAGCGTGCGCCGCGCTTCACCGGGCAATAGCGGGAAGGTCAGGCTGGGGAAGCAGGCGGGGTCCGCCACGGCGATATTGGCGCGCGAGGCAACCGCTTCGCTCTTCTGCACTGATACCAAGCCGCCAAGAGAGGAACGCCGCGCGGCGCAGGCCGCCACCTCTTGCAAGAATCGGGAAAGGGACAGGGGCAATGAAGGTTGAAGGACAAGCGGCCATCGTGACGGGCGGCGCCTCGGGGCTGGGCGGGGCGACGGCTGCGCGGCTTGCGGGGCTGGGAGCGAAAGTGACCCTGTTCGACCTCGATGCCGACAAGGGCGAGGCCCATGCAGCGGCCATCGGTGCGCGCTTCGCCAAAGTCGACGTGACCGACGAGGCGGGTGTCACCGCTGCCATCGCCGAGGCCGAGGCAGTCAACGGCAAGGCGCGCATCCTCGTCAACTGCGCCGGGATCGGCCCGCCGAAGAAGGTGCTCGACCGCGAGGGCAATCCGATCCCGCTCGCCGATTTCGCGAAGATCGTGACGATCAATCTCGTCGGCAGCTTCAACGTGCTCTCGAAGTTCGCGAGCCGTCTGCACGATGCAGAGCCCATCGGCGAGGAGCGCGGCGTCGCCATCTCCACCGCCAGCGTCGCCGCCTTCGAAGGCCAGATCGGGCAGGCCGCCTATGCCGCCTCGAAGGGCGGGGTGGTGGGCATGACGTTGCCCATCGCGCGCGAGCTGGCGCGTTACGGCATCCGCGTCATGACCATCGCGCCGGGCCTGTTTCTCACCCCGCTGATGGAAAGCTTCTCCGAGGAGGTGCGCGCATCGCTGGGGGCACAGGTGCCCTTCCCCAGTCGCCTCGGCGATCCGGGCGAATATGCCCAGCTGGTCGAGAGCATCGTCGCCAACCCGATGCTCAACGGTGAGACGATCCGTCTCGATGGCGCCATCCGGATGGCCGCGAAGTGAGCGCGCCCTACATCGTCGAGGCGGTGCGCACCGCCGGTGGCCGCCGCAAGGGAGCGCTCGCGGGCACCCATCCGGCAGATCTGGGCGCGGTCGTGCTCGATGCGCTGGTGGCGCGGTCGGGCATCGATCCTGCCGCGATCGAGGACGTGCTGATGGGCTGCGTCACGCAAGGCGGCGAGCAGGCCTTCGCCTTCGGGCGCAACTGCGTGCTGGCATCGAGCCTGCCCGACAGCGTGCCTTCGGTCACCATCGACAGGCAGTGCGGTTCCTCGCAGCAGGCGCTGCAGTTCGCCGCGCAGGCGGTGATGTCGGGCACGCAGGACCTCGTGATCGCCGCGGGCACCGAGAGCATGACCCGCGTGCCGATGTTCTCGAACATGTCGGTCTACGAAAAGGCCGGGATCGGCGCCGGCCCCTTCGCGCCCTCGATCCAGCAGCGCTACGGGGTCAGTGCCTTCAGCCAGTTCACCGGCGCGCAGATGATCGCCGACAAGCACGGCTTCACGCGCGAGGACATGGACCGCTTCGCGCTGGAAAGCCACCGCAAGGCCGCCGCCGCTATCGAGGCAGGGGCCTTCGCCGCGGAGATCGCTGCGGTACAGACCGAAGCGGGCCCCTTCGCGCAGGACGAGGGCGTGCGCTTCGATGCGAGCCTCGAGAAGCTGGGCTCGCTCGATCCGCTCGCCGAGGGCGGCACGATCACTGCGGGCAATGCCAGTCAGATGACCGACGGCGCCTCGGGCGTGCTGGTGGCGAGCGAGGCGGCGATGAAGACCCATGGCCTCACCCCCATAGCGCGCATCCATCATTTTTCCGTTACAGCCGGTGACCCGGTGGTGATGCTCGAGGAGCCCTTGCGCGCCACGCGCCTGGCGCTCGAAAAGGCGGGCATGTCGCTTGCCGACATCGACCTGTTCGAAGTCAACGAGGCCTTCGCCTCGATCCCGATGGCATGGCTCAAGGCTCTGGGCGCCGACCCGGACAGGCTCAATGTCAATGGCGGGGCGATCGCGCTCGGCCACCCGCTCGGTGCGAGCGGCACCAAGCTCATGACCACTCTCGTCCACGCGCTGCGGGCACGCGGGGGCCGCTATGGCCTCCAGACCATGTGCGAGGGCGGGGGCATGGCCAACGTAACCATCGTGGAGGCATTGTAATGGCTCTGAGAACCCGGATTACCGAAATGCTCGGCATCGAGCACCCGATCGTGCAGGGCGGGATGATGTGGGTCGGGCGCGCCGAGCTGGCGAGCGCGGTCTCGAACGCAGGCGGGCTGGGCATCCTCACCGCGCTGACCCAGCCCAGCCCCGACGACCTGCGCCGCGAGATCGAGCGCTGCCGGTCGATGACCGACAAGCCCTTTGGCGTGAACCTCACCATCCTGCCCTCGGTCAGTCCGCCGCCTTACGCCGAATACCGCAAGGCGATCATCGACAGCGGGGTCAAGATTGTCGAGACCGCGGGTTACAAGCCGCAGGAGCACGTCGACCACTTCAAGGAGCACGGCATCACCGTGCTGCACAAGTGCACCGCGGTGCGCCACGCGCTCTCGGCGCAGCGCATGGGCGTCGACGTGATCTCGATCGACGGTTTCGAATGCGCAGGCCATCCCGGCGAGGACGACATTCCCGGGCTGATCCTGATCCCGGCCGCCGCCGACCAAGTGACCATCCCGATGCTCGCGAGCGGGGGCATCGGCGATGGTCGCGGGCTTGCCGCCGCGCTCGCGCTGGGAGCGGAAGGGGTCAACATGGGCACGCGCTTCTGCGCTACGGTGGAGGCCCCCATCCACGACAACATCAAGCGCTTCATCGTCGAGAACGACGAGCGCGGCACCAACCTCATTTTCCGCAAGTTCAAGAACACCGGGCGCGTCGCGAGAAACGGCGTCTCCGACGAGGTCGTGCGCATCTCGGCGGAGCCGGGCAGCGCGTTCGCGGATATCCAGCCACTCGTCTCGGGCGCACGCGGCCGCACCGCGCTGGAAAGCGGCGACATCAATGCCGGGCTGGTCTGGGCCGGGCAGGTGCAAGGCCTGATCAAGGACATCCCCACCTGCGCCGAGCTGCTCGCGCGCATGGTCCGCGATGCCGAGCGCATTGTGCGCGAGCGGCTGGCAGGCATGATCGCCGAGCCGGTGGCGTGAGGGACAGCGCATGAGCGCGGGCGACCTGCACGAGATCTGGCGCGGCGACATCGCGCAGCCGGTCGGTCTGGCATGGCTCGATGCGGCGGGCAGCCTGCTGGTCTGCGATCCGGCGGGCGGGCGCATCGCCAGTCTCGATCCGGCGAGCAGGGCCATGGCGTTTCTCGGCGTCCCCGGTTCTCCCAGCTTCTGCTTTCCCACTAGCGAGGGCGAATTGCTGATCGGCAACGGCGCGGATCTCGTGCGCATCGACGGGGAGGGCCGCAGCGCGCTCGAAATCCGCATCGACATGCCCGCACACCTCGCCACCGCCAGCGCCACGGTCGATGCGCTCGGCCGCCTGTGGTTCGTCGCGCGCGACCGGCGTGCGGGCGGGGAGGGGCGCGTCTATCGCTACCATGATGCGCGCATGGTGCCTTCGCTGTTTGACCGCACGCGTCCGGGCGGGCTCGCGGTCTCGGCAGACGGGCGCACGCTGTTCCACGCCAATGGACCCGCGCGCACGATCGAGGCCTACCGCGTGAGCCCTGCCGCAGCGCTCTCGGCTGGCGAGCCGCGCTTCAGTTTGCCCGCCTCTTCGGGCGAGCCGCAGGACATGGCGCTCGACGGCACAGGAGCCTTGTGGGTGGCGCTTTCGGGCAGCTCCGATGCGCAGGCCGCATTGGTGCGGCTGGCACCCGACGGCGCGGTTCTGGACGAGATCGCGGTTCCCGCCAGCGCGGTGAGCGCGATTGCCTTTGGCGGCGAAGGGCTGCGCACGCTGTTCGTCGCCGTTCCGGGAGCGATCCTTGCCCTCCCGGTGACGGTCCCCGGCGTGCCGCTGGTGCCGGTCAGGCTCGGCCACACGGATCTGGGCCTGATCGAGGATGACGATCACTAGCTCGCCTGGACCCGCGCGGCTGGGATTCGAGCGTCAGTCGACGTCTGGCCTAAAGCCGCATCCCGAGCCAGATAACAGCTTCTGTCGAGGCGGCGACAATCGCGTTGACGACCTTGAAACATCGCGATCCAACTGATGTGCGGGCAGCTGATATGTCGTGGTGCTGCTGTTCTTCCGCGATGATCTGACGCAGCGCAAATGTCGCTTCGCCATCGACCGCCTCAAGCGCCTCAATTTGTTCATGGAGATGGCGAAGGACGACCCGCTCAACGGCGACAGTCGTCGCTGCAATTGCACCTCGGCCAAGCAGCCCCGTAGCCATGCCAAGTGCAAAGCCGCCAATCGCGCACAAGTGATAGCTTCGGCATCTTCGTAGTCCGCGAGCCTCGAGGACGGCACCAAATCGAGCACGGTGACCTCGTTCATGATCGCGGAAATGGGCAAGTTCGTTCACCATGTCTGGCGCCCGCCAGCGCGCTAGCCAGATTTGGGCCGTGTAGATGCATACCGCGCCGTGCTCTCCGGCGTGGTCGACTTTCAACACCCTGTCGCCAAGAGCCTCGCCAGACTTAAGTCGTGCAACAAGTGCCATGCCGCCTCCGCCGCCTCGCAAGAGAACGGTCAGAACAGCCCCGGCAACTCGCGCTGGGCGAAGTTGGGGTCCTGTGCCTCGAGCGGCCTGCGCGTCGCGGCAGACCTGACCGACTGGGTGGCGATGCCGCCCGGGGCCGCGCCGATCGCGGTGCAGCTGGCTCCGCTCAGGAACCCGCTTGCGGCCATGACCATGGGATCGGCGGCATCGCCGAGCTGGTAGCCGATGTTGTCGACGGCGCGGCAGGTCGCGGGATAGGTGCTGGCTAGCCCTGTATAGTAGTCGCCTTCGTTGGCCGCGTTCTCGGTGCGCAGGGCGACCACGCGCAGGCGATCGTCGCAGGCGGAATAGTCGAGCCCGATCTGGCCGACCGGCTTGCCGTAAGTGTTGTCGCCGATCAGCGCCACGTCGTTGGGCAGGTAGGGCTTTTGCGCGTTCATCACCAGTTCGCTGGACGATGCGGTGCTGCCGGTGCCGATAAAGGCGACGCGGGTCGCCGCGATGGCCGAGTTCTCAGCGCTGAAATAGGCCGTCTCGTTGTAATCCGACTTGGAATCGCGGAACCGGGTATAGCTCATGACCGCGCCCGAACGTCCGCGGTTGAGCAGGTTCGAGAAGGTTTCCGCGACCGAGATCAGCCCGCCGCCGTTATAGCGAAGATCGACCACGACCTCGGTGACGCCCTGGGCGCGGAACTCTGCAAAGGCTTCGCGCAAGGCCGGCTCGGCGGTATCGACGAAGGTCCGCAGGTTGACGTAGCCGTAGCGCCGGCCATTGCTGGTCATGACCTTGTAGCCATAGCGCGGCGAGAGCGGGGCGAGCTCGAAATTGCGCTTGGTGACGCTGACGGTCGAGAGGGAACTGTCGAGCTGGCGGATCTGGAAGGTGCGGGTGGTGCCCGCTGCCGAACCACCCATCGCCGCGCTGACGGCATCGATGCCGCCGCTGGCAAAGAGCGATGACACCGTCTGCAGGTTGGCGGGGCTGGTGCCGATCGAGACGATCTCGGTGCCACGGTCGAAGCCGAGCGGATAGGCAGGGCCGCTCTCGTAGGCCTCGATCACGAAGAGACGCCCCGCGGAATAGTCGAAGCCCAGCCGCACGCCCAGACCCGCGGTCTCGCCCGAGGAATAGTAGGCGTTTTCTTCCTCGATCGAGGTCACGTACGTGAAGTAGCGGTCCTTCGACTGCGCCCGAGCGGGCGCGACGAGCGCGTCGATGTAGCTTTGCAGGTCGGTGTAGGCATCGGGATCGACCGAGCTGTCGAGCTGGTCGGGGAAGAGATACCATTCCTGCAGGGCAGCGAGCGCCCAGGCCTGTCGCTCGGACAGCGAGCAGGCGCTGCTGGTCGGCGTGGGCGTGGGGCTCGGCGTCGGCGTGGCGCTGCCTCCCCCGTTCGCAACGGTGCCCGAACCGCCATCGCCTCCGCCGCAAGCACCCAGCACGAGCGAGAGGGCAAGCAATGGCGTGACCAGGACGGGGCGCATGAGACTATCCGGAACAAGGGAAGGAACTGATGCCCGGCAGATGAAATGACCGCGACTGAAAGGTCAAAGAAAAAACGTATCGTCCCATGAACTTGTCGACATATCCGTGCCGCTGCCGAACAGATCGCGGTGTGAACGGACACTTGTGGTCGCATGGCGCCCGTCCCGTCTCAATGCTTTTCGCCACCTTTGCTGGCGCTGCTGCAAGCGCGCCGTCTCAGCCGGCGGCGCTGGCCTTGCGCCATTCGCCTGCTGGTGCGGCGACCAGGCCGATGTCCTCAAGCCCGAGGATGCCGGGCCGCGCGCACACGACCTCGCCGATCGCGTTGACCGCGGGCAGGGCGGTGAGCACGCTCCAGTCGCCGCCGCTCCATTGCGGGGCGACGAACCTGATCCGCACATCGACGCCCGGCTCGCCGGTGATAGAGACGTGGTAATGCTCGTCGTCGAAGTGCCAGTCCTCTTCGAGCGCGGGCGTCAGGTACCAGGCGACGCTGGTCGTGACGACCGGCTTGCCGTCGATCCGCCCCACCCATGCCGAGCGCAATGCCCCGTAGCTGCCTTGTGCGATCTGCATGAAGCCAAGATCGACGTCGCGGGCCGCGCGAGCGTGTTCGATGGTGAAATCGAGTTCGTCGAGTTCGAGCCCGAGCGAGCGGGCAAGGCCCAGCGCGGCATCGCGGAACGAGACCATCGCGCCTTGTGCCACGGCGAGCACTTGCGCATCGGTCTCGCTGCGCCCGATGCCCATCGCGTCCCAGGTCTCCTTCGAGGCGTAGTTGGAGACGTCAGTGGATTCGGCGATGGTGACGCAATCGAGCTCGCGGCATACCGCCGTCAGCGAGGCTGTGACGTGGTTGATCCAGCCCGGGTTGACCCCGGTCACCAGCAGCGATGAACCTCCTGCCGCACAGGCCGCCTCGAGCCGTTCGCGGGTCGCACCGACAAGGCCGCCACAATTGAGCAGCAGGTTGGTGCTGACGACGTCGATCCCGGCGCGCAGCAGGCTTTCGAGATGGTCGAGATCGGCCATGAACGGGGTGTAGACCACCGCGTCCGGGGAAAGTGCGATCAGCGCTTCGACGTCGTCGCTGGCAAGCACGCCGCAGTCGGGCCGGCCGCACAGGCTGCCGGCATCGCGTCCGGCCTTCTCGGCGGAATAGGCGTAGACGCCGAGCAGCGTGAGGCGTGGATCGTCGAGTATGGCACGCAAGGCGCAAGTGCCGACCTTGCCGGTCGTCCATTGAACGATCTTGAGCGGTTTCATCGCTGGCTCTCCCATCATGGCCGGGCTCCTGGCGCCCGGTCTCCCGATTTGCTTGTCTGTTGCGGCGAGACTGCGCGCTCGGCGGGTCTGCGCGAAACGCACCGGCGATGCTTTTGCCCGCGCGCGGCAAGTCCCCTTTCGCCAGCCTCGGGCCCGGGACTAGCCTTGCTCGGATGAGCGAGATCGCAAACGAGCACGATAGCGAGGCCATCGCGGCGCTTGCCGGGGTCTGTCACAGGACGCTTTGCTGCGAGGGTCCGGCGATCCGGTTCGAAGGGGCATGGATCGGATGGGACGCGATCCGCGCGCTGGCCGCGTCGCTCGACACCGCGCTGGAAAGGGCGGGTGTCGCCCGGGATGCGCCGGTCGCCTTCGCCCCGCGCAACAGCCCGGCCTCACTCGCCGCCTTCCTGCCGCTGCTCGGCTCGGGCCGACGCATCCGGATGCTCTATCCCTTCCAGTCGGGCGAGGCGCTCGCCGGGCAACTGGCGGCAACCGGGGCGGCGGCGCTGGTGATGGAGGCGCGCGACTTTTGTGCGCCGGTCGTAGCCGAGCTGCAGGCGCGGGGCATGGCCGGGATCGCCTTGCCGGGCGACGGAACGCTGTCGGGTGAAGGTGCGGCAGTGCTCGAGGGGGCCGCGAGCTGCACCACTGCGGGCACCTCGGGGGCGCCCGCGATCGAGATCCTGACGAGCGGCACGACCGGGCAGCCCAAGCCTTTTGCGATCGGGCACCGAGTCGTGCTCGGCTACGTTCGGCAAGGGGAAGCGCTTGCCAATGCGCGAGCGGCCGGGGCTCGGGCGCACGATCCGCCGCCGACGCTGCTGTGTTTTCCGCTCAGCAATATCTCGGGGCTCTATTCCCTGGCGATGAGTTTCCTTCGCGGCGCGCCGGTGGTGCTGCTCGAGCGCTTCAGTGTCGCGGCCTGGCGTGACTATGTCGTCGAGTACAGGCCTGCTGCCGGTGGCGCTCCGCCTGCGGCGCTGGCGATGATCCTCGAGCAGGGCATCGCGCGCGAGGACCTCGCATCGCTCGCCTCGTTCTCGACCGGGGCGGCCCCGGTCGATCCCGCGGTGCGCCAGCGCTTCGAGGAAACCTACGGGATCCCTGTCCTACAGACTTACGGCGCGACCGAGTTCGGCGGGCCGGTCACGGCGATGTCGCTCGACCTGCTGCGCGAATTCGGCGCGGACAAGGCGCAAAGCGTGGGCCGCCCCTTCGGGGGTGCGAGGCTGCGCATCCGCAGGGAGGCAGACGGCGCGCTGGCCGCAGCGGGCGAGGTGGGGCTGGTCGAGGTGGTATCGCCGCGCATGGGGCCCGAATGGATCGCGACCTCTGACCTTGGCCTGCTAGATGGCGACGGGTTCCTGTTCCTGCGCGGACGCGCCGACGGCGCGGTGATGCGCGGCGGCTTCAAGATCGTCCCCGAAACGGTCGAGCAGGTGCTGCGCGCCCATCCGCAAGTTGCCGAGGCCTGTCTCGTCGGGCTGCCCGACGAACGGTTGCACGAACTGCCGGTGGCGGCGGTGGTGCCGCGTGACCGCGCTGCGCCGCCCAGCATCGAGGCACTCGATGCGCACGCCCGCCAGCATCTCGCCGCAACGCAGGTTCCCGCGCGCTGGGCGCTGGTCGATGCGCTGCCGCGCACTGTCTCGTTCAAGACAGACCGCGCCGCAGTGCGCGCCCTGTGCGCCGCGCAGGCGGTATCGCCGTGCCGATAAAGCCGCTCGCGCGGTTGCCCTAAGGCACGCGCGGCATGACCACTCGGGCAAAAGGCCCTCGAGAGGGGCAGGCAACGGGAGCAGGCGCTTGGCTACGCAGACCTTCGATACCAGCGACATCGACCAGTACCTCGGCAAGCCGATCGAGAGTTCGCAGCTGCGTGAGCCGATCGCGGCCAATGACGTGCGCCGCTGGGTTCACGCGATGCACTACCCCAACCGCCTGCACTACGATCCCGACTTTGCCGCAGAGAGCCGGTTCGCAGGCCTGATCGCGCCGCAGAGCTTTGCCATCGCCTGCGACGACGGCCACGGCGCGGCGCCTGCCTGCGTCGGGCGCATTCCCGAATCGCACCTGCTGTTCGGCGGCGACGAATGGTTCTTCAACGATGTGAAGATCCGTCCCGGCGACCGGATCTCGGTGCTGCGCGTGCCGTTCGACTATACCGTCAAGGAAACCGGCTTCGCGGGGCCGACCTGTTTCCAGCGCGGTGACAACATCTACACCAACCAGCATGGCGAGGAGATCGCCACCCAGCGCTCGACCACGATCCGCTACAGCGCGGCAGCGGGCGGGGCGAGCACCGACCTCAGCAATGCCGAGGACCCGGTGTGGAGCGCGGACGATCTCGAGGCGCTCGAGAAGCGCAAGTTCACCTGGATCGAGGCGCTCCACGATCTCGGGCACAAGGAGCGCTGGTGGGATGACGTGACCGTTGGCGACGTGCTCCCCGAGCGGGTCTTCGGCCCGCACAGCCTCGCCAGCTTCGCGACCGAATGGCGCGCGTTCTACATGTCGATCTGGGGTGCGATAAAGTTTCGCAAGCAGGACCTCGAGGCGATGGGCTTCACCCGCGAGATGGCGGGCTACGAGAACGACCCCGACATGGTTCTGGTCAACCCCGAGATCACCGACGGCGCCTACTACGGCCCCTCGCGCGGACACCTCAATCCCGAGTGGGCGCGTCGTATCGGCATGCCGCGCGGCTATGGATACGGCGCCTCGATGGGCTCGTGGATCACCGATTTCCTCGCCGGATGGGCGGGCGAGCATGGCCGCGTGGTGCATTCGCTGGCGAATTATCGCGGTCCGGCGCTGACCGGCGATGTCACCATCCAGACCGCCGAGGTGACCGACAAGACCGTCGAGGCCGACGGCACGCACCTCGTTCACGTCAAACACCGCATGGCAAACCAGCTCGGCACGGTCATGGCCAGCGGGAGCGCGAAGATCGCGCTTCCGAAGAAGCCGGGCTGAGCCGTGAGCGAGGCTACGCACAGCTTCGAGGAAAGCTTCGACTGGGTCGTCGTGGGCAGCGGCGCGGGCTCGTTCGCCTCGGCGCTGGTGATGCGCGCTGCGGGCCACTCGGTGCTGATCCTCGAGAAAACCGCCTTTGCCGGGGGCACCACGGCCAAGTCCGGCGGGGTGATGTGGATTCCCGCCAATCCCTTCATGCTGGCAGAGGGCGAGGACGATACGCTCGAGAAGGCGGAGACCTATCTCGACGCGCTGCAGGAACTGGACGGCGGGGCCGCGCCGGGAACCTCGCGGATCAAGCGGCGCGCCTATCTCGAGAACGGGCCGCGGGCGGTGGATTTCCTCGTCGCACAAGGCGTAGCCCTGAGGCGCGGGCCCGATTTCTGGCCCGACTACTACGACGAGCTCCCCGGTGGCTGCAAGACGAGCCGCACCGTAGTGGCCGAGCCTTTCGACACCAGGCAGCTGGGCGAGATGCGCAAGCGTCTGCGCAAGGGTTTTGCCGAGTTCAACGTCCTGCTCGGCGATGCCGCGAGGATGGGTCACATGCGCACCAATCCCGATGCGAAGAAGATGCTGCTGCGTGTCGCGCTGCGCACCGTGCGCGACAAGTTGCTGGGCCGTTCCTTCACCACGGCAGGGGCGGCGTTGCAGGGGCGCATGTTCAAGGCGGCGCTCGAGAAGGGTGTCGAGATACGCTTCGACAGCGCTGTTACCGAGCTTGTGCGCGGGCGCGACGAGACCGGAGCCGAACGGGTTACCGGGGTGCGGGTCGAGGGCGCGCGCGGGTCCGGCACCGTGGGTGCGCGGCTCGGCGTCCTGGTCAATGCCGGGGGCTTCGGCAAGGATCAGGCGATGCGCGATCGCTACATGCCCGGCACCCGCGCCGAGTGGAGCCTCGTGCCCGAGGGCGATACCGGAGACCTGCACCGCGAGATGGAGCGGATCGGCGCGCAGCTCGCACAGATGGACCAGATGGTCGGTTTCCAGACCACCATCGCGCCGGGGACCGAGAACGACTACGTCCTGCCCGGCGCGCAGAGCCTGACCGGCAAGCCCCACGCGATCCTTGTCGACCAGTCGGGGCAGCGCTACATGAACGAGGGCGGCTCCTACGAGCTTTACTGCGAGACCATGCTGCGCCGGAATGAAAGCGTTCCGGCCATACCGAGCTGGGCGATCTTCGACCGCCAGTTCGTCGAGAAGTACAAGGTCGCCGACAAGTTCATCGACAAGAAGATCCCCAAGGGCTGGCTGGAAGCGGGCTACCTGCACAAGGCCGATACCATCGAGGGCCTTGCCGCGAGCATCGGCGTCGAGCCGGCCGCGCTTGGTGCCAGCGTCGCGCGCTGGAACGGCTTCGTGCATGCCGGCCACGATGCCGACTTCGCGCGGGGCGAGCGGCGCTACGACGGGTGCCACTTCGTCGGCGATCCCTATGCCGATGACCCGGCGCGCGGAACCATCGAGAAGGGCCCGTTCTACGCGGTGCCGGTCGTGCCGGGAGACGTCAGTACCTATGGCGGCGCGGTGACGGACGAATGGGCGCGTGTGCTGCGCCCCGACGGTTCGGTGATCGCCGGGCTCTATGCCACCGGCACCTCGACCGCCTCGGTCATGGGCAATGTCTATGCCGGCGCAGGTTCGAGCATCGGGCCCTCGCTGACCTTCGGTTTCATCGCCGCGCGCCATGGTGCCGGTCTTGGCAACTTGGCCTGAGCGGTAAGGCCGGGAAAAGGAGAGAACATGGCCATCGACATGATCGCCGCCGATTTCGGCATCCGCCAGCTGCACGCCCGCTTTGCCGATGCGGTCTGGCGACAGGACGCGGGCGAGTTCGCGGCATGCTGGTCGCGCGAGGGGTGGTGGAAGATCGCCGGGCTGCAGATGGAAGGTCGCGCCGCGATCGAGGTGGGCTGCGGCGCATTGCTCGGACGCTGCACGCGCATCCACCTCGTGACCGGCTTGCCGATCCTCGAAGCGGCGCAGGAGGGCGATGCGGTGCTGGGCCGCCTCGGCATGACGGAATTCGCGTGGATGCCCGATGGCACCCAGTTCATCACCTTCGGGCAGTACCACGATCGCTACGTCGAGCAGGATGGGCGCTGGCGTTTTGCCGAACGCTTCTGGAGCTTCAAGTACCGCGGCCCGATCGACCTCTCGGCCCCGCTGGTCGACACGCCCGACTACGGGGTGTTCCCGCAGCGGCCCGGTCCGGACGAAGCGACATACGTGCGCAAGGCCTGAACTCTCAGGGCCTGAACTCTCAGGGCCTTACCCGATCGGGTCTCGGGCCATGCCTATCGCCCAAGCGATAACGCGCCGGGGAGGCAAGGCATCGCGCAATTTCGCTCTCGCAAGCGGTATCAAGGGCCAGGAACACGGGACTCATCGAGCGTCCGGGGCACACAGGCCCGCAAGGCGGGCAGAGGAAACGACATGGCACTGACCAAGAGCAACGTACCGCCGATCGAGGACATCGATGTCGAGGCGATGAAGGCACGCTACGCCTACGAGCGTGAACGTCGTCTCGGCAAGCGAGGGCAGGCTGCCTATGTCTCGCCCGAAGGTTCGCTGCCCGACTATTCGATCGACCCCCACGTCGAGGTCGCTGCGCGCGAGCCGATCGAGAAGGCGGTCGACGTGGTCGTGCTGGGCTGCGGCTTCGGCGGAACGCTGGCCGCAACGCAACTGGTCAGGCAGGGCGTCGAGGACTTCCTCATGCTCGATACCGCGGGCGATTTCGGCGGGGTCTGGTACTGGAACCGCTATCCCGGCATCCAGTGCGACAACGATGCCTACTGCTACCTGCCGCTGCTCGAGGAAACCGGCTTCGTCCCTTCCAAGAAGTTCGCCGACGGCTGGGAAATCCAGGGCTATATCCGCCAGATCGCCGAGCAGTTCGGCTTTGCCGACAAGGGTGTGTTCCATACCCAGGTCACTTCGCTGGTGTGGGACGAGCGGGCGAGCCGCTGGCAGGTCGGGACCAATCGGGGCGATGCCATCGCCGCGCGGTTCGTGGTCATGGCCAATGGCGTGCTCAACATGCCCAAGCTGCCTTCGCTCGAGGGGATCGACAGATTCAGGGGCAAGCTGTTCCACACCGCGCGCTGGGACTACGACTATACCGGCGGTGAGCCGGG